>JBQTIF010000051.1:0-112790 GCA_052388395.1 Gemmatimonadaceae bacterium | reverse complement strand
CCTGCGCGCGCTGCGCAACCGCGCTCGCCGCTGGCGCGCGATTCTGTCAGCAGTGCGGCAATCCTGTCGCCGCTCAAGCGCTGTTCGCCGCTGTTCCGGGTGCACCGCCAGCAACGAGCCGAGTTCCTTGGATCATCGGTGGCGTTGCCTCCGCGGCTTTGTTGGTACTCGTAGTCGCGCAACGAATGGGTACTAGTGTCACGCCAGCAACGCAGCCGCTTTCTTCCCCTCCCGAAGCCGCTTCCGCTCTCCGTGCTCCTGACATCTCACAAATGACGCCGCGCGACCGCGCTTCACGTCTCTTCGATCGCATCATGCGACTGGACGAAGAAGGAAAGCGCGACAGTGTTCAGCTGTTTGCGTCCATGGCAATTCCTACGTTTCAATCGTTAGCGCCACTCGATGCGCATCTGCGTTACGACTTCGGTCGCGTCGCTGTCGCTGCTGATCAGCTCGAGCTCGCGCAGGCACAGGTTGACACCATATTGCAAGCAAAGCCGCAACACTTGTTGGGCTTGATTCTCGCCGCCAAGATCGCGGAACGGCGCGGTGATACGACTTCCGCCGCAAGGTTTTACACGCGCCTCGTCGCTGCCGAATCGAGCGAGCGCGCTCTTGGACTCGAAGAGTACCAACTTCACGATGCCGATATTCGAGCGGCCGTCACGGCTGTTCGCGATCGGCGTTAGGCTCTCGCCCACCTCACATGCTCGCATCCGTCGCCCCGCGAACAATCCGCGTTTGTCACAGCCCTGACTCGGACGACGCGTTCATGTTCTATGCACTGGCCCAAAACCTCATCGATACGGAGGGGATACAGTACGTGCACGAGCTGCAGGACATCGAGTCGCTCAACCAGCGCGCGCTGCGCGGTGAACTCGAGGTCACGGCAGTATCCATTCATGCCTACGCATACCTGACCGACCGCTACGCGCTGCTTCCGCACGGTGCGTCTATGGGAGATCGCTATGGTCCGCGGCTTGTTGCCAAACGACAATTCGCGCGCCACGAGATAGCCGGTGCTCGCATCGGCATTCCTGGCAAGCTCACCACCGCGTACCTCGCGCTGCGACTCTTCGAGCACAACTTCGAGCCGGTTGTATTGCCGTTCGATACGATCGAAGACGCGGTTGCGCGCGGCGATGTGGACCTCGGCCTCCTCATTCACGAAGGGCAGCTCACATATCCTGATCGCGGTCTCCATCTGATCGTCGATCTCGGCGCTTGGTGGTTCGAGGAAACTCAGTATCCGCTGCCGCTCGGCGGCAACGTCGTGCGCAAGGATCTCGGCGCACCGCTCATCGCGAAGATCTCACGCCACTTGCGCGCGAGCATCGCCCATTCGCTCGCCAACCGCGAGCTCGCGCTCGATCATGCATTGCGTTATGCACGGGGCCTCGACCGGGCGAAAGCAGATACGTTCGTAGGCATGTACGTGAACGATTGGACGCTGGACTATGGTGTGCGGGGCCGTACTGCCGTCGCGCACCTCTTGCAGCGCGGAGTCGAAGAGGGGATCATTCCGCACCCCGTAAACGTCGAGTTTGTAGACGCCTAACGAGTCCATGGCGAGTCGCGGGAGAGCAGATCCTGGCCTCCCCGCCGATCGCCTGCTGGGTGAGCTGGATCGCCGCCGTATCCTTCTCGTCGAGGACGAGCCGGCGCTGCGCGACGCCCTAGCGCGTTTCCTCCGCTCGCGCGGCTACTTGGTGCACACGGCGGGCGACGGCGGCGCTGCCCTCCGCGAACTGCGCTCGCAGCAATACGCGCTGCTGCTGTCAGATGTGCGTCTCCCCGACGCCTATGGGGTCCAACTCATCGATGCTGCGCTCGCGCACGACCCCGATCTCGCTGTCATTCTTCTGACCGGCTATCACGACGACTCGGTGAAAACCGCCGCATACGCGCACGGCGCCATGGACTACCTAACGAAGCCGGTGCCGTTACATGAATTGGAACAGGCGATAGCGCGCGCGCTGGCAAGCCGAGCCCTCGCGCGCGAACGCCGGCAACTCGAATCATTCATCGACCGTGAGGTTGCGAGAGGAACGGCTGCCTTGGGTAGAGAGCGCGACTCGCGCACGGCCGCGATCGCGGAATCCCTCGCGCGAATCTGCACCCTGTACGAGGACTCGTTCGGCTTCCTCGTGGGATCGTCGCTACGAGTTGCGACAATCGCTAGCGTCGTGACGGCCGATTTGGGTTTGTCCGGAACGACAATCGACGACATCAAGACTGCAGCAAGTGTGCGTGAGATTGGGCTCATCGCCGTGCCAGCGGCGCTGATCGCACGCCCAGGGCCACTCGGCCCTGATGAATTCGACCGGATCCGGCAGCATGTTCGAATCGGCGTCGAGATCCTCGCGCCGTTAGGCTTTCATCATGAGGTCGTCGATTTCGTTCATACGCACCATGAGCACTGGGATGGCAGCGGTTACCCCCGCCGGCTCGTTGGTGAGAAGATCCCGCTCGGAGGGCGCATCCTTTGCGCGGCCGAGACTTTCGTTGCGTTGATCTCGCCGCGTCCCTTCCGTGCCGCGATGAGCACCACCGAAACGCTGGAGTACCTCACCGCACATTCCGGTGGTCTCCTTGACCCCGGCGTCTTCGAAGCGCTCGTCCGAGCTGTGCGCGAAAGTCACATCCTGGGACTCGGCAGATAACTGTACTTGACGCGCCGCGCTTCGAGACTTACTAGGGATTCGCTCTCGCCGCAGCGCGGACCGAGCGGTGCGAACTCCCTGAAAACCACGCGACAGACTCATACAAGCCCGAGCACTGCAGGAGGAATCCCATGCCACGTCGCGATCATTTCGATGCGACGCTGCGATTCGGCGACGACGACGAGATGGAAGATCTCGGTTATGGCCGAACGTATGACGATGATGAAGAAGATGAGGAAGGGTGGTCTTCCGCCAAGCCCGATTCCGATCTCTGGGACGAGCCGGAGGACGCCTCGCTGGATGAGGAGGAGGAAGGCGGCGTAGCAGATCGGGAAATCGGAGACGACGAGGAGGGCGGCGACGACGAAGTCGCTGACCTCTTCGCGGATGACGGACCGCGACGTGGCCGCAAACGTGGTGTGCCGCAGCCTCCCACAGCACCTTCGGCGGCGGCCGCTGCTGCGCCTGCTGCAGCCGCGGGAGCCCTCAAACGTGCTGCCGCCACTCCGGCCGCAGCTCCCGCTGCCAAGAAGGCGGCGCCGCCTCCTGCCGCCAAGAAAGCGGCACCTGCGCGCGTTGCTGCAACGAAGCCCGCGGCAAAGAAGGCTGCGGCCAAGTCAGGTGGTGCAAAAAAGAAGGCCGCCGCTAAAACCAAGCCGGCGAAAAAGAAGGCCGCGCCTAAGAAAGCTGCAAAGAAGAAAGCGCCGAAGAAGGCCGCCAGCAAAGCTCGTAAGCACAAGTAGCGCCGCGCGTCAGGCGCATGGTCGATTCACCGGTTGGGGTGTTGCGAGCTCATGCGCGCCTCGCGCCGTGGAATGCGCGTGGGCTCGCGGCACACGTCGCGTCGCTCGTCGACGCTGCGGGCGTACGGCCGACCAATGCTTCAGCACGCGTTGCACCCACTGCGCGTGCTGTGCGATTCTACGTCGCGCATCGCTTGCTCGACCGGCCAGAAGGAGCGGGCACCGCGGCGACGTACAACTATCGCCACTTTCTGCAGCTGCTCGCGATCAAACTGCGTCAACGCGAAGGCCTAACGCTGGACGCGATCCAGCGCGAGATGCACGAGATGACAGGCGACGCCCTCGAGCGTCGCGTCGCGCAGTCGCTAGCCCCAGCACTCCTAACTGGTACTCCGACAGTCGCGCAGCACGACGACGAGCCATTCGTCCCATGGCGCCGCGTGCCGATCGCCGATGGCGTTGAGCTGCACGTTCGCGAGGATGCCGTCGCGGCGCACGACGACGCGATTGTCGCTATGCGTGAAGCCCTGCGGACCGTCTTAGGGCGCTCCGCAGCGCGATGAATGCTGCTGCTGAGCGACGCACCGCTGTACTAACGGGCGTTGGGCGCCAGGGTCAGGTCGGGGAGGCGGTTGCCCAAGTCTTCGCGCGCGCGAACCTGGATCTCGTGTTGGTTGACCGTGATCTCGCTAATGCCTCGCAGCGCGCCGACGACGTCCGCTCGAGCGGAGGCCAGGTGCATCCGTTCGCCTGCGACCTGTCCGACGTCACCGCCGTCCAAGAACTGGCTGGCAAGATCGAACAGGTGGCGCCTAACGGGATTCATGCGCTCGTCTGTCTTGCCGGTGGCTTTGCCGTGACAGGATCCGTGGCCGACAGCGACCCTGCCACGTACAGCAACATGATTGCGATCAACCTCACGACAGCCTACCTAACGACACGTGCCCTGCTTCCGTCGTTGCGTCGTGCGCGCGGCAGCATTCTCTACGTCAGCTCCGCGGCCGTGCTCCCTGGGAGCACCGGCGCGCGCATCTTCGCCTACGCCGCGGCGAAGTCCGGCGTCGCGGCGCTCATGCGCGCAGTCGCATCCGAGGAAGCCGGGAACGGTGTCCGCGCGAATGCGTTGGCGCCGACCTCCATACGCACCGCCAGCAACGAAAAGAGCATGGGACAAAGCACGCGTTATGTCGAGCGCGAGCAGGTCGCCGACCTCGCGTTGTATCTCTGCTCCGATGCGGCACACGCCATAACGGGACAGATCATTCGTCTTGATGCCTGACGAGACACTTGCCTTACGAGTGACTGGGCGGCACCTTCTCGCGTTATGAAACACGCCGCGCCACGCCGAATGGCCGCGCGCGTTATCCCGCTCGACCGCGCTTTCGAAGCGCTCCCCGTCTTCCGGCTCAGCGATTCGGCCGACGATGCGGCCATCACCTATTCCCCGGAGAACGGTGGCCGCTGGCGTGTCCTCCCCAGCCCCGGTGATCGCCTCCCTGGGACCTTCGATCAGGATGTCTACGTCGAGATTTGCCGTCGTTTCGTCGAGGCCGCTTCACCCACCGACGGCTGCATCTCGTTCACGCTGCACGCATTCCTGCGTTCCATCGGTCGTCGCGCGGATGGCCGCACATATGAACAACTCCGGTCTGCATTGAATCGGCTCCTACGCACCTCTCTGGAATCGACAAGCACTTATTGGAATGCCGTCGCCAACGCCCCTTTCGAGGGGCGGTTTAGCATCCTCACTTCTGTCGCAATCGATCGTCGACGTGTTGCAGACCGCGATCAGCTCGCGCTCTTCCCGGCATTTGCGTCCCCAGAGCCGGGCGATGCGACGATCATGTTATCGCCGATCATTCGCGGCAACCTCACGGCCGGCTTCACGTCCGCTCTCTCGGTCCCCCACTACCAGGCGCTCTCATCACCCGTCGCACGTCGCCTGTATCGATTATTGGAGGTCGTGCGCGCAGCGGCGCAAGGAACCTGGACCATGTCGCTTGAGGCCCTTGCGGAGCAACTGCCTTTGCTGCAACGCTATCCATCGCATCTCCTGCGCGTGTTGCAGCCTGCTCACGAGATGCTGCTCGCGTCAGGAATCGTGCGTGACGTGGAGACGTCGCGCACAGAATCGGGTTGGGAAGTGACATATTCACTAGCCCCGCGCGGGAATCCGGTTGGCACTTTTTCGGGCTAGCGCGCATTCGTTTGAGTGGCGGAGTGGGTGGATTTGCAGTGGCCGTTGTCTTGCGATGTTGCGGAACACACTCGGTGTAGTCTGCGTATCTGATGGCGTCGCTTCACTTAACTCGGTAGACGTTGATGAAATCGCTCAAGAAAGCCGCGCTGGTTGGTGCGATCCTCGCCCCCGTCTTGGTAGGGGCATTCGTATATCAAGACCGCGAGGTTGCCGACGGCGGACGGCTCTTCGGCCAGGTGCTCGACTTAGTACAGCATCGCTTCGTCGATTCGGTGCGGGCACCGGACCTTTATGAAAAGGCTGCGCGCGGCCTGATCGGCCAGCTTCACGACCCGTACTCGGAGCTCTTGTCGCCCAAGCAGCTCTCCGAGTTCACAAAGAACACGGGTGGGCGCTACGGCGGCGTCGGCATGTCCATCGAGGAACACCCGAATCGCGGCGTCATGGTCGCCAAGGTCTTCCCGGGCACGCCAGCCGAGCAAGCAGGCATTCACGAAGGCGATTTGATCGTGGGCATCGACACCGCGGTTACGCGCGGGTGGACGAGCCGCAAAGTCGCCGAGACCATCACAGGTGTCCCCGGAACGAAGGTACAGGTCACGTTCGCGCGACCCGGTGTTGCGGAGCCGATCCGCACTACGTTCACACGCGCCGTGATCCACGTCCCCGCCGTGCAGCACGCACTCATGTACGACGGGAACATCGGGTACATCAAGGTACAAGGGTTCAACGAAACGTCGTCGCGCGAAGTCGGCGCTGCGCTGCGCCGCCTAACGAGCGAAGGGATAAAAGGCCTCGTGCTCGATCTGCGCAACAACCCCGGCGGATATCTCGAACAGGCACTCGAGATGAGCAACCTGTTCTTGAACCAGGGGCAGGAGATCGTAAGTGTGCGCGGCCGCAACGTCGAGCCGCAGGTGTACGTCGCGCGCCAACGTCCAATCGCACCGACGCTCCCGCTCGTGATTCTGACTGACCAATTCAGCGCGTCGGCTTCGGAGATCGTCGCTGGCGCTCTGCAGGATCACGATCGCGCCCTGCTCATTGGCACGACATCGTTCGGCAAAGGCCTGGTGCAGACGCTGTTCAATCTCGACGGCGGATACGCCCTCAAGATGACGACACAGAAGTGGTATACACCAAGCGGGCGCTCCATCCAGAAGGAGCGCAAGCTCGGCCCGGATGGCATCGTGGTGGAAGTCACCGATTCCGTCGAGAGTGATTCCGCCCGTCGAGCGCGACCGCAGTTCAAATCGGATGCGGGACGCATCGTGTATGGTGGTGGTGCGATTACGCCGGACCTCATCGTTCGGCCGGATACGTTCACAACGATCGAACAGGAGTTTCGCAAAGCCACGGCGGCGAAGGAACGCGAGATGTACGTGACGCGCTATGAGCTGGCTCAGGACCTCAAAGCCAGTGTCAAGCCGGACTTCGTCGTCACCGCGCAGTGGCGTGAGGACTACTACAGCCGGCTCAAGACCAAAGGAATCGATGTCGATCGCAAGAGCGTGGACCGCGTTCCTCACTACATCGATCGTCAACTTGAGTTCGCCGTCGCGCGCGTGGCCTTCGGTGACTCGACGGCACACCGCCGCACACTGGACGATGACGTCCAGCTCCGCACGGCGTTAGACTTGTTGCGCAAGGGTCAGACGCAGCGCGACCTCTTCGCGCTCGCCAATCCACCGAGTAGATAGCTGCGAAGCCTAACGATGCACCATCGAACGTTTTTCGCCGCCGCCCTTCTCGGGGCGGCGGTTTTGATCTGGGCGCCCTCTCACTCCGCCCTCGCGCAGTCGCGTGACGCTCGCGTTGCCGCCGACTCAGGCGAGCGCCATCTCACGAACGTCCGCCAGCTCACGTTTGGCGGGCAGAATGCCGAAGCCTACTGGAGCAGCGACGGCCAGTGGATCACGATGCAGTCAACGCTCGCCGGCATGCAGTGCGACCAGCAGTACGTTATGCGCGCTGATGGCAGCGGCCTGCACAGGATTTCGACCGGCCGCGGCAAGACCACGTGCGGTTGGTTTTTGCCGGGCAACAACAGGCTGCTCTTCGCATCGTCCCACGCGCACGATTCAACCTGCCCACCGCGTCCCGATCCGTCACGTGGTTATGTCTGGCCGCTCGATCGTTTCGACCTGTACACGGTGAATCGCGACGGCTCCGACCTCAAACGCCTAACGAACTTCAATACCTACACCGCGGAATCCGTCGTCTCGCCGGATGGCAAGCGCATCGTATTTACCTCGCTCAAGGACGGTGATCTCGACATCTATGTGATGAACATCGACGGCACTGGTCTCAAGCGACTCACGAACACGCCGGGGTATGACGGCGGTCCCTGGTGGTCCCCCGACGGAAGCAAGATCGTGTATCGAGCTCATCATCCATCAGATTCCGTGCAGCTCGCGCAATACCGCGGACTGTTAGCCGATCGGATGGTACGCCCCAGCCAAGTGGAGCTCTTCGTCATGAACGCGGACGGGAGCGATCAACGGCAGGTCACGCGCCTAGGCGGCGCGAACTTCGGACCGTCATGGACACCTGATGGCCAGCGGATTGTCTTCTCATCCAACTATAAGAATCCCCGCTCGCGTAACTTCGACCTGTTCATGGTGAATGCGGACGGAAGCAACCTGGAGCAGATCACAACCCACGCCGAGTTTGACGGCTTCCCGATGTTCAGCCCCGACGGCACCAAGCTGCTGTGGGCATCGAACCGCAACGGTCGCGAGATGGGAGAAACGAATATCTTCGTCGCTGAGTGGAAGCGGTAGACTTTTAGTCTGTCACTCGGAGCTTCGTTCGGGTCTGGCCCGGCAGGGCCCTCCCGGCATACAATCAGCCGCCCCCAATTCGTGCGGCTCTCTCTATGTCGTTCATCCCCGCAATACTTGGCGTTATCGCGCTCTACATCCTCGCCAGGTCAATCAAGATCATCGGTCAGGCCGAAGTCATCGTCGTTGAACGGCTTGGACGCTTTCATCGCGTCGCGCGCTCAGGGTTGAACTTCTTGATCCCGTTTATTGAGCGCCCCCGAACGCTCGACGTGCGGTATTTCGAGGCGGACGTCTCGGGCATCAAGAAGATCACCTCGGGATCGACGGCAAGGATCGACCTGCGCGAGCAGGTGCTCAACTTCCCGAGCCAGCCCGTCATCACCAAGGACAACGTCACGATCGATATCGACGCTGTCGTTTACTATCGCGTCGCCGATCCGCAGAAGGCGACGTACGCGGTGCAGAACCTTCCTTACGCCATCGAGACCCTAACGCGGACGACTTTGCGTAATATCGTCGGTGAAATGGAGCTCGACTCGACGCTGGCAAGTCGCGAAGTGATCAACAAACGCATGCGCGAAGTGATCGAGGAAGCCTCGTTAGGCTGGGGCGTCGACGTGACCCGCGTAGAGCTACAAGCCATCGAGCCGCCGCACGACATCCAGCAGTCGATGGAACTGCAGATGCGCGCCGAGCGCGAACGGCGCGCCACGGTCACACAAGCAGAAGCCACCAAGCGTGCTGCTATCCTCGAAGCCGAAGGTGTGCGTGAGTCGCAGATCCTAAGAGCCGAAGCGGAAAAACAGGCCGCCGTACTCCGTGCGACCGGTCAGGCAGAGGCTCGGCTAAGGATGGCCGAAGCGGAGGCCGAAGCTATCCGGCGCATCGGAGCTGCGCTCCCTGCCGAACACGTGGGCATGTACCTGCTAGGACAGAAGTACATCGAGAACCTGCCAGCGCTGACGCAGGGCAAAGGAACAACGTTTTTCCTCCCCGCCGAAGCGAGCGGCGTTATGGCGGCGTTAGGCGGTCTTCGCGAAATGTTGCGCGCTCACGTCCCTGAAGGCGGCGAAGCGAAGGCGCCTGCGGCACGCGCCACGGCTCGAGCGGTGGGGGATGGTGGTCAGCGGAGCGGGGAGTGACTCGCGGTCCCGTCTCCCTCGAACGTGCAGAACGAATCGCTCGCTCGCATGCTTGCACACACTGCGGCGAGTACAGCTTCAAGCGCATTGTCGTGAAGGCCGCGCCGAAATCGCTACGCGAAGAGTTTAAGGCGATCTGGCATGTCACGCGGTCCTGCGGAGTCTGCCGCCATGAGAGCGAGCTCGCGATCGACGCAGACGGCGACCTCGTCTTAGAGACGTAAGGGCCCTTCCAGCACCACTTATATTCTGCACCAAGGGTTACGCCGGCGCGTGCCCTGCATCACTGCGGCGCAGACCATCCACCAGGAACCTTGGTAGGTGGCTTGCGTACAACGCTCAAGCTGCCGTACGCGTTCACCCAATCGGGTATCGCGGCGGCTGTCGAGAAGCATTGTGAGCTCCGCCCCGATTACTCGTGGCGATGCATCACGATCGCTTCCTTGATCGTCGAAGTGCGGAGATTTGGTTCCATTGCTTGAAGGCACGTCAATAACAGCTCGTTGCGCCTCCGATCGTGATGCCGTGGTCTGTGGCGCGTTGGTGTCAGGACCGTGTGTTTGTTCTGGCCCATCATTGGCCGCACTGCATCCCTACTGGAGGTCTCATGCGCAAGCCCCGTCCGGCGACGTACAATCCGGCACAGGCTCTTCATTTGATCGCGAGCGATCGCACGGGCTCTCCACTGAGCTGTCCTTCGTGCTCGGGGCCTATCGAGCGCAACCCGGCAGTCTTTCCGCCAGCGCCCTATTCCCATGTGACGCTGCGTTGCCAAAATTGCGGCCGACTCGCCCGGTATATAGCGGGAGCCGCCTAGCACCAGCTTTTTCGTCGCCCTATTGGGCGAATCGCGTCGTTCGTTGCGCGCGCAACTCTTCCAGGGTTGCGCGCGCTGTCATTTCTCTATCACGTGAACTGGCAGCGTGTTAGAGAATCGTTTGCTCGCCAGCCCCGAACATGGGGAAGAGGAACTTGTTATGTCTCGTATCAACGGCACAGTAAAGTGGTTCAACGATGCGAAAGGCTACGGCTTTATCGCACGAGATGGTGGACCGGATGTCTTCGTGCACTTTAGCGCAATCCAAATGGGCGGGTTTAGATCGCTCGTAGAAGGCGATAAGGTCGAGTTTGAGATTGTCCAAGGACAGAAGGGGCCGCAAGCTTCTGACGTCACCAAGGTCGCTGTCTAAAGCAGGCGACTAACACACACAGGAGAGTGCCACGTCGCTCGCCGTGGCACCCTCGGCTCTAACCTCCAATGGAGCCATTTAACAGTTACTCAGGGCCGGCTCGATTGCCCCGGCGAATCTTATATCGCCGCAACCTCCCTGGAGGCGGCTTCGTCAACATCGAAGCCGATGGTGGCCCTGTCGAGAAGCAGCCTCATCGCGCTGTGATTACGGTGGAGCGGCGATCCGATCCCGCGCGGCGCGATGGTCATCACCCTCCGGTCGTTGCTGTGGCAGAGGGCGCATCATCGCAGAGCGTCTTTCGTCAGCTTCTCGAGATCGCAGCTGACAACATTGCCATCGCGCGTGCGTTGCTGCGATCGCAAGCCGACGGGCGCCCACGCTTCTAGCACCCCCAAAACGAAGCGCTCCGACGAACGGAGCGCTCAAGCGTCTTTCTTAGCGCCTGCGTTCAGCGCGCCGCAACAAGGTCGAATGGAATTTCCATCTGGTCGGGACCCTGGTCATTCGCTGCCTGTGCGCGGTGCTTCGCCGCGGGATCCTCACACACACCGAGTAGATGCGCCGTCTGATGAAAGAGACGCAGGGTATGAATCGGCGCGACAAACGTGCGCGTTCCGCCGCGCGCAATCGTCAGCGCTTCGTCGCGCACGTCGCGCGGCAGTGCGTTGACGAGCGGATGCCGGAGCAACCGCTGAATCCCCGCTGTATCGCGGGCCACCAATGCCGCACAAAGAGATTCGAGATAGGCCAGCATGACCGTCCCGCGCTTTTTGTGTTATTAACACTTTGCAACTAATACGCCAGACGGTCAAGTCCGGTTCCAGTAACGCAGCTGTCTGCGTTGTACAGCTGATCAGCTAAGAGCGCGCGCGATTCTCGCCGAGAAGATCAAAGCGCACGCCGCGCCGGTTCCCGCGCCGTCGGCGCGGCGCATAGCGGAACAGCTGAGCCGGTCGCCCGCGACCTTCGCTACGCCATTCATCCGTCGGCTCGACAAGCCAAGCCGCCTGGAGGGCACGCCGAAAGCTCGCTTTGTGTAACCGGCGACCGAGCAGCATCTCGTACGTCTGCTGCAGCTCGCTGAGTGTGAATTCTGCCGGCAAGAGACGAAAGGCGACTGGGGCGTAGTCGATCCGGTCGCGCACCTGCGCCAGTGCTCCTTCGGCCATCTCCGTTTGTCGCGCAGGAAGTGGCGGAAGATCGGCGACGGGGTGCCAGGCGTAGCCGGTAGCCGCCGACGTGTGGGCGGGGACGACACCTATAAAACAAACCGACACCTCGGCACTCACGGCATGTCGTTTCCCATCGCCGAACGCCCCCGTTTGCTCGAACCAGGCGACGTCACTGCCGACAACACTGCGCACGAGTCGCCGCGCGACAGCTTCGACTGATTCTCCTTTTCGTGGTCCGTCGCATGGCAGCAGCCAGCGCTCTTTCGTTCCGTTACTCGCGACACGCGCGAGCAGCAGCGTCAGATGCTTGCCTCGCGGTGCAAGAAGTACGAGATCGACCGTGAAGGTTGCGCGGCGCGGAACAGTTCGCGTCGGCGCTTGAGAAGTGCGCTCGCGCATGGAGGGCGCGAATTAGTAGCCAATTGCTACTAATGTCAAGGGCCCGTCACGAATCCACGGGCCCTCATCACTAGCGGGCGCAAAATATGTCGCGCTTAGATCACGGCGTCAATCTCGCCGAGCGTTGCACACCGTCTCCAATCTTGTGCAGTGGCGGTATAGAGATCGGAAGTGTCGCGGTGATGTCGATCTCTCCGAGCAACGCGCGCGCTGCGGCCCGTTGCGAAGCAACGTGACTTCCCCACGCAATCATGTACGCCGGCACCTCAGCAATTTGCTGCAATAAATACGGCGTTCCGAATGTCACAAGAACCACTCCACTTCCCGAGTGCTCGCTAACCACCGTGCGCACAAAATCTGCAAACGCTCTATCAACGCTCGCTGTCGCGGTTTCCGAAGTGACGTTCACGTAGTTGCTCACGATCACGATGTCTCCGGCGCGCGCCCGCTCAAGTGCGCGGCCAAAACTCGTGCTCGAATCATCTGAAATCACAACGTCGTGCGTGACGTTCAGTGATTTGCTGCGCAAGTACGCGTTGAACGCTACACCCGCTCCAAGATCAGCGCGCCGCGCGTACGCAAGCGAGTAGACGCGCGGTCGTCGCTGATCACGCTGCATTGGTACGCTGTTTTTCGCGTCTCGCACGAGAACGATTCCGCGCTCCGCCATACGATTCGCGATCGCGACGTGCGCGGTGTCTCCGACTACGCTGCGCACATGATTCAGATCGACAAAGCGACTCCTCCGCAGTCCAAACATCGCTTTGAGCGCGAGCACTCGGCGTGCCGAGCGTTCGATGCGTGCTTCGTCGTAACGCCCTTCCTTCACGCCTTCCACAACCGCGTCAATCGCCGAGCGGATATCGACTGGCATGAGCAACACGTCCGCACCTGCCTCGATGGCACGCTTATTCGACTCAGCGGGTCCGAATTGTTTAATCACTCCTTCCATAGTCATGGCATCGGTGACGATGAGGCCGTCGAACTTGAGCTCATCGCGAAGCAGTTTCCCCAACACGGCGCGTGACAGCGTCGCCGGCACCCGACTGGAATCAAGTGCTGGAAGCACTCCATGAAACGTCATCATCGCACCGAGACCGGCGTTGACGGCCGCGCGGAAGGGAATCAGCTCGATGGAGTCGAGACGCGCGCGACTCACGTCCACAACAGGCAGATCGAGGTGTGAGTTGATCTCGGTGTCGCCATGGCCCGGAAAATGTTTCCCGGTCGCCAGCATACCGTGTTCCTGAATGCCGCGGATTTGCGCGGCTCCCAGCCGGCCGACGCGCGCAGGATCTTCCCCGAATGACCGCGCGCCGATGACGGGATTAGCGGGGTTGTTGTTGACATCGAGTACCGGGCCGAAGGCGATGTGGATGCCTAACGCGCGCCCTTCGGCGGCTGTGACGCGGCCCATGTCGTACGCCAGCGCCGTATCGTTCGATGCGCCCAGTGCCATGAGCCACGGGAAGGTCGTCGCTCCACCCAGGTCGATCGCGTTAGGCAGGAAATAGCCGCCGCGTGCGCGAAAGCCAACGCCGGTTTCCAGATCCGCGCTCACGAGGAGCGGAAGATCGCTGGCCCGCTGCAGGGCATTGATCTTGGTGGCGATTTCGAGCGGGGATCCGACCGAAACGATGAAGCCGCCGACATGGTCTTCGGTCGCGTAGCGCAGAATGCGTTGCCACTCAGGGCTAGCCTCGGCGACGTAGTCACCAAGGATCCAGGGCCACACGAGCTGCGCCACTTTGTCGCGCAGTGACATTGTGCGCAGCAGAGAATCCGCCCATGCAGTCGGCGCTGGGTTGGCTACAATGGGCGCGGCGGCACCTCCCGCAGGAGCCGCGGCTGTCGACGGTCCGCGCGTGCAGCCAAGCGCCAACGCCATCGCGAGCGCAAGGAATGTCCGCGCGGCTACGCGCGCGATGTGACTCACCATGAGATCGTTCCCTTCTTGCTCGTGTCGACGTCCTCGTTCACGCCGGTTTTGAACAGGAACGCTTGCATGTTCTTGGTGAGAAACGCGCGAGCCTGTGGGTCCATCACATTTAGGCCATAGTGGTTGATGAGCATCGTTTGCTGCTTAACCCAATCCGCCCAACAGTTTTGACAGATCTCAGCGAGGATGCGCGCGCCGATCGCACCGGGAAAAGGCGGTCGCTCGAAGCCAGCGCGGGTCTGGCCGCATCGGGAACAGGTAACCTCAGCCATTCGTTGCCTCTACAGGAGTCCTTAGAAAGATGCCGGCCGGAACCGTGAGAGTGTAGCCTAACGAGCCGTTGTTGCGGCGCGTTCGTGTGTCCTGCAGCGTTCAAACCAGTCGATGACCAGAGACGCGACGGCATCCCTGCAATAGTCTGCCGTGAGTACGTGTCCGCATCCGCCCATCCAGTGCAGTGACTTGACCGGGTGCTCGATGAGCGCTGCGGCGCGCAACACGTCCTCGGGTGGCACTCGATTGTCCTCGCGCGAGTGAACGATGAGCGTCGCGGTGCGGATCGCGGGTAGCTGTCGCCGTGCGTGCAGCATGACATCGCGAAGCTCGCGGACCAGGCGCGGTGTTGTATACCCGTACGCCAGCGATTGTGCTCCAGCCTGTGCGTCGTGTATCGACCTTTCGTCTCGTATCCGCAAGACGGGATACACACCTTCGACTAGTGGCCATGCCCTGGCGATTGCCCGCCCGCTGCGCGGCATCGCGATGTACGGCGCCAGCAGTGCAAGGCCGGCGAGCTGCTGCGTCGCGGCAAGCTCGATCGCCAAGGCAGCTCCCATCGACTGCCCGCAGACCACGACGCTGGAGTAGCGTGCGGCAAGCGCACCGAACGCGTCTTGGGCACAGGTAATCCAGTCGTGTGAGTGCGAGCGGTTGAATGCCTCCAGCGTGCGCCCGTGACCCGGGAGCAGCGGAGCGGAGACTGACCAACCGGCGTCCGCGAGACGCCGCGCGAGGTGCGCGAGCGACTGGGGCGTATCGCCGAACCCGTGCAGTAGCAGCACTGCACGTTGGTGCCCACCTTCGAGAATGGGCTGCGCGCCACGCACAATGCCGTCACTGCCTAACGGCAGCCGCGCCGTCACCAATCGATCAGCAATACGCCAGAGCGCGCGGCGTCTGGAACGCCACGCCAGGGCCATCACAACCACGACGGCGGCTATGGCAGCGACCGTCACGGACTAGTAGCGTGGGACCGCGGCATCCACGTGCCTGCTCCAGGCATCGATACCGCCGGCAAGGTTATACACGTGGGGAAAGCCTAACGAGACCAGGTGCTCGGCGGCAACCTGGCTTCTGGTGCCGTGATGACAGTACACGACCGTGTCGGTCATACGATCCAACAAGGCCGCCGCGCTCGGCAAGTCGCTGAGCGGCACGAGAGTGGCGCCCGCGATACGCGCAACGTTCCACTCCCACGGCTCGCGCACATCGACAAGCGCTACGGGACGACGCTCGCCGCGCCACGCCTCGAGCTCGCGCACCGTGAGTTGCTTCACCTCGCCCGCAGCTGGTGCCGCCGGCGTGCGAGGAGCACACAGCTCATCGTAGTCGGCCAGCTCTTGGAGCTCTCTCGTTCCGCACGCGATGCAGGCGGGATCCTTACGCAACTTTACGGTGGTGAATTGTGCCGATAGGGCATCGACCAGCAGCAAGCGCCCGATCAATGGTTCTCCACGGCCGAGGATCAGCTTTACGGCTTCAGTCGCCTGGAGCATACCGACAAGCCCGGGCAGTACGCTGAGTACGCCAGCCTCCGCACAACTCGGTACCGAGCCGGCGGGCGGTGGTGTAGGATAGAGGCAGCGGTAACACGGCCCGTTAGGCATTCCGAGCACGGTGACCTGTCCGTCGAAGCGGAGCACACTGGCGTAGACGTTAGGTTTACCGAGCAGGATGCATGCATCGTTCACTAAATAACGAGTGCGAAAGTTGTCAGTCCCGTCGACCACCAGATCGCAGCCGCGCAGAATGTCGAGCGCGTTGTCGCGCGTGAGCTCCACGTCGAACGGAACGGCGCGGACGTTAGGGTTGATTGCCGTGAGTCGCTCGGCGGCTGCGCTGACTTTGCGGCGTCCAATATCAGCCGTGCTGTACAGCAGCTGTCGATGCAGATTCGACAGATCCACGGCGTCACCGTCTACTACGCTAATCGTGCCAACGCCCGTGGCTGCGAGATATAAAGCGACGGGCGAACCAAGCCCGCCGGCGCCCACCACGATAACTCGCGCGTTTTTTAGTCGTTCCTGTCCTTCAATTCCGACCTCAGACAGCGCAACTTGCCGCGCGTACCGGGCAATTTCTGCCGTGCTCAGAGACTCAGTCACAGCGTGTGGTGGTGTGATGGCACTCACGTTGCCTGTGTGACAATATACCGAACCCAACATCCCCGCCGTTCCGGAGAATTACGCGCGGTCTCCGGACCTTCGTCACGTCCGCGCGCCCTCCGCTAGCCTGCCGGTTTCTCATCCACTCTCGATCGCCGTAATCGGCAATGACATGCTGCTCGCCGCGATGCCGGCTACACCGGTGCAGCTTGCGCATGCCTGCTATCAGTTTGGTTTTGAGATCGTAGTTCCCGCGAGTTGGGGCGATGAGTTGGTCGCGCAAGCTGTGCTCGAAGATGTTCGCCATCGCGACCGGGCTCCAGTGATCCAGTGCACATGTCCTCTCGTATCTGAGCGGCTGTTGGCGAACGGACAGCACTTGTCCGCCTCTATGGTACAGACCGCTGCACCTCCAGTCGCCGCCGCCCGCTACGCGCGACATGCCTTCTCCCCGCGCGCGCTTCACGTGACGTACATCGGTGCGTGCCCCGGTGCGCGGGACGCAGCAATCGATCTGCGGTTACTGCCTGACGAGTTCACGCGGATGCTTAACGAGCGTGACATCGTTCTCGCGGATATGCCGACTGTTTTCGACTCGGTATTGCCGCCGGACCGACGGCGCTTCGTCTCATTGCCGGGTGGCTGTCCGACACAAGAAGCTCTCTGGCAAGCGAGCGATGGGCGCATGCTTCGAGAGGTCACGCAGCCGACGTTCTCCACCGACTTGGCGCAAACTCTTGTGTGGCGTGAGTACGTCATGGTTGATGTCGCGCCATCGCTTGGTTGCGCCTGCGCCGGCGGATATAGCCGGCTCGGTACGCGCTGCGGACGGGTTGCGGTGACAGCCCTTGAGCCACCACGCGCATCCCAATCGGTCGTTATGTACCAACCCGAGTTCGCAGCACCGATGGTCGACGAACCGATCGTGGTCCCGTACACCCGTAATGGCGATGAGCCGGTAGAACAGGCGCCCGAACGGCAGGAAGTGGCAAGGGCCGCCTCCCGGCCGGACCTAGGACCACGTGAAGCGATGAGCGAGCAGGAGACTCCGAGCCGGGTGCGCGTGCGCACGCCGTCGAGCACTCTGCCCCGCGCGTATCTCGCCAAGCGGCGCCAGTTCGGCTCCCCGGCGAAGGAACCCGCGCCACGCGTCGAGGTCCCGGCAGCAGAGCCGGCAGTCGAGTCAATGCACGTGCCCGCAGCGGGCATGCCTAACGAAGACGTGCAGCCCACGGCGGCCCCTAACGAGCCGGCACAACCATTCTCTTCCGAACCCGCCGACGTGCCGCTTCCGATTGCCGTGCACGTGGAGCCCGAAGCAACTCCGCCGGAGGAGCCGGTCACTCAGGCACCATCTCCTGTCGCGCCATCCTCAGAGATCACGGTTGCGGCGCCGCTGCCAGCGCCACCGCTTCCGGAGATCGAGGAGGCGCCGCCGGCACCAGCATTCGAAGCGCAGGACGCTCGCGAGGAGGAAAGGTGGGGACCGCCTGTTGCCGTAGCCGAAGAAGAGTTTTCAGAAACGTTCGAGCCCACAGGTGGGCCATTGCGCGTCGAGGTAGAGATCTACGACGCGAGTGCGCCAGCAGTCGAAATCGTCGTTGCCGATGCCAAACGAGAGGATGAGGCGCAGAGTGCGGCGCCCGCGCTTCCCGAGGTTGTTGCGCAGCCGGCACGGACGTGGGGAGACGTGCTTATTGCCCTCTGGCTCGTGCTTGTAGCAAGCGCTGTGATCGCCTCGCTACTGTGGCGACGCTAGCCTGTTTCGGACTACTCGGCGTCGTTAAGCACGCGTAGTGCCGCGTTGCGAATCCATTGTTCGCGATTCGCGTCGCGCGGCATCGCGGCCGTGAGCAGCGCTGTCTGCCGCTCCATCTCTTCGCTGATCATCGAGCGAGTGGCATGAACGCCCAGCGAAGCCAACGTGCGGGTCGCCAGCTCTTGCACCAGCCGCCGCGTGTCAGTCGTTAGGCCTGAGAGGCTGGCGACATTCGCGGTGGCAGGCGCTTGCGAGTGTGGAGCTCGCTCGGCCGCCGATAGCATCTCACTCATCGGCGAGAGCCGCACGACATAGGATCCGGGCGTATGCTCACTCACGCTCGTCACGACACCACCGCGCCGCAGCTTGGTGAGACGGTGAGCAACGTGCGCACGGATGACCGGCACTGCGCCGATGCTGTTCGTTCCGCGTCCCGTGATGATCAGCACTTCGCGCGCTCCTTCCACCTGCTTGAGACGCAGCCAGGCTTCGGCGCGTGCCGCCGCTTCGATCCCGCTAGGTAGTCCATCGCGCAAGTTCAGCGTGCGCGCATCGCCGAACTGCGCTTCGTCGAAGGCGCGGTAAAGCGCGTTAGGCACTCGCGCACGAGCCACGCTACCGTATCGCCTCGCGGAGAACTTTCCCATCCATGCGCTCGAGCGGCGTAACCTCAAGGATTGCCGCTAGCGTCGGCCCCATGTCAATGACATTGACAGATCGCGAGTGTTTCCCCGGCTTCACGCGCGAACCCCAAAAGATGACAGGCACGCGCGCGTCGCTGTCATGCGGACTCCCGTGCGCAGCAATGGGAATGCCGGCCCACAACCAGTAGGGCTTGAGTGTCACCGTCACTACCGCCGGAAGATCCGGTGGGAGCATGTGCAACCAGCGCCGTGCGACGTAGTCACGCGTTGTATCGCGCCGCGCCAACTCGGAGACGAGATCGGCGCGCAACACTCCTGGGACTGCGCGCACCGCCGTAGCAAATGCCCGCGATAGAGAGTCCGCATTGAGACCCTTAGTAGTTATCGCCGCGCGATCCATCATCAGCATGTCGATCGTATAGCTCACCGCGTTCTCGTCCAACCCACGGGTGCGCAGCGGTGTGAAGAAGCTCTGCAGCGCCGGCCCGAGATCGACGAACCCAGCCCCACCGTTAGGATCGCGCGACTTGGATCCAGGTACTGGCGTTACCCCATGATCGGCCGTGAGCGCCACGACGATGTCCGATGAGTCGCGCAACGCGAAAAGCGAATCGAAGAAGGTCCCCAACGAGCGGTCCAGCCTAACGATATTATCATGCAGCTCGCGCGAGTCGGGACCGTAGCGATGGCCAACTGCGTCGGTTGACGAAAGGGAGATCGCCAGAATGTCGCTCACGCCGTCCGTTGTGCCGAGCGACAACTCGTGCAGACCGGCCAGCGCAAAGGCGAGCGTTACCTCGTCCATCATTGGCGTTTCTTGCAAGATTCCCGCAGCACGAGCGGAATCGGCCGGGAATGGATGCGGGAAGACGAAGTTGCGTCCCGCACTCTCGGTTGCCACGGTGTCCGGCTCCGGATACGAACTCGAAGGCAGTAGCAGGTCCCAACTCGCACCCGCGTACCGCTGCGGCAATCGCCGCTCGTTGAATTGATTCACCCACGTCGGCAGCGTATCGCGGTAGTACGTGCTTGTCGTGAACAGTCGTCCCGTATACCAGTAGACGTGCTGCCGCGACGTGCCTAACGGCAATATCGCGCCGCGATCCTTGCGCGATACGGACAGCGCGCGTGACGCTGGTGTCTTGCGTCGCATCCAATCGATCAACACAGTCCCGCGGAAGCGGTGCGGCGAAGCACCGAGACCGGGATCCCCGAGGAGCGGCGCTTGGCCATCCTCCACTCCAGCGCTGTTTGCCACGATACCTGTGCTGCGCGGAAAGCGACCAGACATTGTCGACGCGTGGCCGGGTGCCGTCTCCGTATTGGCATGATCCTGAAAGCCGTTGAGAAACACCGCGCCGCCGCGCAAGAGGCGCGCGAGCCCACCTGTCAGCTGGGAATCGAAGCGCTGGAAATAGTCTGGCCGCAGTTGGTCGACAGTCAGGAAGACGACGAGCCGCGGCGGGCGAGCCGATTGCGCGGACAGCTTCCCTGCGAATACCGCAAGAATTGAAAGGATGGCCGCCAAACGGCGCACGGATGACTCAGTTCGAAGGTCCGCACCAATGTACCCCGAGATCGGATACATGCACCTCGCTCACGATGTGCGGCGGTATCGCATGTCATAGATTGCCCCGTAACTGCACTTACAACCCGTGACGGGAGACAACTGTGGGAACAACATGCGCTCGATGTCTGCTCGGGCTGGCAACTCTGATGGCTCTCTCCAGCCTCGCGGCCGCGCAGCCGGCGGACTTCGGCATGGCGCGTTCCTCTCGCCCTGTCCGGATCATGATCGGGGGCGGTGCCAGTGTGCCGACCGGAGACCTGAGCAACATCTACGAGACTGGATACAACGTTCAGGGATCACTGCTGATCAACTTCGCCGGCTTCCCGATCAACCTCCGCACCGACGTCAACTACTCGCAGCTTAAACTCAAGGATCTTTTAGCCACACCGGGCGCGAGTGCTTACGGCGACAATGCGGCAAAGCTCTTCGGAGGATTGGTCAATCTTACTGTCCCGTTAGGCGCCGGCCCGATCCGGCCATATGTCATGGCGGGCCTCGGCGCGTTCAACTTCGATCCCGCACAAGTCAGCGCCACACCCGCCGAGAGCTCAGTCGAATTCGCAGTCAACGGCGGCGCGGGCATCACGCTCCGCCTGTTTGGTCTCGAGGCGTTTATTGAAGGTCGCCTCAATAACGTTTACACAGACAAAGGGGTCATCGATACCAAAAGCATTCAGATGATTCCTGTCACGTTCGGAATCATCTTCTAACTCGTCAGGCAGTCAGCGCCTGCTCCAGGATCGCCAGGCCCGCAGAGAGATCGTCGCGCGCAATCACGAGCGGCGGCAGCAGCCGGACCGTGTACTCGCCCGCTGAGACCAGTAGCAAACCAAGTGACCGCGCGCGCGCGATCACTTCGCCGGCAGGCTCACCAACATCGATTCCCCACATAAGTCCGCGACCACGGATCGCGCGAATCGCACCGGTCCGTGCCCTCATCGACTCCAACGCGCCTCCGAGCGATTCCCCAAGTGCACGCACGTGTGCGCCCAGCTTCGGATCCGCCAGTCGCTCGACAACATGAAGCGCAACATTCGCAATGAATGGTCCGCCACCAAACGTCGACCCATGATCGCCGGGCTGCATCGTGTTCGCGATCGCAGCGGTGACGAGAATCGCACCCATCGGTAAGCCCCCTGCAAGGGGCTTTGCGAGCGTGAGAATATCCGGTGTGATGCCGCTCGCTTGATAGGCGAACAGGTAGCCGGTGCGGCTTAGTCCACACTGAATTTCGTCGAAGATCAGTGCGGCGTTTCGCTCGTCTGCGAGTGCGCGCAGATCGCGCAAGAAGCCGGCGTCGATGATGCGCACGCCGCTCTCTCCCTGAATCGGCTCAACGATGACGGCTGCTACCGTTTCGGGATCCATCGCAATCGCGAGGTCATTGATGTCGCGCTCGACGATGCGGATGCCGCCAGCGAGTGGTCGAAATGGTGCGCGATAGTTCGCGCGATCAGTCGCTGCCAGCGTGCCGAGGAGGCGTCCGTGAAACGACCCGCGCAGAGCGAGGATCTCGTGCTTGGCACTGTTGCCGTCCTGGAGAGAACGTGCCCACCTGCGCGCGAACTTGAACGCGCCTTCGTTTGCTTCTGCGCCGGAGTTGCAGAAAAAGACTTGGTCCGCAAAAGACAGCTCGACGAGTCGAGCGGCCAGCTGCTCCCCCGGGCTCGTGCGGAATAAGTTCGAGACATGCACGAGTCCATCGGCGGCCTGGTGCATCGCAGCCTGGAGCCCGGCATCGCCGTAGCCTAACGCGTTCACACCGATGCCGGCGGTGAAATCGATGTACGCATTTCCTGCACTGTCGTACAGACGCACGCCTTCGCCGCGCACGAGCTCCATCGGAGCGCGCTTGTACACACCGAGGAGTGCCGCTGATGCAGACCTTGGCGCGTTCGCCATCCGTGGTGTGGTCAACGTAGCCATGTTACTCGACGTGGGCGAGCCCGGCAGGGAGGAGGGTCGTTCCACCGTTAGGCTGCGCAAGAGAATCGATACCCGCGATACGGACGCGCTGTACACCGCCATGTAGTGCCGGTTGCGCTGCCTGCAACTTCGCAATCATCCCGCCAGTGGCGGCGCCACCTTCGATCAGCAGTTCCGCCTGAGCCTGTGACAGCTGCGGAATCACGCCGTCCGATTGATCCATTACGCCGGGCATATCCACGACAAAGGTCAGTTCGGTCGCGCCTAACGCCACGGCAATGGCGGCGGCTGCGTCGTCGCCATTCACGTTGAGAGCGTTCCCTGACTCGGCATGCCGCGCAACCGGCGAGATCACCGGAGTATACCCGTGCTCGAGCAAGAGCCGTATGAGGGTAGCATCGACATGGTCCGGGCTGCCAACTTCGCCTAACGCTCCACCATACGCGTGCGCGCCGATCAGTACGCCGGCGTCTTCCCCCGACAATCCCACGGCGCGCACGCCGGCCGAAACAAGAGTCGCGACGAGCTCCTTGTTCGTGCTCCCAGAGAGCACCATGCGGATCAGCTCGAGATCCTCGCGAGTAGTCACCCGTCGCCCGTCAACGAACTGCGGCTCGCGGCCCATTTGTCGTTGCAGCTCGCTGATCTGATCACCGCCCCCGTGTACGAGCACGAGCCGAGTGCCAGCGCCAGCGAGATCCGCCAGCACCTGCGCAAGGCGCGGGTCACGCTGCGTGCGACCTCCGAGCTTGATCACGCACACGTCGGCGGCGCCACGCGTTCGTTGCGTCGCGCTCATGTTAGTGCGGCAGGCCGGTCGGCTCAGCGATGCCTAACGCCAAATTGGCGTTCTGCACAGCCTGGCCGGCTGCGCCTTTCAAGAGGTTGTCGATCGCGGAGATGACAATCAGCGTGGGTCGTCGCAGGCCCACGGCAGGTCGCACCGCGATCCGCGCCACGTTGCGCCGCACTACGTCCCGCAACGACGGAATATCCGGCGTGACTTCAACGAAACGCTCACCCGCGTAAAACGTCTGCCAGATTCCGAGTGCCTCGTTAGGCATCGTCCTGACAGGTACTGTGATTGTCGCCAGGATGCCGCGCGACACCGGTAAGAGGTGCGGGGTGAACAGGATATCCACATCCGCGCCGAGTGCGTGCGCCGTCTCACGCATCTCAGCGAGATGACGATGTTCGTTCCCCACGGCATAGGCTCGGTAATCCTCGATCACTTCGCCGAACAGCAGGTCCGCTTTGGGAGAATTCCCCGCGCCGGTTACTCCGCTCGCGGCGTTTGCTGTGATCGTCGCTCCTGGCTGAACGAGCTGGCCGGCAAACAGGGGCGCGAGCGCCAGCAGTACCGCAGTCGGGTAGCACCCCGGATTGGCGATCAGCTCCGCGCCAGCAAGCGCCGGTCGAGACAGTTCCGTTAGACCGTACGGGACGCCGGCAATTCCGCTCCCCGGCCTCAAGTCCGACGAGAGGTCAATCGCGCGAACGCCTTCTGCCCGAACACGATCGACCCACGTTTTTGAGGCTCCATGAGGCAGCGCCGAAAAGATCAGCTCGGCCTTCTTGAGAGGGGCATCGTCCGTGGCGACGAACGTGACTTCGCGACCTCCGAAATGCGCACGCTCCCCGCGTCGCTCATTCGCTGTTGCGAACGCGAGGTCTAGCGCGGGATGTCCCGCAATCAGTGCGCAAAGCTCGCGGCCGGCGTATCCACTGGCCCCAAGGACGCCCACGGGAATTCTATGCACGAGTAATGCATAAAGTTGCGACGGGTCCCTGTCAATTGCCTACGGCGTCCGCGCGCGCATTTTAGTCGCGTCTCGAAAGGGTGAAAAAAACGAGTGACCTGCCAGCTCCATGGATAAGCGACAACGGCATCGAGCAATTCTCGATCTGGTTCAAGCGCAGGTCATCGCGAGCCAAGAGGAATTGCGCTCACTTCTCAAGGAGCGCGGTTGGGCCGTGACTCAGTCGACATTGTCTCGCGATCTTCGCGAGCTGCGTTTAGCGCGGATTCCTACCCCGGAAGGGCCGCGTTATGCATCGAGTGATGCGTTCGCCGGCGGAGACCAGCGTGCGCTCGTCGAAGATGTGCTGCCGCAGTTCTTCGCGGCGCTGGAAGGTGTCGGCGAGCTCATTGTCGTCAAAACAATGTCTGGTGGTGCACAACCGGTCGCTGAAGCGATCGACGCCGCTGGCTGGCCCGAGATCATTGGCACCCTCGGCGGCGAAAATGTCGTTTTGGTCATCTGCCGCAGCGCGGCGGCTCGCGAACGCGTGGAAAAGAAGATCCAACGGGTCGCTAAGGCTTAGCGCGCCAAAAGTTCGGCCTAAGTCGTGACGCTCCAACAGCCTCCGACCACTTGCATCAGAGGCGATAACGTATGATTATGCAGTGCGTCTGAATAGAAATTGAAAGGGAGAGAATGAAAATGCAGACTATAGTCCTCGCGTACTCTGGCGGACTGGACACCTCGATCATCGTGCCGTGGCTTAAAGAGCACTACGATGCGCGAGTCGTGTGCGTCGCTGGCGACGTGGGACAGGGTGAGGAAGAGCTGCGCGGCGTGCGCGAGAAGGCGCTCGCCTCGGGTGCCGAGGAGTGCTTTGTGGAGGATCTACGCAAGGAATTCGTGGAGGAGTACATCTGGCCTACCCTTCGCGCCGGTGCCGTCTACAATCGCAAGTACTTATTAGGCACTTCCATGGCGCGCCCGATTATCGCCAAGCGTCAGGTCGAGCTGGCCAAAGCGATCGGCGCCGACGCCCTTGCTCATGGGTGCACCGGCAAAGGGAATGATCAGGTCCGCTTCGAGCTGACGTACATGACGTTCGCGCCTGAGCTCAAGGTCATCGCGCCGTGGCGCATATGGGACATCAAGAGCCGCGAAGACGCGCTGCGATATGCCGCCGAGCGCAACATTCCGGTTGCCGCGAGCACCAGAAAGATCTACTCGCGCGATCGCAACCTCTGGCACATCTCGCACGAAGGCGGAATCCTCGAAGATCCCAACCAGGCTCCACCTCAGGATCTCTTCCTGCTCACCACCGATCCCGCGGACGCGCCTAACGTGCCGGAGTCGGTCACCATCGGTTTCGAGGCTGGCACTCCGACGTCTGTGAATGGAGAGAAGCTCGACGCCGTCGAATTGTTGACGCTGCTCAACCAGATCGGCGGCCGACACGGTGTCGGTCGCACCGATATCGTTGAGGATCGCCTCGTGGGAATGAAGTCACGCGGCATATACGAAACGCCGGGTGGTACTCTGCTCTACACGGCGCTCAGCGAGCTGGAAATGCTCGTCCTCGATCGTCGCACGATGTCAGCGAAGGATCTCCTCGCGCCGCGTTATGCTGATCTTGTGTACGACGGGCGCTGGTGGACCACTGAACGCCTCGCGTACGACGCGTTCATTGATGTCGTGACGCAGCGCGTCAGCGGCACGGTTACTCTGCGGTTGCATCGCGGCAACGTGACAATCGCCGGACGTCAGAGCGATCACGCGCTATATGACGATCGCTTCGTCACGTTCGGTGAGGATGATGTATATCAGCAGTCCGACGCCGCCGGATTCATTCGCCTGTACGGCCTTAGCCAACGAGTCCGGGCGCTCAAAGATCAGGAGCTGATCGCGCAGGGGAAGTTGGAAGCACCGACTACTTCGCAGCTCGAAATCGCGTGAATCGCCGCGAGCGTGTGACGGACGCTCCAGCTCCGGCGCGCGCGGTCACTATGCCGCAAGATTTCGCGCCGCGGGCTGGTCCGCGTGGCGACGCATCGGTGCCAGTCGTTGCCGCGCCGGCCTCGGACGCGCCTAACGAAACACCGAGTCACCGGCTGTGGGGCGGGCGCTTTGGAGCCCAAACCGCTGCAGCCCTCGATGCCGTCAACAAGTCTATCGGCGTCGACTTCCGCCTTTGGCCGTTCGACGTTCGCCTGTCGCAAGCGTGGGCGATGGCGCTCTGGTCCGGCGGTGTTTTGTCACAGGAGGAGAGCCAGGCGATCGAGCGCGGACTCGGCGTCGTCGCTACGCGTCTCTCGGCCGGTGCGCGTCCGGATGAGTCCGACGAAGACGTGCACACGATGATCGATCGGATGTTGCACGAGGAGATCGGTGACGTCGCCTCCAAGCTGCACACCGGTCGATCGCGCAATGACCAAGTCGCGACAGCCACTCGCATGTGGCTCATGCACGCCTGCAATCAGCTCGATGCGCAGATTCGCGAACTGCAGCAGGCTTTACTAACGCACGCCGTCAACCTGCAAGACGCGATCATGCCAGCGTACACGCATCTGCAACGCGCCCAGCCGGTGTCCGCTGCGCATTGGCTTCTCTCGCATTTTTGGCCGCTCGACCGCGACAGGCAGCGGCTAGCAGCAGTAGCGCGATCCGCCTCGACCTTGCCGTTAGGCTCGGGTGCAGTAGCCGGCTCCGCCTTTCCCGTCTCGCGCGTTCTCCTGCAAGGGGCGCTTGGCTTTCAGCAGATCTCCAAGAATTCGATCGACGCCGTGTCCGATCGCGATTTCGTCGCTGAGTTGTTGTTTGCGCTCGCTCTACTGGGCGCTCACGTCTCACGTCTTGCTGAAGATCTCATTCTCTTTGGCAGCAGCGAATTTGGCTTTGTCCGCTTCGGCGACACGTTTACGACCGGCTCCAGCATGATGCCACAAAAGCGCAATCCGGATGCGCTGGAGATTGCGCGCGGATCAGCCGCTCGCATGCTGGGCGATTTCGTCTCGTTGTTAGGCACCATGAAGGGACTACCAACGGGCTACAACAAGGATCTTCAAGACGACAAGCGGGCACTCTTCGACGCCTTCGACTCGATGATGCTGGTGCTCCCGGGCGTTTATGGTGCAGTCGCCGAGCTCACGTTCGACACCAAGCGGATGCGTAGTGCCGTCTCGAGCACGATGATGGCGACGGACCTGGCAGATCACCTCGTTCGCGGCGGTGCAACGTTCCGCGAAGCACATCGCGCAGTTGGCCAGCTCGTGCGCGATGCCGAGGCGAGCGGTCAAGATCTGAGCGCGCTTTCGCCAGAGACGTTCAGCGAGGCCCACGCCGGCTTCGGACCGGATGCGCGTGATGCGCTCTCGCCGGAGGGCTCAGTGCAGCAGCGTGATATCGACGGTGGAACCGGGCCTAACGCCGTGCGAAGACAGATCGCGCAGGCACAGGCCAGTCTGGCAGAATCGGCCGATGTGAACTACGGCGTAGGAGCGGGCTAGGAGCAAGAACCAACCTTGCTCCTAGCTCCGCTTCTCGGTCACGGCGTTCCCGGCACAGGCGTGCAGCCCGCAGAAGGCTGCGGAGTCCTCGCTAGGCACTCGTCTGCTGGGAAGGGAAATGCTGTAAACACCCGGTGCGTTGGTAAGTCGCGCGGCAACGTGCTCAGTCGATTGTGCCGTCGCAGATCGATCCACCGGTGCCCTTCGTAATACAACGAGTAGCGGCGGTTATACAGCAGCTCATCGAGCACCGCGCTGGCTGTGAGTGCGCCCGAATAGGGAGCCAGACCGCCGGCACGCGTGCGTATCACGTTGATGTCCGCTACGGCTGCCGCGATGTTTCCCTGGCCCAGGCTCGCTTCCGCTCGAAGCAGGATGAGCTCCTCGTTGCGAATGATTGGCACCGGATCCGACGCGGAACTGTAGCGCGTGACAAGCTTGTCGCTCGAAATGTTCTGTACCGTGAGGACGTTAGGCGCCGTTGCATTCTTCGCAGCGCGATCGTCAGGCGAGCCAGCCGCTTTGCGCTGCGCATTGGCCACGAATGAGGGATGCCCGCGGATTGATCGACCCGTCGGATCGAAGCTTAGGTTCAACACGTCACCGGCTCGGGTGCTGTAGGTGTGATACGTGCCTAACGTCAACGAGCCGTTCGTATCCAGGAAAGATTGTTGCAGTGCTGTCTGCGCGGTGGCGAAGTCGTTCAAATAGATCGCCACGCGCGCTCGCAGTGCGCGATTGAATCGCAGGAACGTGGAGGGCGTATCGAAACCGGCGAAGCCTTCGCTCAAGCCGAACGAAAACTCGGTCCCTGCGTTCTGCAGGTGCGTGCGCGCCCCCTCGAGCAGCGAGACGACGCGTGAAAATACCTCGGCTTTGGCCACGATAGGCGCCGGCTCTGCTGTAGGTTCTGTGTTCACGTCGATCGGCGCCCCGAACGCATCGCGCGTGTTGACCACCAAGAGCAGATCGAGCGCCTGCAGCGTCTTGGCAAAACCGCGGATGCCATCTTTCTGCTGCGCCGTTAGGCCGGAGACGATCTCTACTGCATTCAGCACAATATTGCTGTTCCGGATACTCGCGTATCGCGGAGCCCAGTGTGCGCCGCCGAATGCGCCATTCCCACCATCCAGCGGGCCGGCTAGCAACTCCTGCACGAAGCGCGGGTCGTCGCTGGACAGGACATACACCTCGCGTCCGAACACGCCCAGCTCAGTGATGTAACCGGTCGTTCCAGCTGTTGCGGCCCGTGCGCTAATTAGGATACCGCTCGTAGCGGTGTTGAGTGCACTCACGGTGGGTGAGCTCTGGAACTGCTCCAGACCTGGATTATTTAGATCGGTGATATCTAGATCGCTACATCCACCTAACGTGACGACGCCGAGTAGCGCCGCTGCAGTCAGTGTAACTCGCATAACGAGATCCTCCGTCTGATTGGCGCGTGGTTAGAAGATGATGTCGAAGGAAAGGAAGTACGCGCGACTCGGCGGATACGGCGCGACGTCGATGTTCCGCGCGACCGCTTGATTGCCGAAGTTGCTGACTTCCGGGTCCAATCCCGTGTAGTCCGTCCAGCGGAGCAGGTTGCGGCCGCTGAGGCTAACACGCGCCGACCGGATTCCTCCCCAGATCCCGTTGGTAAGCGAGCGTGGCACATCGTAAGAAACGGAGATCTCGCGCATCTTCACGTACGAGCCGTCCTCCACGTACGTGGCGGCGTGCCTGCCAAATCCGGCCAGGCGGCGCTCGCCGACAGTCTCGGTAGAACCACTGATCGGATCGGCATAGTCTTTCGTAACCTGTCCGAAGTCGTATAACAGCTTCGTTAGGTTGATGATGTCGCCGCCCTTCTGCCATTCGACCAAAGCCCGCGCCGAGAAGCTGCGCCAGGTAACTTCGTTGGAGAACGACATACGAAAGTCCGGGTTTGCCTCGCCGATCTGTCGCGTCACGACCTCGCCCGTATTCGTGGTGTCGAGTCCGACGATCTGAGTCGGTGACTTTCCTGTTTCGATTTGGAAGACGCCTAACGAGGTGCCGAACCCGCCCGTTTGGAATGACGGCACCGGAAGTTGCGTGATTTCCGAGCTGTTCGACGAGTAGGTCGTGCGGAAGACCCAGTTCAGCGCCGCGTTCTGAACCGGCACGAGACCGACAGCAAGCTCGACACCGTTGGTTTGCAGCTCGCCACCGTTGAAGATCTCTTGGTTGAAACCGGTGGACGTCGCTAGTTCACGCGTCAGCAACAGGTCGTTGATCGTCTTGCGATACACCGACGCTTCGAGGCTTGCACGTCCTGCCCAGACCGTCGCATCAATGCCGCCTTCCACTTCGCGCTGCCGTTCGGGCTTGAGGTCCTTGGAACCCGTCACGCCGCCAACGACGAGACCAGGCAGACCACCAATATTGATGGTGGCGACAAGCGGCGTAAAACGCTGACCGTACAATGGCTCGTTGCCGGACTCGCCGTACGCCGCGCGTAACTTCAGCTCATCGAATACGCTCACGCGCCCAAAGCGGTAGGCAGCAGCAGCCTTCGGGAAGACGTACAACTTCGCCGCATCGGCGTTCAGGCTGCTTTGATCTGCGCGGACGCCGAACGTAACGATGAGCTGTTCGCCTAACGTTTGAATCTCTTCCTGAGCAAATACGCCGAGGTTGTTGACTCGCTGGCGGTTCTGGCCCACACCGATCGTCGTCCCCGCGTCAACATTCTGCTGGCCACCGACGAGGTTGCGGCTCGTGATGCGCGCGATGTCGAGATCGCGGCGCACGAACTGAAGCCCGGCTGACGTGGTCGCGCGGAAGCTTTCCGGCGTCCACGCATGCACGCCGTTCAAGTCGAAGTTGAGGTTCAGGTTGTCGCTATTGCTGAGGAGCGACGATCCGATCTGACCGTCGTCGTCCTCGAACTGCAGCTCCGGCGGAAAGAACAACGCGTTCTTTTGCGTGAAGTAGTCCGCACCCGCGACGCCTGTGAACCGCAGCGACTGAGACGTAGTCGTCAGCGGCGTGTACGTCCCCCGGTACGACGAGATAATGCGATAGACGTCTTCGTTGTTCTTCATCAGCGTCGCCGTCTGCAGCGCGTTCGACGCCGTGAATGGATTCTCTGGAAACGTTCCATCTGGTCGCTGGCGCAAGTCGAGAATACTCGGCGTGAATGCCAGCGAGTACCAGAAACTCGTTGCCGTGTTGTCGTTGTTCGTGAGGCCGCGAGAGGCTTTGGTGTGTAGGATGTTCGTGCTCAATCCGCTGATGAAGTTGGCACCGAAGCGCTGATCGAGATTGAGTCGCAAGGCCTCGCGCCGGGCGAGGGTATTGATGACGACACCTTGCTCTTCCTGCAGTTGCGCAGACGCGAAGTATTGTGTCCCCTCGCTCCCGCCACTCACCGTCACAAAGGTCTCTCGCGACGGCTGATTCCCTTCGGTCAAAAACTTCTCAGTGTCGAAGAACGTGCCAGGCTGAAACCCTACCCTCGCCGCAGTCCCGGCTCCGAACGCGGCGTCGACTTCCGCAGCCGTATTGAACCGACGCGTGCCGAGCCGGTTGGATGTTTGTGCAAAGCCCAGGCGCTGGCGGAACGACACGCTCGCCGCGCCGGTGCGTCCGCGCTTTGTTGTAATGATCACAACGCCATTCGACGCGCGTCCACCGTAGATGGCCGACGCTGACGCCCCCTTGAGGATCTCGATCGATTCGATGTCGTTAGGGTTCAAATCAGCAATCCGATTCACCTGCGCGTCCTGGTTGCTCGCTGCATTGGAGCCACCGGCTGCGTTCGTCACTGCATTCTGGTTTGATGGGATCGCGATATCACTCACTATCGCTCCGTCTACGACATAGAGCGGCTGTGCATCGGCATTCACCGACGTGACACCGCGCAAACGAACCTGCACGCCGCCGCCAGGAGCTCCGCTGTTCTGCTGGATATCGGCGCCGGCTACTTTACCGACAAGCTGCTGCTCCACACTGACGGTCGGCACAGCCGCGAGCTCCGTGGCGTCGACAGTCGCGATCGCGTTAGGCGCGCTGCGCCGCTCGATCGTCGTCGCCTGCCCGGTGATGACCACTTGATCGATGCGCAGTACATCTCGCTCCAAAGCGATCGTCACGTTGTTCGTCCCAGCTGGGACCTCGACTTCACGACGTTTATAGCCCAGCGACCGCGCGACCAGCGTGACGGCGGCGGCCGGAGCGCCGGTGATCGTGAACTGCCCATTCGACCGGACGTTGGCGCCGAGCGTCGTCCCGCGCAGCGTGACAGAGCCAGCGGGGAGCGGCGTCCCACCCAGAGAGTCATTCAAAGTGCCGGTAATCGTCCGCGTCTGTTGTGCCGCGACGCTGACGGTCCCGAGCATAACGAGCGGCAAGCCTAACGACAAAATTCGGTGTAATTGCATACCTCCTCCTTGGAGTACCGGTTCAGCATTCCTCGGCCAGCGTCGCTACGGTAACGCGCACGAGCCATGCGTGCTAGAAGTCACACCTAACGTCTAGCACTGTAGTACTGCAGTCTTGTCTCGTTACGGTTGAGGCTGCCGGTCCATATAAACAGGAAGGACGCCCGTAGCAGGCGCCCTTCATAGCCATCACCGCCAGACACTTGCCGGGTCTACGTCTTCCCCGCAAGTCGCACGACGTTCTCGGCCGCCGGGCCTTTCTCGCCGGACACGAGATCAAATTCAACGGGCTCGCCCTCCGTGAGAGAACGGAACCCGCCGGCCTGGATCGCGCTGTAATGGACGAAGCAATCCTTCGTACCATCGTCAGGCGTTATGAATCCAAAGCCCTTCGCGTCGTTGAACCACTTCACCTTGCCAGTCGTACGCATGCGGCACTCCAATGCTAGGCGCTTCGTCACGGCCTGGGGGGAGGCCCAGCCTGAACAAGTGCGCGTTCCGTCGCGGGTTGGGTCTGCTCCGCCCCCCGCATGGGCAAACCGCCCTGCACCTCGCCCGCGAGGCACATAGGCGGTTTTAAGCGCGACGAATATAGGAATGACCTGAGTGCGTGACAATAGACGAGGCCGGCATTTGAGCGGTCTCACCTCCTGCGTTCACTCCAACGGCCGCACGTCAGTTACAAAGTACGAGGTCTCCCCAAAGCAAGAGAGCGGAATTCCTGGATGTTCCTCGTAGGTCAAAGCCACTCGCTTCCCAGCCACAGCATTCACTTTGGCAGCCACTGCGACATCGCGCACCGTGAAGTTGAAAATCTGCGCGGGCTGACCAGGCAAATTCACTTGAGCCAACTCCCCTTCCCACGTTTTGCACAACCACCCCTTTCTGGAAAACTTCTGCACATACCCTGTTCGGTCGCCCTTGCTGTAGGAGTAGCCGAGGGCGAGTGCCGTCCAAATCGAGAGTACGAGGATCGGCCCGGCCACCATGGTTAACAGTGTCAGCTTCCCCCAATGACGGCGAAGAAACCCGCGTTGGCGTGGCGCGCGATCCTCTTTCCGTATTTCCTCGACGTCCTCCGTGTTTAAGCCACGGGGCGGACGGTCTAGTGGCTCGTCAGACATCAGAAGATCTCGATAGGACCTGTGGCGAGCGCCAGTTTACTAACTTTCGCCGGCATCTCATGTGGATTGAATGTGGCGTATAGCTCTCGACGACAAACGGTGACCGTGAAGGTGGGCGAGGTCAAGGTCGGCTCGTCCCATCCCATCGTCGTTCAGTCGATGACGAACACGGACACGGCCGATGCAACGAGCACGGCGGAACAGGTCATTGCGCTGGCGAACGCTGGCTCCGAGCTCGTGCGCATAACGGTCAACAACGACGAGGCGGCCCAAGCCGTCCCCGAAATCATCGAGCGCGTCGCCATGGCCGGCGTCGCGCCGCCAATTATCGGGGATTTTCATTACAACGGCCACTTACTCCTGTCTCGCCACGTCGATTGCGCGCGGGCCTTGGCTAAGTACCGTATCAACCCGGGCAACGTCGGCAGCCGGCATCGCGACGCGAACTTTCGCGCCATCATCGAAGTCGCGCTCGCTCACGACAAGCCCGTGCGCATCGGCGTCAACTGGGGGTCGCTGGATCAAGATCTTCTCACGCAGATGATGGATGCCAACGCGCGCCGAACGACTCCGCGCGAAGCACGCGATGTGTATCTCGACGCGATGGTCGAAAGCGGCATCCGATCGGCCGGACTGGCCGAAGAAACAGGACTGGCGCACGACCGCATCATTATCTCCTGCAAGATCTCCGTCGTGCGCGATCTCGTCGATGTCTATCGCCGACTCGCCGAGCGCTGCGATTACCCGTTGCATCTTGGATTGACGGAAGCCGGCCTAGGGACGAAAGGCGTTGTGGCCTCAACGGCGGGCCTCGCGATCCTGCTTGCCGAAGGCATCGGCGATACCATCCGCGTCTCGCTGACTCCACGGCCCGGCGGCGATCGGACCGAAGAGGTTGCTGTCGCACAGCAGATCCTTCAGTCGTTAGGCATGCGCGCCTTTGCGCCACAAGTGACGGCATGCCCCGGCTGCGGTCGCACCACGTCGACGTTCTTCCAGCAGATGGCCGAGGACATTCAGGGGTACCTGCGTGAACGCATGCCCCTGTGGAAACGCCGCTACCCGGGCGTGGAAGAGCTCAAGGTCGCTGTCATGGGATGCGTCGTGAACGGTCCTGGCGAGTCCAAACACGCGAACATTGGCATCTCACTCCCGGGCACGTTCGAAGAGCCCAAAGCTCCCGTGTATGTCGATGGAGAGTTGCACGTGACGCTGCGCGGCGAGGCAATCGTCAGCGACTTTCTCAGCATCCTCGAATCGTACGTCGAGCGACGCTACAGCAGCATGGTCGAGGGTGCCACACGCACCTAACGAGACGCTTCGAGCGCCTCCACAACGTCCTGGAGCTCGTCGGCGATCGCTCCTGTAAAACCGCTGTTCCGCAGGGTCCGCACGAGATCGCGAAACCAGCCGACGCTCCTCACTCCACCACGACGCTCCCACACCACGCTGCGATCGATCGTGCGCCGGATGTCAGCGAGCAGCGTGGCCGCATCGTGCAGTGCGTCGGCGCACATGACCCAGCGTGCGGCATCAGGTGTCTGCGCGACAGTCCCCAAGTAGTGCGTTAGTCGTTCATCGCTCGACAGCTCCACACCGGCACTGTTCACGCGAGGCGGCACAGCGGCAAGCATCGTTTCCAGCACGCCCGCCCCGAACTTCTCACCCAACCGGTGACTGATCAGCTCCGTGGAATGCCCCTCTGCGACATAGTCCTTCGCGACGGTCAGCAGGATTCCCGCGATCACCGTATCGTCGCTCTGGCCGTAACGTGTGAGAATGATCGCTACGTTCGGCGGATGCGTGAGATACGGCAGGCGCACACCGCGGCGCACTTGCTGATCATGATGCTTGGCGGCAAACGCGAGCGCGTGATTGATGCGATCGGAATACCCCGTCATCGACAGCTGTGACAGCAAGCGCTCCTGTGAGAACGATCGCTCAACCTATGTATTCCTGGCGGCGCGGGCTAGACGTACGGTGCGGCAAATGGGGCAGTATCTTCGTCCGCGAGCTCGTTAGGCGCCACGCTCGGCCGTTTGTCACGCCGTCGCGTATGCCGTGCCGGGGCGTCACCCTCCCACAGTACCACACCCATGATCTCCGCGCCTTCGTCGCGCATCCCCGCCGCCAATCGCGCCAGACGCCGGCCGCGCGTGCGCTGTAATTGCGCACACAGCAAGACCGCGCGACCGGGGCGGGTTCTGTACGCTGCGTTAGGCGAAATTACAACCACGGTGACGTCATAGCGCCGCGCCGAACGTTCCACCTCCCGGATGAGAACCTCGGCTTCCGCTCGCCCAGGTAGACCGCGCGGACGTCCGCTCGGCAATACGTCCATCGCCTCATCGCGACCCGTCGCGATCTGACTCAACACTTCCGACCAGCGCCGGCGATTCTCGATTACCGCTCCCAGCCCCGGCCCGGAGTGGATCCCGAGGACTTGCGCAACGCACTCGTCGTCGAGGATCGCATCCACCAGCAACGTCTCGCGCGGCTCGTTCGCGAACATGGCGGCCAAATTCGCGGCTACTACGGCAGCTAGCACCGGCTGCTCCGCCACAACAGCGACAAGCCCCTCTTCAGGTAAGTGTACTGCCACGTGCAGTGCCAGAAGACGGTAGTCATCCGATGTCGGATCCAGTACCGGCGGCACCATACGGTCGATGGAGCGGCGGCGGCGATCGAGTGGGATCTCGCGCGGTCGAATCGTGGCCACGACGCGCGCTCCCGTTAGGCGCTCCACCTCTTCCACGTCAGCCACACGGGGTGAGCGAAACTCGTCTAACAGGGTGAGCGCAAATGCGACAGCAAAGCCGATGATGGCAGCGGCTACGACGAGCACAGGCACTGGTGCCAGCTCCGTCCCGCGGCGTCGCTCGGTCTCTGCAGCTAGTATCGCGTCATTTGCCCGGCGCGCATCGGAGAGGAGACGCTCGATGAGGGCCAAGTCCCGTTCGCGCGTTGCGCGCAATCTCACGGCCGCCATTGTGTCTGCGAGTGGCGTCAAACCAGGACGTGCGGCCGCCGGTGCGATTGCACCAAGCTCACGGTGAGCATCTGTCCGTCGCGCTGCCGCTATCGCGGCAATTTGCCGGCCTACTGCATTTGCGCGCGTGGTCAGCTCCACGAACACTGGGTCGACTCCGACGCCGCCTCCAATCGCTTCACGCTCGCGCTCAATAGCTGCTAGTGAGTCGAGCAAGAGACCGACGCGTGGCTCGCGTCGCACGAGGGGGGACTCGCCGATGGCGCGATAAGTCTCCGGAAGCGGGGCTTGCTCCGCGCGAGCAAGCAATTCGTCAAACGCGGAGATGCGCACGGCGATCGAATCTCGTCGCAGCGTTTGTGCTGGTGTGAGCGAACCGGGAGGGAGCACGGCTCGCGTTATGCTCTGCGACGCACGAGCGGCAACCAGCAGCGAGTCCGCCTCACTGACGCGCAAAACCGCTGAACGTCTGCGCTGAATGAGTGTCGTCGTGTCGCGCCAGTCGAGCGTCGTCGCACGAACTCGAACCCACGCACCGCGTGCACCGGCTGGCGCAAAAACAAAGCTGGCTAGAACCGCCGCGAAAACGAAAACCGCTAGGAGTGCAAATCGGCGACGGCGCTGCAGCGCGTTACGAGTGCGCGCGGCAAGCCAAAGCGACAACGCCGGGCGGCGAGGTCGCTGACCGCTCCCGGGCGAGCTGCGGAATTCTGACGTGTCGGACATGTGTCGTCACTATCACGACCACTCTACCGCGACGCAAGCAACCAGATGGGCAATCGGGATAGGGGGAGTGGGGAGCTCCGGCACGCGAAAAGCGCGCGATCCTTGGCGCTACTGAACGGTCACCTTGATGATCATCCCCATCGCGAGGTGAGGCGTGCAGTTCAGCTCGTACGTGCCCGGCTTGATTCCCGCGAAAGACACCAGGTAACCCTCGTTCGGGTTCATGAGGAGGGGGCCACTGAGCGGCGACATCTGATTCGGCATGTTCGCCGAGAGAACTAGCTCGACGTCATCCGGAATCTTGGCTGGATCGGCGGCAACGTTGTGCGGCCCGCCCGAAACGTTCACGAAATTGATTCCATCCCCAGCTTTGATCGTGATGGCGCTGGGCTCGAAACGGTAGCTCGTCGCGTCGCCAACCATATTGACTGTGTGCGTCGTCCCTGTGATTGGAGCGCCAGTGCCGGTGGGAGCCGGAGGTGGCGTCGTCACAGCAGGCGGCGAATCCAGCGTTGGCGTATCGGCTTGCCTTTCACTGCCGCCGCAAGCGAGTAATGCGAGTGCGCTCACCGCGAGCGCATAACCTTGGAACCGCATGTGAAAAGCCTCCGAAGTCGTACGAGGTTGAGCTCTTTAGGAAGCCTGGACGCCCTCACTATCGGCGCACCCAGGTGTTGTGAATTTATTCACAAAGTATGCCGCCGCCAACCCCAATTGCTGCAGGAACCATATGGATTGGCTTGACGCGCTCGCCACTGTCGCACGCCAGGCCGGGGTCAGAGCGCTGCGGGACTTTCGCACGAACGTCACCGTTGAGACAAAAGCGGACGGAAGTCCCGTTACGGTAGCTGACCGCGCCGCCGAGGATGCCGCTCGGAGCTGGATCACACAGCGCTTTCCAGCCGATGAAATTTTCGGTGAGGAGCGTGGGCCGACGGGTATGCCTAACGCGGTACGTCGCTGGGTCATCGATCCGATTGACGGCACGAAGTCTTTTATCCGCGGCGTGCCGCTGTGGGGAACGATGATCGGCGTCATAGAACGCGACGTGGTAGTGGCCGGAGCGGTCTTCTGCCCCGCCATCGACGAGCTAGTTGTCGCCGCGCAGGACGCCGGATGTTGGCACAACGGGACGCGATGTACCGTGTCCAGCGTTTCCGATCTGTCTGACGCCATGATCCTAACGACGGGTGAACGCTTCGCGGAGTACCCGGAGCGTCAGCAACGATGGCTCGCGTTATCGCGGCGTGTCGCTCTAGCGCGAACGTGGGGTGACTGCTACGGCTACCTTCTCGTTGCGACTGGGCGCGCTGAAGCGATGGTTGACAACAGGTTGAAGATCTGGGACTACGCGCCGCTCGTTCCAATCCTCCGTGAGGCGGGCGGTGTCATCACCGATTGGCGCGGACAATCGGACTTCGGTGGAGATGCCATTGCAACCAACCAAACGCTTGCGCACGACGTGCGCAGCGCATTGATCGAACCAGTTGGCGTGGGCCCGGTGGTCTAGAAGCGCTCCATCGTGCGCCGTGGGACTTTGGAGGAATCGCCCAAGTACACCCAGCGGATGTCGCGCATGAAGTGGTCTGCTGCTGCCTTCACGTCATCTGGCGTTAGGCTCCGGAGATCCTCTGCAAAGCTCTGTGCGCTCCGGTAATCTCCTGAGAACAACTCAGCACGCGCAAGAAAATCGGCTTGAGCACTCACCGTTTCGTTGTCGAGGAAATATTCGGTGATAAACTGCTGCACCAATCGGCCGAGCCCTTCCTCGCTTACGTGCGACGAGCGCAGCGCCAGCAGCTCCTGTCGCATGATGTCGAGGGTGCGCTCTGGATTCACTGTCGTTACATAGAGGCCGCCGGCGCCGATCGCCCGCTCGAGAAACGGCGCCTCTACAGCGTACGTTAGGTTCCGCCGCGAACGGACTTCTGTGAAAAGCTGGCCCGTCAGTATGGCGGATGCGACACGCAGGGCGCGGTATTCCTTCGTTCCTGCGCGTGGACCTCGGTAATACCCCAGCACGTAGTTCGTCGGCAAGCCACGTGAAACCACCTGTACAGACGACGTTAGGCGCGGCAAGGAATCCGGTAGCGCCCAGCGATAGGTGCCCGCCGGCAATTTGCCCAGCGTCTGCCGCACGAGCCGCTCGATGGTCGGACGCGGCGTATTGCCCACGACCACAAGGAGCATGCGCGACTTCACAAACTGCTCTCGGTGGTATCGCCGCAAATCCGCGACGCTAATCCGCGCAATGGACTGCTCGGTCCCGACCGGCGACTGCCCGTACGCGTGTCCAGCCCAAGCGGCACTGTCGGCCAGAAACTCCAGCAACGCATCGGGATCGTCGCGTCGTTGTGCGACACCGGACAGCAGCTGCGCCCGCACCAACTCGACGTCGGCACTGTCCAGCAGTGGCTCTATAATGCGACTCGCGAACACCGCCCACGTCGAATCGAACGTCCCGCGCGTCGCGCGGATCCCCAGCGATGTCCAATCCTCCTCAGCGGCGACGGCGATCGCTGTCCCCAGGCGCGCCATCTGCCGCCGCAGTCTCTCTCGCGGATAAAGTCGTGTTCCGCGCCCACTGGTCTCGAGCAGAAACGGTTCGATGCCGGCCGTTGTCGCGCTGACCTGTCGCGTCCCGCCTAACAAGTACAAGTTGGCAACGGCGATTTCGCCTGTCGAGTCGACGCGTTGGATCACACGGATTCCGTCGACGTCATACGCGATCGCCGTCGGTTCGCTCGCACGCCTAGGCCCTGGGCCCGCTGCCGCCGTCAGAGCGGCTGCTGCCACAACGCTCACCAATCCGAAAACGCGGCGCATGATCACGGTATGATCTTGGGAAGAAGTTGATCTCTGGTCAGGCCGATCGAGCGGCGTGCCGCCGGGTCGATCAGCACGCCGACAATGCGGTGCTTCCCGACGATGTACTTCCCCGCGTATGCGCGTAGATCATCGAGCGTTTGTTTCGCCATGTTATCGATGTAGCCCATGTAATACTCGAGACCAGCCACGCTCCACCAGAAGCCGAGCGTGTGCGCGAATTCTGACGCGCGATCCAGTCCGAAGGCGGTGCTTACCGAACGCTCCGCCTTCGTCGCAACTAGCTCCTCCTGTGTGATGTAGCGTGGATCCGCCAGCTGCTCGATCTCACGCTCGAGTGCAGCCAGAGCAGCTGCCAACTGGTTAGGCGTTGTTTGTCCCGAGATGGTGATCGGTCCCACGTGATCCAACGTGTAGTAGTTGACTCCGATAGAATGCCACAAGCCGGTATCTACCAGCCGCTGCTGCAGTCTCGATGACGGCTGATTGAGCACATCGCTAAAGACGTCCGCCGCATACGTGGCTCCGGGGTCCTTGCCGACGCTCGGCCCCTGCCACTGAATCAGAACCGTCACAGCGCTTACGCGCTCCTCAACGATCACAGCATCACTCGTCGCAATCGGCGGAATGTCAGGAACTGGATTCGCCGCGAATGGGTCCGGCCCGCGTGGCCAACTACCAAGGATTGTTTCCGCTAGCTGAAACACTCGCGCTGCCGTCACGTCGCCTGTGACGATGAGTGCTGTGTTGTTAGGCACGTAGTATTTGCGCTGGATCTCGCGCATGCGCTCAGGTGTCACGCTCTGCAGAACCGCACGCTCTCCTGTCACGTTCTTCCGGCTCCACTGACCTGGATACAGGCGCTTTCCGAGCTGCTCCTGCAACGCGAAGAACGGATTGGATTGGTGTCGGTCGTACTCGCCGAGCACTACTTCACGCTCGCGATCCAGCTCTTCGCGCAAGAACTTTGGACCTCGCAGCGCGGAAACCATCAAGCGCAGGCCTCCCTCCAGGGAGTCGGCGGGAAGTGTCATGTAATAGTTGACGCGCTCTTCCTGCGTCGTTCCGTTGAACACCGCTCCCAGTCGGGATGCGCGCTCGATGAATTGGTCTGGGAGCGGGAGCTGTTCGTTCGCCCGAAAGAACATGTGCTCGTACATATGCGCGAGCCCTTCGGAACCGGGCGGCTGCGTGAACGACCCGTTCTTCACGTCGAACTCGATCGTCGTTAACGGAACTCCATGATTCTCGACGACGATTACTTCGAGCCCGTTCGGCAAAACACGCTGGTGAATGAACTTTTCCAACTCTGCTCGTTGAGCAGCAGCCGGCTGCAAGCACAGCGCGACCGCGCAGAGAGCGGCCGCGACGCGCGCTGGCGCCGTTGTTCGGTGCACTATTTCTTTCACCGCTAATGCCTCACGTGAGTGACTTGCTTAACGAGTACGCGCAGCGAGCCGGGGATGTCCTGGACGCGAGCCGCCTATATGCGAACGCACCGCTCGCGCCGCACACCACGTTCCGGATCGGCGGCCCGGCCGACTTGCTATACGATGCGGCCACGGCCGATGAACTCGCAAACGCAGTCGTACTCGCGCGTGATATCGGGGTTCCGTTTTTTGTGCTTGGGACCGGCGCCAACATCCTCGTTGGCGACCGTGGCGTCCGCGGGGTGGTTGTTCGCAACCTCGCGCGCGAGACGCGTTTTCTCAACGCAAATATGTTGTGGGCGGAAAGTGGCGCTATCGTCCACGATCTGATCATGGCGTCGGTTGAACGACGACTCTCGGGACTCGAGCACTTTATCGGCATTCCAAGTACGCTTGGCGGAGCCTTGTGGCAGAACTTGCATTTTCTTTCTCCCGCCCCCGCCCGTGAACGCACGATGTTCCTGGACGAGGTTGTGGAGTCGGTCGAGCTGCTCGGCGTGCATAACGAGCGCTACAGCGTCGGACGCGAGTTCATGAAGTTCGGCTATGACACGAGCATTCTCCATTACACGGGCGACATCGCGCTCGCCGCCACGCTGCGCCTCATCCCCGCCGATCCCGGCGATATGCAGCGCGTAATGCAGGAGAATCTGAGTTGGCGTGGTGCGCGTCACCCATGGCTCGATATCCATCCCAGCGCCGGCTCCATTTTCAGGAAAATCGAAGGCGTTGGCGCGGGTCGCCTGATCGATCAGTGCGGCCTCAAAGGGTATCGGGTAGGTGGCGCGCAGATTTCGCACATCCACGCGAACATCATTCTCAACCTCGGCGATGCAACCGCTGCCGACGTCCGCACCGTCATCGACCACGCTCAGCGCACGGTCGCAACCGAACTCGGCCATCACCTCGAGCCCGAGATCATGTTCGTTGGTGAGTTTACCTAACGAGTCACTGCTCGCCGAGCTGGCCTTCCCGCGGCGGCGTGCCTTTCTCCACGGTCACCGGATTCAGCATCGACGCGACGACTCCCGCGGCGAGAATGGAAGCGACCAAACCAAGCAAATAGAAGGTCGCGCTCGGCCCGATCCAGGCTTTGAGCAGCTCGGCCACCAACATTTTGACGCCGACGATGGCCAGGATGATCGCAAGAGAAGCGCGCAAGTACCGAAACTTCTCGATCGCGCCGGCCAGCGCGAAGTACAGCGACCGAAGTCCCAGAATCGCGAACACGTTGCTCGTGAAAATGAGGAACGGATCCGCAGTGATTGCAAAAATCGCAGGAATCGAGTCCACCGCGAAGACCAGATCGGTCGTTTCGATGAAAACCAGGGCCACAGCGAGCGGCGTTAGGAATAGCCGCCCATCTAGCCGGACAACGAAGTGTGAGCCGTGGTACGCAGTCGTGATCGGCACCCAGCGTCGAATGATTCGCAATACCGCTGGTTCGGGGGGGGCCTCTTCGGCGCCAATATCACGCGCCATGAATAAACGAATCGCGGTGTAGACGAGAAAGGCGCCAAACACGTACAACACCCAATGGTAGCGTGCCACGAGCGATGCACCGAGCACAATCATCACGCCGCGCATAACGAGCGCGCCAAGGATCCCCCAGAACAGCACGCGATGCTGGAATTGATTCGGAACTCTGAGGAACGCGAACAGCATCGCCATCACGAACACGTTGTCCGCACTGAGCGACAACTCGATGAGATACCCGGTCACGAACTTCACCCATGCGAGCCGACCGTCATTGTTCACGCCGTCGATGGGATCGACAACTAGTCCCAAATCCGCAATGTGCCTGTCGTACGCAAAATAGAGAAAGCCGCTGAACACGAGCGCGAGTGCGACGCAAACCAGTGTGAAAAGCATCGCTTCGCGAATGGACACCACGTGCACGCGGCGGTTGAGCACCCCGAGATCCAACGCGAGCATGAAAAGGATGAACGCGATGAACCCACCCCACGCCCAGACGGTCGGGTCGATGCTCATCGTGCTGTCCACTCACGCCAAGTCTTCTCATCCGCGCCAATCGTTAGGCGAGAACCGCTGCGCACCAATGGCATCCGCAGCAAGAAGGGTTCTTCCAGGAGCCGTGCGAGCCACGCCTCTCCGCTCAAGCGCGCGTGGGCGAGACCAAGGTCGCGGAATCGCGCCGACGAGCGGTCAACCAGGGTCTCCGGCCCGAACTTCGACGCAAACCGGTTCAGCTCGCCGCGAGATGCGGCGCGTTCTGCCAAATCCACGAAATGAGTCTTAATCCGGCGCTCCGCGAAAAATCTGAGCGCCTTCCTCGTATCTGCGCTCTTCCGTATCCCGAAAACCTGCACTTCAGCTACTCTTTCCACGTTCTCCCTCGCTAACTGGCCGCTCCCGGCCGGCCGAGCCCCCAATCTACCAGCATGGCCGAGCGCAACTTCACTCCTGCCTGGTGGCTACCAGGTCCCCATCTGCAGACCATGTGGGGTAAGTGGGCCAGACGCACTCCCCTCCCTCGCGTTACCCAGCTCAAACTGCGTACCGAAGACGACGATGAAGTCTCCATCGTGCGCCTAGCCGCAACGTCAGATGAAGCACCGCGCATTCTTTTTCTGCACGGCCTCGAAGGAACGACAGACTCACACTACGTGCGGGGCTGCTTTAGTGAGGCGGCGTCGCGAGGGTGGGGCGTCGACGTGCTCCTCTTCCGAACCTGCGATGGTCGCCTCAACGCGGCGCCGCGAACCTACCACTCCGGCGAAACCAGTGATCCTGCATTCGTGCTGAAGCACGCAATCGAATGGGCCGGCGCAGCGCCGCTCGCGCTGGTCGGGGTCTCCCTCGGAGGAAACGTTTTGTTGCGCTTGCTAGCGGGTCTCAGCATGGCGGAATCAAGCCGCGTCACTGCGGCGGTGGCGATCTCTACTCCATATGACCTCGCCCGGTCGTGCCGTCACCTTCAAACGGGGTCGTCGCGCCTCTATCAGTGGCACTTCGTCCGAAAGCTGCGCCGTAAGGCACTCGCGAAAGTGGCCCAGCATCCAGGCATTGCGTCCTCGGCAGCGATAGCGAGAGCCCGCACTTTCTGGGAGTTCGACGATGCATTCACGTCCGTCGTTCATGGCTTTCGCGATGCGGCCGACTATTACCAACGTTGCAGCAGCATCAGTGTTCTGCAGGACATCACGGTTCCCACGCTTCTACTGAGCGCACGGGACGATCCTTTTCATCCCCCAGAGTTACTCGACGATGTCGCTGCACGCGCTGCGACAAACCCCGCGCTCAACATCGAATTCCTGCCGCAGGGCGGTCACGTGGGCTTCGTCAGCGGGTCTCCACTGAAGCCGCGCTACTATGCCGAGTGGCGCGCTGCGGAATTTATCGCTACTCACTGCCGAGTCCGGGACGAGAGCATTGACCAACGGAGCCCGTTGGCCGCACGTTGAGTTGAGCTAGTCCTTCCAACGAACACGAGGCACACATGCCACGTCGGTTGGTTGCTCTCCTGCTGACCGTTGTCGCTACCGCGGCATTCATCTCGCGGCCGGTCCAAGGTCCTCCTCTGCCAGCTGGTGCCACGGACGCTGAAGCGAGAATCAAAGCATCGCCGCGACATGCGGAGTGGGCGACCATAAAGACCAGCCCCACTGACTCAGTGGTCGCGTGGGTGGTGTATCCGGAACGCCGCGACAAAGCACCGGTCGTTGTCGTCATCCATGAGATCTTCGGACTCTCCACGTGGATCCGTGGTGTCGCCGATCAACTCGCGGCCGATGGATTCATCGCGATCGCTCCAGATCTCCTCACAATGAAGCGCGCCGGTAACCTAACGAGTGAATGGTCGCGCGACTCAGCGACAGCGGCAATCCGTACGCTCAAGTCAGAGGATGTGCAACGCGACCTCAGCGCTGTTGCGAATTATGGCATGAAGCTCCCCGCCGCCTCGCAAAAGTACGGCGTTGTCGGATATTGCTGGGGCGGATCTACTTCCTTCACACACGCAGTCGTTTCAGCAGACGTCGACGCGGCTGTCGTGTACTACGGCACGTCACCCGCGAGTCAGACACTTCAATCAATCAAGGCGCCAGTGCTGGGCCTCTATGGCGGCAACGATGCGCGCGTGAATGCGACAATCGCGCCGGCAGATTCAACGATGAAAGCGTTAGGCAAGACGTACGAACATGCGATTTATGAGGGTGCAGGTCACGGTTTCCTGCGGGCGCAGGATGGTCAGGACGGCGCTAACATGACCGCGACGAAGCAGGCTTGGCCCCGCACAATTCAGTTTTTCCGGAAGCATCTCGCTTCGTAGTACCTCGCGCGCGGGAGGAGTCGCGCCATGTCGGACGCTGCGATTTTCTCGTTGGTCTTCGGGGGGCTACTCGTCCTCCGTATTATCGCCGCGACCGTCGTGTTCATTCTGATCCTACCGCACGGCGATCGCTGTCCGATGTGCGACGCAATGACGTTACGGGTTCATGCCCCTGCGCTGAGCTTGTTCCGATTGCCGCTCGCGAAGAGGTGGTGCATCGCCTGCGGCTGGCAGGGCATCATGCAGCGCGCGTCCGCTAAGCCGATGACGCATGTTGATCCGGGCGCGGCAAGAGGCGCGTCTACGATCGAGCAAGACCTGTCGCCTCCAACTCGTCGATCACAGCGCTAAGATCGACGCCGAAAGCTGTATCGGCATGATTCGAGAGCCTCCCAGGAGAGAAAAGCCTGCCCTAAGCGAATGCTGCGTTGCTAGGTTCAAACGATGCCGCCATCTGTTGATCGTTCGTTGGAATCGTTTTTCGATGTGATTGTGATCGGTGCTGGCCACGCCGGAACCGAAGCCGCTGTAGCAGCTGCCCGGCTCGGCGCTAGAGTTGGACTGATCACAAGCGCGCTCGAGACCATCGGGCAGATGTCGTGCAACCCCGCGATTGGTGGCGTCGCGAAAAGTACCGTTGTCCGCGAAGTCGATGCGCTCGGCGGAATCATGGCGCGCGCGACAGACCTGGCAATGCTCCAGTTTCGCATGCTCAATCGCAGTAAGGGTGCAGCGGTTTGGGCACCGCGCGCGCAGTGCGATCGCGGCCTTTACAGGCGCGCCGTTCGCACGCTCCTCGAGGAACGCCACACTCTTCACACGATTCAGGGCACTGTCGCTCGGCTGATCCTCGACGACGCCGGAGCAGCCGCGTTAGGCGTCGAGACCAAGGAAGGTCGTCGTTTCGCAGCGTCGTCGATCGTCCTCACGGCGGGAACCTTTCTTCGTGGACGGATCCACATCGGCACGACAACCAGCTTCGGCGGCGGGCGTGCCGGCGAAGCAGCAGCGCTAGATCTGCCTGAGCAACTAGATCGCGCAGGAGTCACCGTATCGCGTTTCAAGACTGGCACTCCACCTCGTATCGATGGGCGCAGCGTCGATTTTGCCGTTCTGGAGAGGCAGGAAAGCGAGATCGAGCAATTCGACTATTCGTGGTCGTACTTCTGGTCGACGCCGCGTCGGTCGCCTAACGGGACAAGGCACCCGGCTCAACTTCCGTGCTACATCACGCATCTCGGGCAACCGGGCAAGGCGCTCATCGAAGCGCATATTGCGCAGTCGGCAATGTATGGCGGCGCCATCTCCGCCCGGGGACCACGATACTGTCCATCCGTTGAGGACAAGGTCGTAAAATTTCCGCAGGCCGAGCGGCATCAACTCTTTCTCGAGCCAGAGGGACACGACACCAGCGAGCTGTACGTGAATGGTCTGTCGACGTCGTTGCCAGCGTCAGTTCAGCTCGAGATCCTGCGCACGGTGCCCGGTCTTTCAGACGTGCGTATGACGCGCGCCGGCTATGCAATCGAGTACGACTACTTCCCACCTACGCAGCTCGACGCAACGCTGCAACTTCGCCAACTCCGCGGGTTGTACTTTGCTGGCCAAGTAAATGGCACGACTGGGTACGAAGAAGCGGCTGGACAAGGCGTCATCGCGGGAATGAACGCCGCACTATCCGCGCTCGGGCGCGAGTCTGTTGTTCTGGGACGCGAGACGTCGTACATCGGGGTCCTGATTGATGACCTCGTGCACCGCGGTGTCGATGAACCGTATCGACTCTTCACATCGCGCTCTGAGTTCCGCCTAACGGTGCGCCAGGACAATGCGCTTCGTCGCCTCGTCCCATTCGCGTTCGACCTTGAAATGCTCACTCCGGAGGAGCGTGCGCTCGCACAACGACGCTTAGCCGCCGAAGACGAGAGTATGGATTTGGCTCGCGCTACGGCGCTTCCACCGGACGCCGTGAATTCCTACCTCGGGACCGTCGCCAGTACACCGATTGAGCAACCTGTCCGCATCCATGATCTGACGAAGCGTCAGGGTGTTGAGCTCCGCGTGCTGCTCGAGATCGCGGGCGCTGGCGGTGAACTTCCCCTCGACGCGCTCACGTCAACGGAGCTCGAGATCAAGTACGCCGGTTACTTCGACCGTGAGCGCGTCCAAGCTGAACGGCTCAAACGGCTAGGCCATGTCGTGCTTGCACCGGATCTAGAGTACGCTCAAATGCGTTCTCTAACCTTTGAAGCGCGCCAGAAGTTGGCGCACCTCCGCCCCCAATCACTTGCCCAGGCAGCCAGCATTCCGGGCGTGAGCCCTAACGACGTCCAGAATCTGCTCATCGAGGTTGAGCGCCGTCGGCGCGTTGCAGCTGCCCACCGAGAGCCGTCCTGAGCGCGTCAACGCGCCAGACGAATCCACCCACATCACCACAACAGCAAGGCAAGGGCGTCTCCTTTCGCGAGCGCTTGCCATCGGCTTGGGCTTTTCGGATTCCTTGCGATTGCGAATTGGATCGCGGGTGGCCACTCAGCAGCTTGGTATCCGGACGGCCTGCAGACTTGGGTCTTGGGGAGCGGGATTGTCGCGGGCGTCGTCGTAGTACTCATCATTCTGACTCGTCGTCGCGTTCTCGACTTCACGGCGCAGTTTGGCGACGTAGCTGGGCGTCAGTTTTGATCGCGCGCCGAGACGGACGGCAATACTTATCAGCATCGTCGCGACGGTTCTTTAGGCTGCCGTCTCGTGGTTCGTGTTCCATGCGCGACCGCTCTTCATCGATGAGATCGTTCAGGTCTATCAAGAGCGGGGTTTCGCGGCAGGTGCGCTCAAAGATCATGTTGGACCGTTTCCTGAGTTCTTTGGTGCGCTGACTGTCGTAAGCGCCGGCGAGGATCAGTTCGGCCAATTCCCTCCCGGCGGCTCAGCCCACCTTCTCCTCGGCGTCCTGGTCGGCGTGCCGTGGCTGATCACACCCCTGCTTGGCCGGCACGGTCTACGTGTTCGCAATGTTCGTTAGGCGCATCGAGCGGGAAGCACCTGCAATAACGGCTCCCGCCGTCGGTCTTGGCGCCCTGTGCTACGCCGGCGACAAGCAGTGTTAGGCGAAGTCCTGAAATTCATGGCAGGATTGGCGGTGTCGGCCATTCTCCTCTTGGCGTACAACGCCCCGCCACAACAGGGGCGCCGCTCCTGTTGGATATGAGCTGATGTGGGGCGACAGCCATTCGTTTGGGTTTCACAAATCTCCCTGGGGGGTAGCGCATTCCCGGGTGCGTGGGCTCGAGCTCGTCAACCTGTATGCTCTGCGTCTGCAGTCCTATCTGTTCCAGTCCCCTGCAGCATCGCTCCTCCCGGATATTGCCACCCTCGCTGTCGCACGAGGTCTGACGCGCTTCGATCGCGCGTTGCTCTGGGCGATGGTGCTGCTGCTTGCTGCGTACTTTGCGTACTGGCATGACGGATTCTATCGCGGTCCTCGTTTCCTTTTGTACTCGTTCCCCTTCTCGCGTTGCTCGCTGTCCGTGCTCCACGCGCGCCCGCTGCACTTTCCGCGCGTCCACGGAACGGCAGATCGCATTCTTCGCCTGCCGTCGCTCTTGTTATCGGATTGGTGACTGGCTTCCTGGATCGTGCACGCTTTCACCGCCGTAGCCTAACGAACGCAAGGCACGCATTAACGGACGTGGTCGACGCATCAGGGACACGCGATGCGTTGATTTTCGTACGCGAGAGTTGGGGATCGCAGGTGCTGGCGCGATTGTAGGGACGCGGAATCGAGCGTCCCGACGCGGAATTTCTTTATCGCCACATAGACACTTACATCCTTGATCCGACGTTGGCGGGTCTCGAGACACGCAACGGCACGGCGTGCCGATTGTCAGAGATGATTAACACGGGCAAAATAAGTGCCGATGTGTGACTAAATAACCCTAGCGTGCGCTAAGCTATTAGTCGCACCTAGTGACTTAATCGGCCGACGACTCCGGCGGCGCTCCCCCTTTAGAGGGTTGGGGGCCGAGGATTAGCTGGGCTGTGCCGGCCGCTCGGAAACGGCGCCAGTTTGGCTGGGTATGCGGCGCTCATTCTCCGGGCCAGATCCCCGTAGTGCTCGGTGGGGGCTCAGCGGAGTAATGGAGGGCAACTGGTAGCGAGTGCCGCAGTGCTCGGGCGAGCTCGGCGATGCGGAAGGCAATCGCCGAGGCGAGCCGACTCCGTTCGAGGTATGTACGAGACGTGTAGTGTTGTATGTCGCAAACGGATGTTCTGGCTGCGACACGGGGCCGCCGGAGTGATCCCTCCAGTGAAGTGGCCGCAGGTGTTTCACGTGAAACACGGTAGTCTCGCGGGACTGCCGTCCATATATTCGACGCCCCAACTACTGGAGCGGCCGCGGAAAGTGGTGCAAATCATCGCAATCGCGAATCAGAAAGGTGGCGTGGGGAAGACCACATCCGCTGTAAATCTCGCGGCCGCACTCGCTGTTGCCGAGCGGAAGGTGTTGCTAGTTGACGCTGATCCACAGGCAAACGCGACCAGCGGGGTTGGCATCACCGATGTTGCTTCGGACCGGAGCGTTTACGCGTCTCTGCTCGAGCCAGCGCGGGCGCGAGATGCAGTTCAGCGTTCCGTTCTGCTTGCGAACTTGGACGTCCTTCCGGCGACCGCGGACCTTGCAGGTGCCGAGGTAGAGCTCGTCACCGTAGCTAATCGGGAGACACGACTTCGCTTGGCCCTGCAAGCAGTGGCACCACCTTACGACTACGTGATCGTCGATACCCCGCCGTCGCTGGGTATCCTGACAGTCAATGTCTTAGCAGCTGCCGGGCACGTGGTAGTCCCGCTCCAGAGCGAGTACTACGCCCTTGAGGGTCTATCTCAGCTGTTGACAACGATCAGAATCGTCCAGCGGAACTTCAACCCGTCTCTCAATCTCGTCGGCGTGCTTCTCACAATGTACGACGCCCGACTAAACCTCTCGCGTCAAGTTGCGGCCGACGCTCGTAACTTCTTTGGTGACAACGTGTTCGACGCGATTATTCCGCGTAATGTTCGGCTCGCTGAAGCACCAAGCTTTGGCAAACCCATCATTCTTTACGATCTCGCATCCGTTGGAGCTCAAGCCTATCTCCAAGCTGCAAAGCAGTTGCTTACACGTCTGGAAACGAATGTTTCTGAGGCCGTCCCTTCACAGCCAGAGCCGGCAATGCTTGAGACATGAGCACGCGCCCAAATCCCGATAACACGCCTAACAAGAACCAGCGCTTAGGCCGCGGACTTGAAGCACTGCTGGGTTCCCTGCCCTCTACCTTGCACCCAGCAACTCCACCAGGAGCGACCGACGCTGTCGTATCCCAGCCGACGACCGTTCCCGTTGCTTCTATCAAGCCCAATCCCATACAGCCTCGACACGACTTTAGGGACGCTGAGCTCGAGGAATTGGCAGCCAGTATCGCCGCGCACGGTCTCCTTCAACCCGTGCTCGTCCGCCCAACAGCGAATGGCTTTGAGCTGGTCGCGGGCGAGCGTCGACTGCGCGCAGTCGCAAAGCTCGGATGGAAATCAATTCCTGCCGTCGTCCGACCGGTTGAGGACCGTGCGCTCTTAACCATCGCACTAGTCGAGAATCTTCAGCGCTCGGATCTCAATCCAGTGGAAGAAGCCGAGGGGTACCAGCGGCTGATCAGCGAATTCGGCCTCACTCAACAGCAAATCGCCGACGCTGTCTCCAGGGACCGCTCGACGATCGCAAACGCGCTGCGATTGCTTCAGCTTCCAGCAACGATCCGAGCAATGCTCGTCGGTGGTCAACTCACCATGGGGCACGCGCGGGCGCTATTGTCGATTCCGGACGAAGCCACACGCGTCGAACTCGCGCGCCAAGCCGTTGCTCGTGGGTACACCGTTCGTGACCTCGAGCGGCTAGCGAAGTCTACAACTGCGCCAGCCAAGGCAGGCGCAGAAACGAGTCGTGGATCACAGAACCCGACTACTGCTGCAGCACATTCTGCGCAATTGCAGCACATTACGGATGCAATACGACGTCACTTGCAGACCGACGTGCGCGTTGCCAGCGAGGATGGGATGAAGGGTGAGATCCACATTCGCTTCTATTCACCTGACGATCTGGAACGTATTCTCGATCGGATGGTCGGTGCAGTGCGCGGGACCAGCTAACTTCGTCACCCGATGTCGTTAGGCTTCAGAAACCAACGCCGTCGCAGCTCTAGAGGGTTCGAATGTCGATATTCGCCAAGCAATCGGGAGAACGCCCCATGCCACGCGTCGTTGAGTCGCCAAATACTTACGAGGGAACCGTGTCTGTCATTGGAGCCGGCCTCAAAATCACGGGTGATGTCGAGTCCTCCGGCGTCATCAAAGTCGAGGGAACCGTGGAAGGAAATATTCGCGGTGCTCGGCAGCTGTTGCTCGGCAAAGGCGGGACAATTCGTGGCGACCTCCACGCCACCGAAATTGTGCTCGCCGGCACCGTGGTTGGCACGGTCTCAGCAACGGATCGAGTCGAGATCCAAGGAAGCTCAGCGGTTCACGGCGACATTTACACGAAGAGCATCGTGGTGCTCGAAGGCGCCGTGATCAATGGCACTGTGCGTATGGGAGACGGCGTGCAACCAACCTTCTCGCCGGACCGCAACTCTCAAGAGGCAGTCGCATATAGCGCTTAACGATAAACGATCGTTTGCTGGACGATCGACAACTGCCATACGCACTAGCTACTTACAAGAGTTGTCCTCGTTAGTGAACCGGCAGTTATCCACACTCGCCATTCTCGCGTCCTCTCTGTGCGTGGGAGGTTGCGACGCGCACCCTGAATCTCAGCGTGCTTCGCGCAAGTCATCATTTCGCGTTGCGCTTATCACTCCGGGACCAATTTCAGATCGCTCGTGGAACGGGGGAGCGTACGCTGGCCTCCTGCATATTCGCGACAGTCTCGGCGCAGCAATAAGCCATATACAGAGCCGGACGCCCGCCGAGTTCGATGAGAACTTCAGATTGTACGGGACTCAGGGCTATCAGCTGGTAATCGGGCACGGCTACGAGTTCCAAGACGCGGCGCTCCGCGTAGCTCCTCAATTCAGGAATACCATCTACCTGATCACTTCAGGGGCTGTCTCGGATACCCCAAACGTTGCCGGCATACGCTTCGCGTTTGAAGAGCCGTCATATATGGCTGGCGTTATCGCGGGCGCGATTACCAAGTCCGGTTCAATCGGCGCCATTGGAGGGACGGAACTTCCACCGGTAAAGGCGAGCTTCGATGCGTTCGCCGCTGGCGCCCGTTCGTGGAAGCCGAACGTACGTGTGGTGACGTCGTACATTGGAAACTGGGATGACGTGAGTGCGGGAAGGGAACAAGCTCTCGCCCAGATCGCGCGCGGCGCTGACGTGATTTTCCAGAATGCCGACGCTGCAGGGCTCGGTGTGTTTCAAGCTGCCCGCCAATCTGGCAAGGCGCTCGTATTTGGCTCGAACTCGAATCAGAACGACGTCGCTCCTGAAGTAACGTTAGGCAGCGTTGTTATCGACTTGCCGCGCGCCTTTTTGCAGGTTGCTCGCGAAGTAAAGGATGGCACGTTCAGGGCGCGAGTTTTCGACATGGGCGCGGCAACCGAGGTCGTACGTCTTGTTCTGAATCCGGCGCGCGAAGCCGATATTCCAGTGCCGGTGCGCAGAGCGGTTGATTCCATCTGGGCCGGCATGAAGACGGGTACACTCATCCCCTCAGGCGCGAGAGCTCCAGCAAGTGACGAAGGTCGCGTGCGGTGACTTAGCAGCATATCTCAATCAACTGTTGGGCGTAGCTCAACATCCGGACTATCCACAGGCACTAAACGGCCTGCAGCTCGAGAATCGCGCACCCGTGGCGTGCCTCGGCGCTGCGGTCGACCTCTCTTTGCCAACGATCGAGCGCGCCCACTTAGCTGGCGTGAACTTCCTCATCGTTCATCACGGAATGTTTTGGAGCGGTATGCAGCCGCTCGTTGGGCGTCTATACGATCGGCTGCGCTCGCTAATCGAATCGGACATGGCAGTTTACTCAGTGCACCTGCCGTTGGATTCCCATAGCGATTTTGGCAACTCGGCGCTCCTTGCGCGGCGCCTTGGCCTCAACCCCAGCGCAGGGTTCGCGAAATACAGCAGCGTGTACGTCGGCGTGCGTGGGGAATGCGATATCCTCACTGCCGATTTCGTGAAGGCCGTCGCGAGCTTTGCGGCAGAGTACGCGAGCGCCGTGCGTACCACGCCTATCCGGGAGGAGCAACGCACGCGTCGCTGGGCGATTTGCAGCGGTGCTGGTGCGAGCAGTGAGACGCTGCGTGAGGCTGCGCTCGAGGAGGTCGATACGCTGCTCGTAGGCGAAGGATCGCACCACACCGCGGTTGAAGCTGAAGAACTTGGGATAACGCTAATTTATGCGGGACACTATGCCACCGAGACGTTAGGCGTTCAAGCACTCGCACAGCGGGCCGGTAACGATCACGGCATTCCGTGGCTGTTCGTCTCGGCACCTACGGGGTTGTGAGGAGCGCTACACAAGACCTCGAGCTCGTCGCAGTATCGAAGCGATTCGGAGACGTAATTGCTCTCGACGCCGCGCACTTTCACCTGCGGCCCGGTACCGTCCATGCGTTGTTAGGCGAAAACGGGGCAGGGAAGACAACGCTGATGCGCATCGCTTACGGCTTGCTCAAAGCCGATGCTGGTACAATCCGTTTGAATGGACAGCCGACGGATATCGCATCCCCCGCGGCGGCGATTGCGCACGGATTGGCGATGGTTCAGCAGCACTTTTCGCTCGTTCCGGCAATGACGGCTGTGGAGAACTTCGCGTTAGGTGGGCGCGGGCGTTTTGACCGATCGCGTGAAGCGCGACGGCTCGCTGACTGCGCAGCTCCATTGGGACTGGCAATTCCACCGGACGTTGTCGCGAATACGATGTCCATAGCCGCGCAACAGCAGCTCGAGATCGCGAAAGCCCTTGGTCATGACTGCCAGATTCTGATCCTGGACGAACCTACATCTGTCCTGACACCCGTGCACGCGGCATCGCTGCTCGAGTGGATACGCGGCTACGCTGATCAAGGACGAAGCGTCGTTTTGATCACACACAAGCTCCGCGATGCCATTTCATTTGCCGATGACGTCACGGTCCTTCGGAATGGCCGCACCGTTCTGCAGAGTCGTGTCACCGAAGTAGAAGAATCCGATTTGCTGAGCGCGATGTTAGGCGCGCCTCCGCTACAGATGGACACCAGCGCCACTCGACGCAGCAATGCGCGAGGCGGCATCGTCGCTTCATTGCGGTCGGTAGCTGCAGTCGATTCGCGCGGACGGGAGCGGCTGGCCGACGTGTCGCTCGAGATCAACGCTGGTGAAATCGTGGGTGTTGCCGGCCTCGATGGATCGGGTCATCGGTTGCTTCTGCGGTTGCTGGCCGGTCGAGGTGCGCCAAGTCGCGGATCGGTTCAACTTCCGACAAGCGTCGCTTTTATTCCTGAAGATCGCCAGCGCGAGGCAATCGCGTTGGATCTCGATTTGCGTGAGAACGTCGCTCTGCGTGGTGCGGGCGCGCGCCGGGGGTGGATGCGTTGGCGCTACTGGAATACTCTCACGCGCCGACTTCTCCATGACTTCGATGTGCGCGCGCGCAACGAACGGGCTTCGGCGCAAACGTTATCGGGCGGCAACCAGCAGAAGCTCGTTCTGGCGCGCGAGCTGACTGAACAACCCGCACTCATTGTAGCAGAAAACCCGTTGCGAGGGCTCGACGTTCAGGCGACGGCGGATATCAGCACACGACTTCACGCCGCATGCAATCGTGGAGCTGCTGTTGTCTTTTACTCCAGTGATATCGACGAACTCGTCACGGAGTGTACCCGTGTTGTCGCCGTCTACGCCGGCGGTGTTCGGCAGGTCGCACAATCACGCGATGTCATCGGCCGAGCGTTGCTGGGCGCTGACTGATGGGCGATTCATCACCGCGCCGGCTGTACCCAGCGTTGCAATACGCCGTCGGCGTAAGTGTCGTGGCCGGGATGAGTGTGGCATTTCTTGCCATATCCGGCTACGACGTCAGCATATCGTTAGGCGCCTTATGGCGCGGCAGCTTTGGCTCTGTCGACGCACTGGTGTCGTCAACACTCGTTAGGGCTGTTCCGCTGATGCTGCTTGGTACGGCCGTGGCGCTCGCCTTTCGTGTCGGCGTGTTCAACGTCGGTGGCGATGGCCAGTTCCTCGCCGGCGCCGCGGCGTGTACGTGGCTCGCTCTACTCAACTTGCCAACACCAGCGGCGATCACGCTGCTCCTTGCGCTGACGGCGGGGGCCACCGCCGGCGCCGTTTGGGGATTACTCCCGGCGATACTGCGCTGGCGCTGGGGAGTGTTCGAGGTCCTCGCGACACTCATGATGAACTTCATCGCTGCGTACGTGATCAGCTACCTCGTACGCGGTCCGCTGCAAGAACCGACACGCATCTATCCGCAGTCATTAGCGGTCAGCGTTCACTTGCCGGTGATTCTCTCGGGGACGCGACTGCATCTGGGCTTTCTGCTCGCCATCGCATGTGCCGTGGTGGCCTGGCTTTGGATGTTCTTTCGCGCGAGTGGCTTCAGAGCGCGCCTAACGGGCGCCAATCCTGTCGCGGCAGAGAGCGCAGGCCGCATCAATACTGGACGGCTGACATTTCGCGTGTTTGTTGCCAGCGCTGCGTTGTGCGGCGTCGCGGGAGCTGTTGAAGTTCTCGGCGTGACGTTCGCCCTGTACGAAAACCTCTCTCCCGGGTACGGCTTCAGCGCTATCGCGGTTGCGCTGCTCGCGGGACTTCATCCGTTAGGCATAATTGCGAGTGCCGTGCTGCTGGCGGCGCTCGATGCCGGAGCCGCTGCCATGCAACGTGAGGCAGGTGTCCCTTCCGTGACTGCGTGGGTCGTCCAAGCGCTTTTGGTTCTCACGGTGCTCGCGATCGCTGCTCTGGCGCGCCGCAGTGGGCGTGAGCTGCGGCTCGCACCGCGCTGACGTTACGTGGATCTCGCGACAGCGATCCTCGAAGCGACACTGCGAGCAGCGACGCCGTTGGCACTCGCTGCGCTGGGTGAGCTCGTTATCGAGCGCAGCGGTACAATCAATATCGGACTCGAAGGCAGTATCCTTACCGGTGCGCTCGGTGGCTCGCTTGTGGCGCAAGCGTTAGGCCCGCACGCTGGGCTCGTTGGCGGCGCAGCGGCTGGCGCAATGCTTGGCGTAGTGTTCGCGGTTTTTGTGGTTGCTCTGCGAGCTGACCAGGTCATCGTCGGCACTGCGATCACACTATTGGCGCTGGGCCTAACGGGAGCTTTGGCGCGCAGTTTGTTTGGCAGTGAGGGCGTGGCCCTCACGCTCCCTACACTTCCTGCAACGAGAATTCTCGGGCTAGAACGGCTGCCACTCATAGGAGATGCTGTTTTCTCCCAACCATATGTCTTGTACGTCCCACTCCTGATTGCCCTTGCGCTACATCGGTGGATGACGCACACGCACGCAGGCATGGCGTTGCGCGCGGTGGGTGAGTCGCAAACGGCTGCGTTCTCTGCCGGCGTTCACGTCGATCGTATGCGTTACGTCGCCATCCTCTTTGGCACCGCAATGGCGGGCGTTAGTGGTGCCGTTCTGGTGCTGGCGCAATCAGGGACTTTCGTCGAAGGGATGTCGGCAGGGCGCGGATTTATCGCTATCGCAATAGTTGCGTTGGGTCGTTGGCGGCCGCTAGCAGTATTAACAGCATCCATACTCTTTGGGACGGCCAGTGCACTTCAGTTTGCGGCCCAGGCGTTTGGCTGGTCACTTCCATATCAGGTGTTCTTGGCAGCGCCGTACGTTGTTACGCTCGCAGTGCTGGCGGTTAGCGCTCGTGGAGGGGCACCGCCAACCGCGTTAGGCAAGCGCGCGAGCGCCCTGCGCGTGGATTTCTGAATGCGATTGGCCTTCCGTCGCATTGTGGCGCATGTCCTCGCTGATCCCACGCTGGCAGGGTATCGCGTCGGCATCATGGGGGATCTCCACATCGCGCCGTGGCGCAGCACCATAGTCCTGCGCCGAGCGGTTGACTTAATCAATCAGAGCGAACCCGATCTCATCACACTTGTCGGCGATTACGGGTACTCGATCGATCGGCTGTATCGCGTTTCGCGCGGCTTATATCGCGCAGTAATGCCGGGAGTGACCCGCGAGCTCGGGCGTCTGCGCGCGCGACACGGGGTTTGTGCGGTACTGGGTAATCACGATCTCGACGCAGGTGGCGTGGTTGTCGAGGAAGCGCTCAGTAGTGTCGGCATCCGGGTACTGCGCGACTCACACTACGACATTTATCGCGACCGCTCGTGCCTGCGAGTCATTGGCTTAGACGATGTCACGCGCGCAAAGCAGCCGTGGCGTTTGGACCAGGATCTGCTGCGAGGCCCATCAGCGGTGCTCATCCTGTCGCATCATCCGGACTTTGTGCTCCACGACGGCGACTTTCCGCGGACGTGCCCGGCGCTAGTTCTTTCTGGACACACTCACGGTGGTCAAATCGCCTTTCCTGGGCTCGGCGCGCCAATGACGCTGAGCCGCGTAGCGACCCGCAAATTCCCAGCCGGGTTCGTACCTAACGAGCGCGTCGGCCTTTATGTGACGCGCGGCATAGGCGAACAGCTCCCGGTGCGCGTCCTGGCTGACCGGGATGTCACGCTGCTGGAGCTCGCGCCACGTTAACAACCGGCGTACGCGCTCTGCCAACGCAATCGCCAGCGTCCTGCTTCGTCAGGCACAAACATCAGGAACGTTCCTCCGTCACTGTAGTCGCGCGCAGCGAATGCGGCATGAGTCCCATCGCGCAACACCACGAGTCCGATCAGCTCAGTGGTCGGGACGCTTTCCTCATCCCCCACGTGTCTCTCACTGAAGGCCAGCGTGTACGGCGCGTCGGGTGTCGCTGTCGGCCTTTCGCCAATGACAGTGATCCTCTCCTCGTGTGGTTTGGCCTCGATATTGAGGCGACGGACGAGCTCGCCGAAAAGGAACAGCTGCGAATCAGCGAGGGTCGCCGTAAATGCCGATCGCACCACATACGGGAGGCCGCGAAAAGTCGTGCTGCTATCGTGAGGAGCCTGCGACGCGAGACGCGTGAGGTTCACCACAAGACCGGCGGAGTCACGTGCAGGAAGCTGATCGAGCGCCAGATAGGGAATGCCACGGGCACGACCGGTACTGAGGCCGACCGTCCATGGCCGCAGCTCGCCAAGCGACGCAATCACGCCGTGCGGCCACGCGTCACAACCGGCAGGCGATCTGGTCGTTAGGCCAGTTAGGCGACCGAGTGTCATCGCGCCATCTGGCGCGAACAGGTCGTATTCGCGCCGGGCTGCGCCGCTAATGGCGAGCGGTGCGCCGGCGAGTGACGAATCAGAGGTGAATTCGGGGAAGACCACGATCGCGCTGTCAGCAGACCCCGCTGCAACAATGAGATAGCGGCCCGCGGTAGCTGTCCACTCGCGGAACGGCGGAACCGCTATAACTGTGTCAGTGCGTAGCGAGTCACGAGCAGCACCGGTATCATTGGCCGCGCGATCGGTCCCACGACCACAAGCAAGTGATGCACCGATCAGAAAGACCGTTGCGAATCGACCCGTCGAACTAGTGGGTGTCCGCGCTCTCGAAGGGTTCAGCACATGTGAAGCGGAAACCTAACGCAGCGCATCGTTTACAAGCATCGGCATGCCGCTCCTTGCAAGACTGACAGAACGGCTTGGACTTGATCGTCGCGAGCTTCGGGCTTGGGCAATGTACGATTGGGCAGTCTCGTCTGTCCAAACCACGATTATGGTCGCGGTCTTCCCAGTCTACTTCGTGCAGGTGGTGGCGTACGGGATGCCGGCCAGTGGCGCTAGTCAGCGCATTGCAACAGCTAACACGATTGTCGCGATCGTCGTCGCGGCGCTCGGGCCACTGCTCGGGATGCTATCCGACTTCATTGCCGCGAAGAAGCGATTTCTAGCGCTTTTTGTTGCGTTAGGCGCGATGGCTGTCAGCGGTCTCTTCGCCGTAGGACCGGGAGACGTAGGCCTCGGCATGACGCTCTTCACGATCGTTCTGATTTGCGCAGCCGCGAGCACCGTTTTCTACGAAGCGCTCTTACCTCACATCGCCGAGCCACGAGAAATCGATCGTGTTTCGACCGCTGGCTATGCGCTGGGATACGTAGGAGGAGGGATCCTCCTCGCTGCAAACCTGGCGTGGATACTCAACCCTGGTCTGTTTGGGTTGCCTGAGAGTACGGATCCGAGATCTCCGACCGGGACGCTTCCGGTTCGCCTCGCGCTTCTGTCGGTCGCGGTGTGGTGGGTCATCTTTTCGCTACCGCTCTTCCGTCACGTCCGTGAGCCGGCGGCGCTGTACGCGCCTAACAAGCAACCAGGACGTGCGTTTCGAGCTTCTCTCGCACAATTCGGCGATACGATCCGCGAACTGCGCCGCTATCGTCAAGCACTGCTCCTGCTAACCGCTTTTTTCTTGTACAACGACGGGATTCAGACCGTCATCAAGATGGCGACGGCGTACGGTGCGGAGATCGGCATCGAGAGCGGCGACCTGATCACAGCAATCATGATCGTGCAGTTCGTCGGGATTCCATGTTCGTTCTTGTTCGGTGCCTTCGCAGATCGCTTCGGCGCGAAGCGATCCATCTTCGTCGGACTTTCGGTTTACATCGTCATCACGATACTCGGTTACTTCATGCGTACCGCAACGCACTTCTACATCCTGGCGGCGCTCACTGGTCTCGTGCAGGGCGGTACACAAGCACTCAGCAGGTCGTTGTTCGCGAGTCTTATCCCGGCGCATAAGTCGGGAGAGTTTTTCGGCTTTTATTCCGTATTTGAGAAGTTCGCGAGCATTCTTGGACCACTATTATTTGCCCTCGCAATAACGGTCACTGGGCAAAGTCGCCTCGCCATACTCTCAGTTATTGTCTTCTTCATCGCTGGCGCAGCAGTTCTGAGCTTTGTCCGAGTCGACGAGGGTCGCAAAGCGGCGCGCGATGCGGAGGCTGCGTTCGCGGCTAGTCGGCGAGCTGCGTAGTCCTAACGCTCGTCGCGATAACGCTGCGCAACAGCGGTCCGCCGATATCCCAATGCCAGGCGTCTCGCCGTATGCCGGTTCGCGGATCCTTTAGTGGATGGAACTGCAAGCGCGCTTCGTCCAGGCTAAGACGTTTGCCATAGCGAACGAGTTTAGCGCGATCAGTTGATATGAGATGGGCCATCGGCCGGCCCTGCCAAACGTGCCGGTGCAGCCACAGTCCGCCATCCATCGCGTAGACCATGCCATCCCAGCGCCGTTCAAACTCACGAACGTTAAACTCGTCGTTAGGCATTGCGCCTAATCAACGCACACGCCCGCGACGCGTGCTTACTGACAGGTGAGTTGGCCTTCCGAGGTCGCTGGTGCGATAGCAGAAACCGATCCCACAAACATTGCACACGTGATCGGAAACGCCATCGGATGCGTAACCGAGGCGGCCCATCCACCGCCATTGACAGTCCCCCACGTGATCGTCGTACCAACCGTCATCGACAGATTGAGGCTGGTCAGACTCGTGGTGTAGACGTTGTTGTCGTAGAAGTACGCTTCCTGAGCCGTGGCTAGGTTACGCAGGTCTGACTTGAGACCGGCCGCGCGTGCTTTGCCTTTGGTATTCCGGAAATTCGGAATTGCAAAGGACGCGAGTATGCCGATAATTACTACGACTATTAGCAGCTCAATTAGGGTAAAGCCTCTGCGACCCTTGAGCATTTCCTGGCTCCGTTCGGGAATAGTGAGCCTTGGAGGCCTCGCCTCCTAAGCGCCTGCGCGCGACTACAAGAGCAACCACTGGGCCGCCGATCACGATTCGGCGCAACTGTAGTACAGACACATAGTTGCGAGGCGCCAATGGGCAGAAAATACGCACCCTATCCACCCCGTTTCGCGATGCCTCGCGCAGTCTGCAAGACGCCGCTCAGAGCTAGGCCGCCTTTGCGTCGAGCCAGTTAGCCCCCACGCCGACATCCACGACTAGCGGTACGGTCAGCGTCGCCGCACGCTCCATCTCCCGCTTAATCAAGGCGCGCATCTCATCCAACTCCGTTGGGGGGCACTCAAATACCAGCTCATCGTGCACTTGAAGGAGCAGTTTGCTTTCGAGAGCCCGTTCGCTCAGCGCCCTACTCACCCGGATCATTGCGATCTTGATGAGGTCCGCAGCTGACCCCTGGAGTGGCGCGTTAGTGGCGACACGTTCGCCGAATGCACGGATGCTGAAGTTCTTGTCTCTTAGCTCGGGGATATAGCGTCTTCTCCGGAAGATTGTCTCCACATAACCCTTTTCTCGTGCTGAAGTTACCATCCTGTCTAGGTAGGCTCGCACACCCGGGAAACGTTTGAAGTATTCGTCGATGAACTCACGGGCTTCCGTGTGGGAGATCTTCAGCTGGCGCGAAAGTGCGTGTGGGCCCTGACCATATATGGTCGCGAAATTGATCGTTTTTGCGCGACCTCGCATATCCGACGTTATGTCCGCCGGAGTAAGCCCGAAGATGATTGCCGCGGTCTCCCGATGAATATCGGAGCCGGTTTTGAACGCGTGCATGAAGGCCGCGTCCTCCGAAAGATGCGCGAGTAGTCGCAGCTCAATCTGCGAGTAGTCGGCGGTTACGATCTGCCAGCCAGGTCGCGGAACAAAGCCACGACGGATGTCGCGACCGAGTTCGCGCCTAATGGGGATGTTTTGCAGGTTGGGGTCGCTCGAAGAAAGCCGACCGGTCGCCGCAACGGTCTGATTGTAGGAGGTATGCAGGCGACCGTCTTTCGGATCGACCAGTGCGGGAAGTGTGTCGAGGTAGGTGCTTTCCAGTTTGGCCAGCTCGCGATACTCCATGAGCAAGCTCGGCAAGCGATGGCCTTCGTCAGCCAATTCCTGCAGGACTGAAACGTCGGTCGATGCGCCGGTCGACGTCCGCTTCCGGACTGGCAGGCCGAGTTTATCAAACAGGATCACACGCAGCTGCTGATTCGAATTGATGTTGAAGCGCTCCCCGGCTTCTTCCCAAATCGTGTCTTCAACACGACGACGCTCACGCTGAAAGCGTTCTTTGAGCGATTGAAACCAGGCCGTATCCATCGTGATGCCAGTCCACTCCATCTCCGCGAGGACTTGCACGAGTGCAAGCTCGATATCTCGAAAGAGGTCGTTCAGTTGGTGCGACGTTAGGCGCTCCTCGAGCACCGTTCGCAACTGGTGCGTGATATCGACATTCTCGCACGAAAAGTCACGCGCACACTCGACCGGAACGACATCGAAGGGGAGCAAAGACTGACCTTTTCCGCAGAGTTGCTCATACGTCGTGGTAGTGCGACCGAGGAACTCCATGGCCAGCAGGTCCAGTGCATGCGATCGGCGACCGGGATCGAGCACATAGCTCGCCAACATGGTATCGAAGTCGATCCCGCGAAGCGAAACACCGTGCTGCCGAAGAGTAAGCATGTCGAACTTCACGTTCTGCGCGGTCTTACGAATGCTGGGATCTTCGAGGAGCGTGCGAAGCTCGCCTAACGCCGCGCTCCGGAAGTCCGGCAGATTCTGTACTCCTTGCAGCGCTTCTCTTAGGCGTGTGGCTGCAATGCTCTCTCCGGCCGGCCCACTGTTACTTCCGCCACGACCTGAAACTGGCAATAACTGACCCTGCGCTTCGACGTACTCACGATGTTTGAAGGGGAGGTAGTACGCTTCACCTGGTGCAAACGCGATCGCGATGCCCGTTAACGTGGCCTTGAGGGCATCGGCTGACGTCGCAGTTCTATCGGACGGCGCTGTTTCCACCGCCAATGTGATTGAACCCAGCTCACGGGCCCGCTGCAGGAGAGTACCTAACGCTTCTTCCGTGTCGACGAGGACGTAGCTCGCCGCTTTCTTTGGCGACTGGACGGCACTGCTAGAACTCTCCAGAGTTCGTGTGAGCGAGGTGAACTCCAGTTCGTGAAAGATCGGACGTAGCCGATCCGCATCCGGCGAACCGACACGCAAAGCATCCAGGTCAAGCTGAACTGGCACATCATCGTGAATCGTGACGAGTCGTTTGGACAACCGCGCGTTGTCGCCGTGGGCGAGGAGTGCCTCGCGCGGTCGCTTCTTCGTGACCTCGCTGACGCGCGCCAGAATTTCTTCCAGCGAGCCGAAGGTTGCAATCAACTCTTGTGCAGTCTTCTCACCGATCCCTGGCACGCCTGGCACGTTGTCGGAGGAATCACCGACCATCCCGAGGAGATCGGCAACACGATTGGGAGCGACGCCCAAACGCTCCGTCGCGTTCTCTACTCCAACCCAGTGTTCATCCACCGCCCCGGGACCGCCGCGACCGGGGTTGAGCAGCCACACACCAGGCCTAACGAGCTGGTGAAAGTCTTTGTCCCCAGACACGATCACGACATTGACGCCGCGGTCAGCGCTCTGGCGTGCCAATGTGCCGATCACATCATCTGCTTCGTAACCCTCTACTGCGACGAGCCGAATACGGTACGCATCGAGCAGCTGCCCTATGCGATCGATTCCACGATTGAAGTCAGCTTGTAGCTCGTCGGTAAGCTTTTCACGCGTCGCCTTATAGGCTGGATACTCTTCTTTGCGAAAAGACGAACCGGAGTCGTGAACCCACGCGAGGTACTCGAGCTCGCGTTCACGAAAAAGCCGGTCGAGGAAGGTCGCTATTCCCCACGCGGCCGACGTGTTTTCGCCATGCGCTGTCGTAAGGGGCCGCGATAGCATCGCAAAGAAAGCGCGATAGATGAGCGCGTATCCGTCGACGAGGTATAAGCGCGGCGCGGTGGGAAGACGTGGAGTTGGCACCCGTTGATCTTACGAGGGAATTGCAGTGACGCGACAGCGCGAACGCAAAGGCCGCGCGCATGCAAAACATACTGCCGCGCAGCGATGCACAGTGCCGCAAAAGAACGCTAATCGGAGTACTTGGAGTACTACTGCAGAACTCGACGCATCACGCCTTCGAATTCCAGCTCCGATGTCGGCGTCATGCGCCAGCGGCCGAATCCTGTCTGATCAATGAAGAGGATTTGCAGCCTGTGTTCGCGATAATCCCAGATCTGTGTCCGACCGCGTTGGCTTAAGTCTGCCACGTTAGGCTCGAAGATCTGGTCCGGCCGGCCAAGTGTGACAAAGACCCGGCCTCGATCTGTCGTCCAGCCAAATGATCCCTCTTCGCGAAACTGTGCGTTTGCTTGTGCAACACGGCCAAAGTAGTCGCGAAGTCCTTCATGTTCCGGCGTGCCTGGGTTGGGGTCCGTTTCGCGTAGGAACTGGGCCCAGGCAGCAGCACGTTGCTCTGGCTCGGCTCCGCGCAGTGCCTGCAAACGCGCGATGGAGGCGTAGTAGCGCAGGTAGTCCACCATTTCCGCAAATGTCGCGACAGGTAACTCATCTCCGAACGCCACAAATACTGGTGTGCGCACAGTATCCGCGCTCCCGGCGCGACTTACTCCAACAGAGACGACACCGACACCGAGGCGAGCTACTGGCACTGTGATGACGCCGCTGAACATCTCGCCGCGCAGTGGAAGGCTCACCGAGTCAGACCACAACAGTCCTCCACCGCCATCGGAGACTGCGCGCACGGTGAGAGGAAACTCCGTTCCACTTCCATAGCCCTCTACATACAGCGGCACGATCGAGTCGCGGCCGAAGACAGCGGTTGATCGCGGGGTTGCGAGTAGTTGTGGCATGACACCACGCCGGTCGCGAGGAACAGCGCTGTACATGGGAACAGGCGACGACACTGTACCGCTGCTCAGCTGCGGCACGCCAACGGTTGCTTCGATTGCACTTCCGGTTGTTTGCGTACCACCACGCACCGTTAGGCGCATGTCGTAGGTGCCCGCCGCGAGTGTAAAGAACTGCCGGAAAATCACACTCTCGTCTCCGCGCGTCGTTTCGCGGAAGGCGAGTACGCGCACGCTTTCATCGCGACTGCGCGCAGTCACAGGCCGCCCAGCTTGCGACGCCTCGAAGGCGACCTTGTAATCGGCTTTGTAGTGGTCACCCTCACGCTTGAAAGAGAGAACACGATTCGCCAATGAGATTGTCAGCATCATTAGCGTTGAGTCCGCGCGTGGGCCGGCGAAGAACGAAAGGCTGGCAACGAACGGCGTTTCGCCGGTTTCCGCGAGGAGACCCATGCGTCGATACAGCGACACGAGATCGTCACCAGCGGGGACCCTTCGATTTGTGGCGGCGGCTGGAACACGGGACGGAGTTGCTGGCTCTGCAACGGGGACCTGACCGCCACGCCCGCTGCAAGCCGCGATCCCTGCCATCGAGAGAGCGGCTCCGACGGATAGGCACAAGCGATTCATTACCATCTCTAGTACCATCTTAGGGTTGTACGCATGGTAAACCACTAGCTGCCAATTGGTGCAACAGAGAGCATAATCACTTCGCTTGCCGGGGTACCCTATGACCATTAGGTTCGCGCCCGTGTCGCGCGAGAACCTGATCGGGCATACAGTTGCGGGCTACACGCTCCGGCAGCTGGTGGGCGAAGGAGGGACCGCTGTCGTCTACCGCGCTGAGTCCACAAGCGGTCAGACTGTCGCGCTTAAAGTACTGCGCGAGAAACTCCGCCGCGACAAAACCGCAATTGCGCGCTTCATGCGAGAAGCACAGTTCGGACAACAGGTTTTGCATCCAAATGTCGTGGCAACGATCGCGACTGGCGAAGACAATGAGCTTCGTTACCTCGTGATCGAGTGGGCCCGAGGCGAATTGCTCGAAGGGTACGCCAGGCGATTAGCGCCACTTCCACCCGACGAAGTCGCTGTTACCATCTCGCAAGTTGGGAGTGCCGTCGAGGCAGCACATCGGGCAGGGATTATCCATCGAGATCTCAAGCCTGAGAACATCATGTACGACCCTGCGACGCGGCAAGCGAAGCTGCTCGACTTTGGCATTGCGGCGGCAACCGACATGTCAAAGGATGACCGCCTAACACGTGCGGGCTTCTTCGTTGGAACGCTGATGTATGTAGCCCCTGAAGCGCTTTCCGGCGAACTCGTGACGGCCGCGGCCGATCAGTACAGTCTTGCAACGATCGCGTACTTTCTGTTGACCGGCCGACACCCGTACACACCCGGCTCGCCGAGAGAGCTCTTTACGCAGCTGCTGTCGCAGCCACCGAATCCTCTCAATCGCGCGAGAGAGAATCTGACGTTTCCTGAACCTGTCCAAGGAACAATCATGCAGGCCTTAAGTCGCCGACCTGAGGATCGCTTTCCCTCGGTGACGGCATTCGCGGAAGCTCTGACAACAGCTCTCTCCATACCGCACACCCCAGACCGAGGCCTTGCGGCGCGAGTTCGCCGGCTGTTTTCCAGCTGAGCTGTGATAGCACCCGCATGGGTGCTTTGCCATGTAACGAGCGATGACTGATTCCACGCTTGACCTCACCAAGCGGCTTGTAGCATTGCTCGCCAGGCACTCTTTGCAGCGCGGGACATTTCGTCTTTCATCCGGAGCCGAGAGCTCTCACTACATCGACGCGCGCCTAACAACAATGCGGCCCGAGGGCTTATACACTATTGGCCAGCTCGCTCTCGCTCACTTCGCCGCTGCTAACTGGCGTCCGGACGCTGTTGGCGGTTTAACGCTAGGTGCGGACCCGGTTTCCTGTGCGATCGCACATGCAAGTGCAACGAGCCCACCGATGCTGCGCGCTTTCACAGTTCGAAAGGAGCCTAAATCCCACGGTACGAAGCGGCTTATCGAGGGACCGCTATCGCCTAACGACTCTGTCGTGATTGTCGAGGACACATTGACCACAGGCGCCTCAGCGCTCCGCGCAGTGCAAGCGGCACAAGAATTCGGCGCACGTGTAATCGGCGTTCTCATTGTCGTTGACCGTGAGGAGGGTGGGCGTAAAAATATCGAGCAAACCGGCCTAGACGTTAGGTGCCTCACAAAGGTGTCTGACATCTTAGCTGGCAACAGCTAGAAGGTCTCGAGCGGATCGAACGACTCCAGACGCTCGCGATACGGAGCTACGAGCTCCGCACGAAACCATTCGAGCATTCCCTCACCGTCGTACCGCCGGCGAAACTCGCGCGGCGTGAGCTGCAGAAACAATTGCATGTGACGGCCAAAGCTCTGCGGTGATGAGTAATCCAACGAATTCGCCACACTGGATACCGACGCACCAGGATTCTCCAATAGCCGCGCAGCGTGCGTCAGTCGGGCGACAGCTAGATACTGCTTGGGTGGTGGAAGCTTCGCACGAAAGAAACGACTCATAAGCGTACTGGCGCAGATTGACAGTGAACCCGCGAGTTGGCGAACGGTCTTTGCTCCAGCGTGACGACGAAAGATTCCTTCAAAGAATCGCAGACAGCCTACGCTTACGCTGGGAAGTTCGACACTCAGCATTGCTAACGCCGCTCGCTCAAGTAGTCGCGTTGCGTCTGCCACGAGCAGGTTATGCAACTCGCTCCAGCCTCGCGACGTCTGTATATCCACAACAGTCCGCACCCCGCTACGACCCAAGGTCAGCACAGTCTGAGCAGTGCTGCTCGAGTACGACGACAGCAGTGCTATGGCTGGTATCCTGGGAAACTCCCGCACGACTGTTGCAAGCCGTACTGCATCACGCTGTCCAATGCTTGCTGCCGAGATCACCACAACATCTGCCGAGTGCATCCGCAAGTCACGTAACAGCTGATCAACAGAGTCGCGATGAAGACCGCGATAGTGGCCCTCACTGAGCGTGTCAAAGCGGTTGCGCTCGATAGGCGCTAGCAGTGTCGTTGCTGTGTTTCGTGCCGCAGTTGCGTGCATCGCATCAGCCTCTGCTGAGACTCAGCGCCTCAATCTGATCCACTGTGTCATAGCTCCGTCACAGCATTTCCCGTGAACTATTAAGAAGCACTTTCAAGCCACCCGTTGATTGAGCGACCCACAGTCGCCAGTTTTCTATCCGCTAGCGGGAGCCATGCAGCTGCGCTTCGGTTCGCTGAAGCGAGGAAAGTCCGGACTCCAGAGAGCACGCCGCCAGGTAATGCCTGGGCGCAGAAATGCGACGGAAAGTGCCACAGAAAATAGACCGCCTGCACTGCGAAGTGCCGGCAAGGGTGAAAAGGTGAGGCAAGAGCTCACCGCGTATGCAGCAATGCATGCGGCACGGCAAACCCCGGCTGGAGCAAGGCCAAATAAACGGTGAGGAGTTGCTCGCTCCGTCAAAGACACCGAGGGTAGGCTGCTTGAGCACCCAAGTAATTGGGCGCCTAGAGAAATAGCTGCAGCAGCTTAATCGCTGTACAGAATCCGGCTTATCGGTTCCCGCTAGTGTTCATGCGCTAGTCCACGAGCCGCAGTGGCATCACAAGGCCCAGATACTTAGCGCTATCAGACCAGTTTGACGGTTCGATGGTAGCAGCACGTTCAGGGTTCTTGAACGTGATCTTCACATCATCCGTTGGCATGTATCTGAGTGTCTCTAGGAGATACATGCCGTTGAACCCGATCTCGAGTGGATCACCTGAGTAGTCCACTTGCATCTCATCCTGAGCTTCACCCAGATCTGGTGTCTGAACACTGAAGCGTAGAATCGCCGTGTTGAAAGAAAGTCGCACCCGATGTGTTTGGTCCGATGCAACGATAGCCATCCGACGTAGGGCACTTGTCAGGTTCGCTCGGTTTACAACAGCAACCCTATCGTTATCTCGTGGAATAACCTGATCGTAATTCGGATACGGTCCTTCAATCAGCCGTGTCAAGACAGTCGCAACAGGCGACTGAAACCCTAAGTGATTCTCTGCATGACCAAGTTGAACTTCCTCTCCTTCAGGGAATAGACGGCGAACTTGCTCAAGTGCCTTAGGCGGAATGATGAACTGCTCGCCCTGCACCGCTGATATAGCAAGTGGCAGCTCGAACTTGGCTAAACGGTGGCCGTTCGTGGCAACCATACGCTGCACAGACTGATTCAGCTCCCACAGTACACCATTGAGTATGGGTCTACTCTCCTCAACAGAGACTGCAAATGAGGTATGCCCAATAAGTCGATGCAAGTCTGTTGATGGAACTGCAGCGCGCTTTCCAAATTCAACTGGGGGAAACGCAGGAAATTCATCTTTGGGAAGTCCAAGTAGCCGAAACTTTGACTGACCACATTCAACATTCAGCCGTTGCTCACCAACCGTATGCAAGCGCACAGGTGCAGCAGGAAGTTCCCGAGCTATTTCATGCAACTTCCTCGCAGGCACAGTAATCGTACCCGAGACATCAATGTCAGCCGGTGCCTCAACACTTACAGCAATATCAAGATCTGTTGCTGAGATCTTTAGTCCACGATCAGTAGTTTCAAGAAGGACATTTGCAAGAACCGGAAGGGTACTCTTTGTTGGCACTGAGCTTACAACTGCACCTAGCGATTCCTGGAGCTTTTCACGTGAGATAGTTATCCGCATTGGTGGAGTTGTTAGTTGTGCTATTACAGATGTTATAGAGAGATACTAGTAGTAGTAGTAGAGCTAAATGTGTTAAGAACTCTAGTCAGCACGTTTGGGAAGTTTGCTTGGTATCGCTTCAGATGTAGAGAGAATCTGCCGCGCTGCTGTCAGCTTTACATGAAAGTCTTTGCTTCGAGAAGCTTCTAACTCAGCTCGTTGAAGACTGTGAATTACAGTTGAGTGATCGCGTCCACCAAACGAGCTGCCAATTTCGTTTAGTGTGGAGCCAATTAGATCTCGGCAAAGAAGCATTGCGGCCTGACGTGGTAGTGTGAGAACACGAAGCCGAGACTTAGATCGTAGGCCATCAGGCGTTGTGTTCCAGAGAGCAGCTACAGTTGCCTGGACTTGGCTGATTGTCACTCTGGTTGTTGCAGTTGAATCCTGCTGGCTGCGGTGATGTAGATGTATGCCGCGTATTCGGAGAGCTTCCTGTGCGAGTAGCACAGTAATTGGCTGTTTCCTAAGTGATGCAAATGCGAGAAGCGTGACAACGGCACCCTCAAGATCACGGATGCTTCCTTGCGAATTCTGGCTTAATAACTCGAGCACTTGTGCGGGAATTGCTTGAGCAAGGCGATCTGACTGGAGTTTCTTCTTGAGAATCGCGGTGCGATGCTCAGCATCTGGGTAGTCGATGTTAACGACTGTCCCCCACTGGAATCTGCTTACAAGGCGAGCTTCAATTCCTGGAATCTCAGCTGGTGCTCGATCACTTGTTACTACAATCTGACGGCCTGCCTCATAGAGGGTATTGAATGTGTGGAAAAACTCTTCTTGCGTGGCCTCCTTTCCGCGGAGAAAGTGAACGTCATCAATGAGTAGAACGTCGAGTTCACGGAACTGTCGGCGAAACTGCTGCATTGAGCGATGCTGGATCGCAGCGATGTAAGCGTTGGTAAAGTCCTCGGCTGGGAGGTACCGGATCCTGCGATCGGAATGCCGAGCAAAGATTGCATGTCCGATTGCGTGCATTAGATGGGTTTTCCCCAGCCCTGTTGGCCCATACACGAAAAGCGGGTTATAGACCTGTCCGGGTGCCTCAGCTATTGCGGAAGCAGCAGCAGCTGCAAGCTCATTGGATTTCCCGACGACGAAGTTCTCGAAGGTATAGCGTGAATTGAGCTTGAGTCCCTGGCTGCTAGGCTGGGCGCGCGTTCCATCTCCGGACTGCTCAACGAACAAGTCCATCTGCATGCGCTGTGGGCGATTTTCTTGGACTTCGAACTTGAGCGAGATGGGATGACCGAGAGCTTGTGGAGCATACGAGGCGAGCTCAGTCCCGAATTTTTCTTCGTTCCAACGGGCCGTAAAATGGTCGGGAACGACTAATGTCAGGACCTTGCCGTTGAAGTCCGCTGGTATCGAGGTCGCTGTCAGACTATGGAATGAATGTTCGCTCAGTTTGCGTCGCGCGAACGTGACGAGTCGCTCCCACTTGTCAGCGGCTTCTGATGCGTGCATTGAATGTGGACAAAATGGAGGGCGCGAACGTACGTAGACCGGTCACAAAAGTCAAAGGCGTTCGCGCGTGCGCGCAGAACGACGTAAGCTGTTGACTTCCAATGACTAAGGAACTAGCGTTCCGCGCGTCGTAATGTTCGAAATGGAACTCAGTGGAGAAGCATTAGATGGGCAAGCCGACGTATCGACCTCGAAACAAACGCCGGATTCGCACGCATGGCTTTAGAACGCGAATGGCAACAAAGTGGGGAAGGGAGGTATTGAGCCGTCGTCGGAAAAAGGGGCGGCGGATGCTGACTGTTAAGCTTCCCAGCAAATACGGCGTCGCGTAAGTCGAAGCAGAGCCTTGGGCTCGATTCTCGTCTAGCTCAGCCCCGTGATATTGCGCGTGTGCGTCTGTCTGGGCGCCGAATCCGCGTTCCGCTACTGACTGTTTGGATAACACGTGGAACGAAACTGCAACCGCGCGTGGCGGTACTCGTAGCACTGCATGGGCATTCCGCGGTTGCCCGCAACAAACTGAAGCGCCGACTTCGGCACATTATGCGCAGTGACATACTGCCTGTCGCCACAGAACCGTTCGACGCAGTCGTGAGTGCACGATCGAGTGCCTATTCGGCGAGCTTCGACGCGCTCAAAGCTGCCGTGGTAAACGCCTTCGTCGTATGACGGGAAGCAGCATTGCCCAAAGCTGTTGTATGGGATTTATCCGGGCATACCAGCTCGCGCTGGCACCGCTTCTTCCAGCCTCATGTCGTTTCCACCCCTCCTGCTCTGAGTATGCGCTTGAAGCGATACGCCGCTATGGTGCGTGGCGTGGAAGTGGCATGGCGGCAAGGCGCCTCCTCCGCTGCCAGCCCTTCTGCAAGGGTGGCTATGATCCTGTCCCCTAACTCTCGTTAGGCCACTCCCGGCACAATATGGAGCGACGTGTTGTCCTCGCCGTTGTCCTGGCTATTGGAGTCCTGTTCCTAACGCCAAGACTATTCCGCGCGCCGGAGCAGCCCGTAGGGGCAGTTACTGACTCTGCGAAGTCAGAGCCAGTAAGAACGACTCCTGAAGCAACGCCTCAAGTCCCGGCACCGACACAACAGCCTGCCGAAGCTATAGCGCCGGCGGATACTCAACGGCCGCGCGTCGATACGACGGTGGTGCAAACAACTGAAGCCGCTCATCTCTTCCAGAGCCAAGGGGCAAGTCTCGAGCATGTAGAGCTGCTAAAATACCGGTCATTAAATCTGCAGCGGACCTTGGCACGCCTGGACTCGCGTTGGGATCCACTGCTGTCATACTCCCTGGTGGTGCCTAACGACACGCTGCCGCTCTTGCATGTGCCATTTGCAAGAGCTGACTTGACTAATCGTCGCGTCTCGTATCGCACTGCCATTGGTGGCTGGGTCGTCAACCTGCGCTACGATGTGGATACATCGGGATACGTGTTGCACGCTGCGGCGGAGGTTACTGATTCGAGTGGGCGCGCTGCTGGGGAGAATGTCCTTCTCGTAGTCAACCTCCCTCGCGCTCTGGAATCGTTCGAAGCCGATGTAGTAGCGGATCGTCAGGCACTCACCGTCGCGTATAAACCTGCTGCACGTGGTGCCTCGCAGATCGGCGTACGCTCACTTGATCCAAATGAGCGAAGGCTGGAGCCAGGACCCCTCACCTGGGTGGCGTTAAAAAGCAAGTACTTCATTCTGGGTCTCATCGCGCGCGATACGACAGCTGCGTTCGCGGAGCTGCAAGTCACTGGACTACAGCAGCTCGAACGCGACTACCCCGTAGCCCAGACAGCTGTGATTGGACGCATGCGCGATGGTGTGTTTGCGTTTGATGTGTACGCCGGGCCGCAAGACTGGGATGCTATGGTTGCGGTAGGTCGCGACTTTGTCGCGGCGAACGCTTACGGTGGATTTATGCAGCCAGTCGTGCAGCCGTTCGCGACTATCGTTATGCGCGTGCTGCTCTGGATGCACAATGCGCTTGCGCTGCACTACGGCTGGGTGTTGCTGCTCTTCGGAGTCATCGTTCGAATTGCGATGTGGCCGCTGAATCAAGTTGCGATGCGGTCATCAATGCGCATGCAAGAACTGCAGCCTCAGCTCGCGGAGGTGCAAAAGCGCTACAAGAGCGATCCGCAGCGCATGCAACAAGAAACGATGCGGCTCTACAAAGAACATGGAATGAGTCCGTTCAGTCCTCTGGCTGGTTGCTTCCCAATCTTGCTGTCCATGCCGGTGCTGTTCGCACTGTTCTTTGTCTTTCAGAGCACCATTGAGTTCCGCGGTGTGCCGTTCCTCTGGCTCCCCGACATATCGCTAAAAGATCCGCTTTACATCGCCCCGCTACTCATGGGTGGTTCGATGTTCTTTACGTCGTGGCTAAGCATGCGATCGATGCCACCGAATCCACAGACGCGTGTGATGACATACGTGCTCCCGGTGATGATGACGGTGCTGCTCGCGAACATGGCATCCGGGCTGAATCTCTACTGGGCAGCCCAGAACGTCGCCTCGATCCCGCAGCAAATTCTGATCTCGCGTGAGCGTGCAAGGGCGCGCAAGCCGGCTCGCCCGTCGTAGGTTCGAGCCGATCGGAGTTGGAGTGTGTTCACTGTAGGTAGCTCCGACAGCATCGTTGCGGTTAGCACCGGCTCGACCAGAGCTGCGCTGAGCATCGTTAGGCTCTCGGGCCCGAGTGTCCCGGAAATTGGGCGTCGGCTGCTTGTTCCGTTCCCAGAAGAACCTCGGCGCGCCACGTTGACGACCGCTCGCGAACCCGGGACTGGGATCACACTCGATCAGTTGATCGCCGTGCGTTACGATGCGCCGCGATCATATACCGGCGAAGCGATGCTCGAGCTCAGCTGCCACGGTGGTCAGGCGACGAGCGGTGCCTTGTTAGGAGCTTGCCTTGCATTAGGGGCGCGTACAGCGCACCCAGGCGAGTTCACGCGCCGTGCACTACTCAATGGAAAGCTTGATCTAGCGCAAGCCGAAGCAGTAGCGGATTTGATCGACGCGAGCTCGGAACCCATGCGCCGCGTGGCGCTTGGCACTGTAGGCGGAGGACTCTCAAAGCGAGTAGCTGAATTGCGCAACGCCATTCTTCAGCTCGAAGCTGTCATGGCGTATGGGGTGGACTTTCCTGAAGAGGATGAGGGGGAAGTTTCGCGCGAGCAGATCCTCGTGATGGCCTCCGAGGTCACTAAGCGAGTTACTGACCTGCTTGAAACTGCTGGCCGTGGCTCGATCATCCGTGATGGGGCGCTGGTCGTCTTCGCAGGGCCACCTAACGTGGGGAAGTCCTCACTGTTCAATGCGCTGCTCGGCCAAGAGCGCGCGATTGTGACAGACATACCAGGCACAACGCGCGATGCGATTGAGCACTCTTGCCTGATTGGAACCTGGCCCGTGCGGCTCGTCGACACGGCGGGCCTGCGAGTGAGCGGTGACGTCGTGGAGCGTCTCGGGATCGAGGTCAGCGAACGGTACGTGAAGGATGCTGAGATCTGCGTTGTGTGCAGTGATGGTACTGGGCTGTCACTCGAGGAGATCAGCTCGCCGGTTCAACAGCTTGGCGCAAAGAGAGTAGTCGCCGTGCAGACGAAGCTCGACAAGCGCTCAGCGGAGGGGCGCAGCAAGAGCGATCTCTGGGTCAGCGCAATGACCGGAGAAGGATTATCGGAGTTGCGAGAGGCAATCGCCCAAGCCCTAGACGCTCACTACGGCACGATCGACTACGAGAATCCAATCATTACGCGGACGCGACACGCTGCCATGCTAGTGCAAGCATCGGATGAGCTGTCGCTCTTCGTTGCGTCGATGCAAGCAGCTACCACGCCAACCATTGCCGCGGTCCATCTTCGAGCGGCTGTTGTCGCGCTGGAGGAGATAATCGGCGCCGTCAGCGTCGACGATCTCCTGGACGAAGTTTTTAGCCGCTTCTGCGTGGGGAAGTAAGCGCGCGTTAGGCAGTTTCCGCGAGCTTATCTGCGATGGCAAAGAGCTCGCCAGCGCTCGCGCGGATAGCCCACGACAAACCGTTCGCTTCTACAGCAGGCTCCGCAAGCCGTGCACCGATGTAGTACCCGGCGCGCTCCGGCGCGATGACGCGGTCCATGGTGCGCGCTTCGTCACTCATTCCACCGGAGAGGTATCGGAGCCGGAGACCCAACGCGGCTTGATCGTATTCAGTCTTGGCAAAGCGAGTGAGGTGCGTCTCCACCTCACGGACGCGCGCATACTGCCTACGACCGAAACCGAAGTACTCCCACGGGGCGTGACCTGGTGACACCGCTCGCGAGACATGGACAGCCAGGCCTTCATTCACCAGGTGCTCGCGCAGCGGCACATGCCGCCCAGTATCCCAATAAGAGTAGTAGCCCCCTGCCTGCGCAATTGAGCTACGAAGTTCGCTACGACTGGTCGGTGACGTGTAGCGAACTGTGTGTGCTATCTCGTGAGACATCCAGAGAGGAATCAGCTCTGGATCGAGACCGAGGCCTTGGGTTTCTGGATTGGCGACGGACGTGAAATGTTCGAGGCAAACGAACGCGACACCACGACCATCTATAACGAGCTCGCCTGCGTTGGCAGCACCGACGCCGACCATGAGCAGGAGATCAACGTCTACATCCGGTTCGAGGAGCTCCATGCAGCGGCGCTCTGCCTGACGAGTGAGCTCGATTACATCAGTGCGTTCGAGCAGTGATCGCAAGTCGGAGCGGTCGGCCAGCGACGCCATGCGAACGACGTCTCTGAAGTGCGGCCCGTTAGGGTCCAGCACATAGTTGTGCCAGTACGGCTCGAGCCAACGACGGTGTGCTTCGAAGTAGCGGTGATAGGCCGCGATGCGGTCAGCGCTGCTGAGTACGGTGAGGAAGTCCGGCAGAAGGTTGATGAGCATGCCCGCCTTGGCACCGAGACGCGGCCTAACGCAGAGGCGCCAAGATAAGGCAGCACGTGAAAGCGAACAAGTAGATACGTGAAAGGAACCGAGCCTTCGTGCGCTGCGCGACTCATGTCACGCGAAACGTTTGTTCTCGCTAACGTGTGCCGAACAGACGATCCCCAGCATCGCCGAGGCCAGGGAGGATGTAGCCGTGATCATTGAGTTGTCTGTCGAGTGCCGCGGTGTAAATCGGCACATCGGGGTGTGTGCGTTCTATTCGCTGCACACCTTCCGGAGCGGCGACGAGACAGAGAAAGCGAATGCGCTGAGCGCCGGAGCGCTTAAGTGAAGTCACTGCTGCAACAGCGCTTCCGCCTGTAGCAAGCATTGGATCAAGGACAAAGAAATCTCGTTCTTCGGTGTCGCGCGGAATCTTGAAGTAGTAGTCGACCGGTTCGAGCGTGGAGTGATCGCGATAGATGCCGATGTGACCGACTCGCGCGGACGGAACGAGTCGCAGAATGCCTTCCACCATGCCGAGGCCTGCTCGCAAAATGGGAACGAGTGTGAGCTTCTTGCCTCGTACTTTCATTCCGGCTGTTTCCTCGAGAGGAGTGCGCACTTGCACTTGCTGTAGTGCAAGGTCCTTCGTCGCTTCGTACGCCATCAGCATCGCTAGCTCGTCGACGAGCTCTTTGAAGATCTTTGTCGGCGTCGCGGCATCACGTAGCAGTGTGAGCTTGTGCTGAATTAGTGGATGGCCGACGACATTCAGCGTTGCGTATGATGCTGCTGCGGCAGCGGGGACCGTCGGGGCAGTACTCATATTCGCCAAGGTAGTAGTTTCTCGCCGGCGATAGAATATGGACCGGACTACGTCAGCGTGACCTAGACATGTGCACGGAGAATTATGGAGCTCTTGTTCGCGGGTGCTGCACGCGAGGTAACTGGATCGTGCCACGTGCTGCAGATCGGTGGCCGAAGAGTGATGCTGGACTGTGGACTCTTCCAAGGGAAACGCCGCGAATCTGATGAGAAAAACCGTCGCCTGTTGGTCGATCCAAATACAATCGATGCGATAGTCGTCTCGCATGCGCATATCGATCACATAGGACGTCTACCCGTTATCACTCGCGCCGGTTACACCAAGCAGATCTTGGCGACAGCGGCCTCGCGCGATCTCTCGGCGGTCATGCTAGCGGATTCTGCGACGATTCAGGTGAAGGATGCAGAGCACCTAACGAAGCGAAACCGGACCGCGATTGAACCGCTGTACGGTCTTGCAGATGCAACTCGTGTCGCCGAACTGATGGTCGGCGTTTCGTATCATCGGCAGTTCGATGTCACACCGGGCGTGCGCGCGACGTTTATAGATGCTGGGCATATCCTCGGATCGACATCTGTGATCTTGGACTGCGATGACGGAGGTCAGGCGAAGCGCGTTGTGTTTTCGGCAGACATCGGCCGACGCGGGCTCCCCATCATCCGCGATCCGGAGATACCGCAGGATGCAGACGTGCTCATCATGGAAAGCACGTACGGAGACCGGGAACACGACTCTGTCCTAGATGCGCGCGGAGAATTGGCGCGTGTTATCCGTGAGTGCGCCGCTCGCGGCGGGAAAGTGTTGATTCCCGCTTTCGCAGTGGGACGAGTGCAAGAGGTGCTCTACGATCTCCACGTACTCGTTAGGGAGAGTGCCATACCGGCGATTCCGATTTACATCGACAGTCCACTTGCGACCGATGTCACCTCCATCTTCCAGATGCATCCGGACTGCTTTGATAGCACGGAAGCACTTGTTCAGGCTGTGGAAGAGCTCTTCCGATTCAAGCTGGTGCAATTCACGCGGCACGTGAACGAATCGAAAGCGCTCAACACTATGCGTGGACCGATGGTGATTATCGCGGCATCCGGCATGGTCGAGTCAGGGCGCATCGTGCATCACGTCGCTCACGGAGCATCAGATCCGCGCAACACCATTCTGATCGTCGGATTTCAGGCGCAACACACGTTAGGTAGGCGCATCGTGGAGCGCCAACCGGTGATCAAGGTATTTGGCGATGAGATCCCTCTTCGTGCCAGCGTCGAAGTGATCAGTGGGTACAGTGCACATGCGGGACGCAGCGAACTGCTTGATTGGCTCAGGCGCGTGAAGGCGACGTCGCCACGCCTCAATAGCGTATTCCTCGTACACGGTGAAGCTCGAGCGCAGGACTCCTTCGCCGAGCTGGTGCGCGGCGACGGCCTACGGGTCGCAACACCCGCGCTCGGTGAACGAGTGGTGGTCTGAGGATGATTTAGGAGCGTGCATCATCGAGTGCACCGGAGATGACGCGCGGATATAGTTCGCAGCCATGAGCGGCCGCCGACGCAGGTGGCGCGTACTCTCGCGCGTGCTGGTGGTGTTGTTTTGTGCGTGGCTTGTTTCGCTCGCGCTGGTGGTCATCTGGGGCGGGCGCGATGAAGCATCCGCGGTCGATGCGATCGTCGTCCTGGGCGCGGCGCAGTATGATGGGCGTCCGTCTCCCGTCCTTCGCGCGCGGCTTGAGCACGCACACGTCTTGTGGCGCAAGGGGCACGCGCCATGGATGGTTGTCACTGGTGGGGTTGGCGCTGGCGACACGACGAGCGAAGCCGTCGTCGGCAAGAGGTTCCTAACGCAACTGGGTGTGCCCGCGGAGAAGGTCTTGATGGAAGCCGAAGGGAGAACAACAGATCAGTCGATGCGTGGTGTCGCGGCGATGCTCAAGAGTCACGGCATTTCGAGGGTTCTCTTGGTGAGTGATCCGTTTCACATGTTGCGGCTTGATGTCGTCGCTCGCAGTCATGGTCTCGTGCCGCGGACATCGCCGACGCGGACGAGTCCGATCTCGCGCAACGCAGCCGAACTCGCGACGTACGTGCTCGCGGAGTCGATCAAAGTGCCGTTCACTCTTGTGGGAACCGTCGCAGCATGGATTCGTAATGCGATCGCTCGTTAGGCTGCTGCTGCTGGTTGCCTGTGGGACGGCTGAGGTGCGATCTCAAGAGGCATCGCGAATCGCGCTTGTCGCCGAGCCTGGCCTGTTGACGGCTGCGGCTGTTTCTGCACCCGAAGGGGCGACGCCGCTGACGGCCTTCTTCGTTCGCGCGTTCGTGCTCACCCGCGGCGACTCAGCGCGCTGGCGCGCCGTATTAGGAGCGGGGGTGACTCCCTTCGGCTTCCGCGGTTCCGGTGTGAGGAATCAGAACGCGCCGAACGTATTTGGTGGTATCCAGCTGGAACTCCTTCCCAAACGACTCACCGATGGGTGGATTGGTGCATACGTCCCCTTGCTCTTCGTCTATTCCTACAACGGCGGCAGTAGCGATAACACGCGCCTATACGGCGCAGACGTAGCGGCGGAAGGGACCGTCGTGCTTTTCCTCGGCAGTAAGTTGTTCACGGACCTGGGCGCACCTTGGTCGCGGCTCGCTGCATATGCCAGCATGTTTCAAAACCTAACGCCTAACAGGGATCTCACCACGGGTGAGCGTGATCGCTTCCGGCCAGACTTCATGTACGGTGTCTCAATCCCGCTCGCGGGCTCGCGCTAAGCCTTGATGAACCACGCGTTGCAGACATTTCAGCTAGACAACGGGTTGCGAGTGACGCTCGCACCAGACCATACAGTCCCCGCGGTATCTGTGAACCTCTGGTATCGTGTGGGCTCGGCGCACGAGCCAGAGGGGCGCACCGGTTTCGCTCACTTGTTCGAACACATGCTCTTTCAGGGATCAGAAAACGTTGGCGCCAGCGAACACTTCGAGCTCATCCAACGCGCTGGCGGAACGTTGAACGGCTCAACATGGCTCGATCGCACGAATTACTACGAAACGGTGCCAGCACACTACCTCGAGCTTGCACTGTGGCTCGAGGCAGACAGGATGGGTCGCTTGTTGCCGGCGATGACTCAGGAGAAGCTCGATACACAGCGTGATGTGGTGAAGAATGAGCGGCGTTGGTCGGTAGATAATCAGCCCTATGGAACGTGGTGGGAGCGACTCCCGGCTCTTGCCTACCCAAAGGGTCACCCATTCCACCATTCGCTCATCGGCTCATTCGAGGATCTCGATGCCGCGACGTTGGACGACGTGCGAGCGTTCTTCGCTCTGCATTACACGCCGGACAACGCTGTGCTGAGTATCGTAGGGGACATCGAGCCTAACAACGCTCGCACGCTGGTGGAGCGGTATTTCGGAGGTATCCCGCGTGGGTCGGGTCCGCCACCACTGCCGCCAATGGATGTGCCGGCGTCATTGGGAGCGGCGCGAGAAGTTGTTGCCGATGATGTCGCAGCGTGCCGGATCTTCGTAGCGTTTCGCATCCCGACGTTCGGAACGAAGGAAGCGATCACTGCTGCCGTTTGTGCTGCGTTCCTCGGTGGTAGGCGCGGAAGCGTGCTGCACCAGAAATTGGTGCGAGACCTTACGCTGGCGACTGAAGTGAGCAGCTTCACACTCGACTTGCCGGTCGGCGCAGACCTCCTCGTCATCGACGTCACCGCGCATCCGGGAATTCCGAGCGAGACACTCGAAGCCGCGGTCGCTGCAGAGCTGCGGCGCGTATTGGAGCGAGGTGTAGAGGAGCGCGCGATTGAAAGAGCCGTGGCCGTTGCGGAAAACGAGTTCGTCGTGGCACTGGAGTCTTCAGAAGGGCGCGCCGACGCGCTATCCAAGTTTGCGACGTATCTGGGCGACCCACGCCTTGCACTCGATTACACGGCGCAACTGCGACGCGTGACGCGCGACGACATGAACGCGTTTCTCCGGCGCTACTTGCAGCCGACGCAGCAGGTGTCGCTGCTGTACATACCGAGGGATCCAGAGCCGTTAGGCGCCGCGTGACCGTCGCGAGACCTCAGGCCGGACCACCACGTCCCTACCGCCTTCCGTCATTTTCGCGCTCGAGGCTGCCTAACGGCGTGGAAGTAATCGTGGCGCCGTTCCACCGTCTCCCCATTGCGACTGTGCGCATCATCGTGGAGGCGGGCGCGACGAGCGATGCGCCTGGCCGAGCCGGTGAATCGTGGTTGACAGCGAAAAGTCTTGTCGAGGGGACAGCGACGCTGAGTGCCGAAGAGATCGTCGCCGCTGTCGAGCGCTTGGGCGGCGAGGTGGAGCCGGACCTGGACTGGAACGACACGTCGATAAGCAGCACGATACGAAATACGGCAGTCGCGGACGCGCTGCGTCTCCTGACTGAGCTTGTCGACCAGCCAGCATTTCCGGAGGCGGGCGTGCTGCGCAACCAGACGGAGCAGATTGCTGAGCGCCAGCAAGCAGAACGCGATCCGCGCGAGCACGCCGACGACATGTTTGCGCGTGTGGCGTATGCGCCGCGCGCGAGGTTTGCGCTGGCGGAAGCAGGTGATATGGAGATGATCCGTAGCTTCAACCGTGCGACTGTGCAGACGTTTCACCGGGCGATGTTCACGCCAGAACGGGTATGTGTGATCGTCGTCGGTGCAGTCGACGCTCAAGATACCGTGGAGCAGGTTGCTGCCTCGTTAGGCGCGTGGTCTGTTGCGGCCGCGGCGGAGAGGAGTGCTGATGTCGACACGCCGTCCGGCAGGTCCGCGATACACTTTGCTGACCGAGCCGGCGCGGCACAGAGTGAATTGCGTATCGGTCACATCGGTGTTCCGAGGCTACATCCCGATTACTACGCCCTCGTTGTAATGAATAGCGTACTGGGCGGTCTTTTCAGCTCGCGGATCAACCTGAACTTGCGCGAACGTCACGGCTACACTTACGGCGCATTCTCAACCTTCCATTGGCGCCTGCAAGCCGGCCCGTTCATGGTTTCTACAGCCGTGCAGACTGATGCGACCGGGGCTGCAATCCGCGAAGTGCTGGGAGAGATCGATCGTATCCGACAGGAACCTATCAGCGAGGACGAGCGATCCCTCGCGATCAGCTACTTGGCGGGTGTCTTTCCGATCCGCTACGAGACGACGGCGGCGATCGCCGCGGGACTCTCCGCGATGCGTGTCTTTGGGCTGCCGGCAGACTATTTCGATACATACCGCGATCGTATTCTCGCCGTTACGACCGACGATGTCCTGCGTGTGGCACAACAGCATCTACATCCAGAGACCCTTCAGATAGTCGCGTTAGGCGAAGCGCGTACGATTGAACCACAGCTCGCGTCTCTCGGACGCGACGTGATACGCCTGGCGCCGCCTCGTCCTAACGAGTGATGGACGAGTCCGCACGAGTGTCCAGCCGGCGCGTATATAGCGGTCGCGTGCTCAATCTCGATATCGATCGTGTTGCGTTCCCGGATGGCTCCGAAGGGGAGCTCGAGATCATTCGGCATCCTGGTGCCAGCGCGGTAATCCCGCTGCTGGACGAGCCAAACGCTGCGAATCCAGGAGTCGTCCTCATCCGCCAGTACCGCTACGCCGCAGGAGGCTTCGTCTACGAGATTCCGGCTGGACGGCTGGAGCCTGGTGAACTGCCGATCGCATGCGCGCGGCGCGAGCTGGAAGAAGAAGCGGGATACAGAGCAGCGCGGATCCAACCACTCGTGAGCATTCTGACGACGCCAGGCTTCACGGATGAGCGCATCCATCTCTTTGCTGCGTGGGGGCTTACGCGAGGAGAGCAGCGCCACGAGCGTGACGAGTTCCTGGAGCCAGTCGAGTACCCATTTAGCGAGGTGATGGAAATGCTGCGTCGAGGCGAAATTCCTGACGCCAAGACAGCATTCGCGCTCCTATTCTTTGCCGAATTCTGCCGAAATCACTAGGTAGCGCACCCCAACCGTCGGCGATCTCGAGAGGACACCCTGTCAGCGAAAGTGTCTTCGGCAGAGGACGGTGGCTTTCGACGAGTTAAGAATCTAACTGACGAGTATGGTCGTAACTCTTGATGATCTTGAGAGTTAGAGTACTGCCCTCCAGGAAACCCTGCGGGCACGTGCCGTGCCTAACATGGTGTGCGGGTCCAGCTATTTGCGAGGAAGGACCCAACGCCTTCAAAGGAGAAATTCATGAGCGACGTCGCAGCGGTTGTGGGCACGAACGTGCCCCCTGGTGCGGCCATTCGAGAGGACCTCAAAGCCAAGGATGACGCAGGTTTGGTCACGGCCTATTTAGCTGGCGAAGAGCGTGCTTTCGATGAGCTCGTTACTAGATATCAGACCCGGCTCCTCAACTTCGTTTACCGGACGATTGGGGATCGGGAACGCGGTGAAGACCTGGTTCAAGAGGTCTTCGTCCGAGTGTACCGCCATCTGCATCGTTTCGATCGGTCGAAGAAGTTCTCGACCTGGATCTACACGATCGCGTCTAATCTCGCGAAGAACGAGCTGCGGAATCGTGCGCGGAATCCGCTCGTCCTATTCCAAGCGATCAAGCAGAATTGGCAAGATGACGACAGGCCAGTTCAGTTCGAAGATACGGCCTCTCGTCCGGACGACTTGTTCCGCAAGCGGCACCTGCGGGATTTGGTTGAAAGTGCCGTAGCAAAACTGCCTGGACATCATCGGCAGGTGTTCGTGCTGCGAGAGCTCGAAGGAAAGTCATACGAAGAAATTGCGGAGATCACGACGTGTAATCTTGGGACGGTGAAATCGCGGTTGAATCGGGCGCGGAATGCCTTTGCCGCGCTGATCGAGCCTCACCTCAAGTAAGGGTCGAGCACAGTGGGGCCGGACCCCGCCTGGTGACGCAGGTCACGGGCGGGGTGGAAAAGAAGGAACTGCACGATGACGCGTGGGTACCGAAGTGCGCCTCAGCATAGGCCCTCGGTATGGACTGTCGCGCATTCCGACAGAGTCACGTTGCGTTCGTTGATGACACCCTCCCGGGTGTCGAACATCAGGCGATGGAAGAACACCTTCGCGCCTGCGCCAGCTGCGCCGCACTCGATACGCGCGTTCGGCGTTCACTGATGGCGGCTCGCAACCTAGAGCCCATCGTCCCATCGCACGAATTCCGCTCGCGGTTACGCTCGCGCATTGAAGTGGAGCGTCAGCGGATGATCGTTCCTGTGCGGCTTGCTCGGGGTCCGAGCTTCATGAAGTTCGCAGCGATGGGTGCTGCTGTTGTCGGCATCGGTGTGCTTGCGATGGAGCTCCAGGTGCGTGAACAGCCGCCGAACGAACTGCCACGGCTTCCCGCTGTTATCGCGTCAGTGCCCGCTGTGCCAGAGACGCTCTTCGCTTCGTCGTCGGCGCTAGCGGCAGCGATTTCTACGAGCGCACCGGTGTGGTCGCTCGCATATGTCGCAGATCAGATGCCGATTCGGTTTGCGACCGCGCGTCTCGCCGAGGATATGCGCGACCGATAACGGCAGGCGCTGTGGCGGTGGGCGATATATTGCGGCATGTCTCGCGTCGCGCTCCAGGAATTCAACAAACAGGTAGCCGACAAGCGATTCGCGGCGGCGTACTATTTTTACGGCGACGAGGACTATCGTAAGGATGCGGCGTTACAGAGCCTTATTCGCAGCGCGGTCGAGCCCAGCACGCGCGACTTCAATCTCGATCAACGACGCGGCAGCGGCCTTGATGCACGCTCGTTAGGTACGCTCCTCGTAACGCTCCCGGTGCTCAGCGAGCGACGCATGGTTGTGGTGCGCGACGCAGCGGCTCTGAAGAAGGACGCACGCGCCGTCCTGGACCAGTATCTGCGCAAGCCTGCGAGTGACGTCGTGCTCGTCTTGATATCAGCGGCGGGCGAAAAGGTTGACGCGAATCTGCAAGAACGCGCGAGCGCCATCGAGTTTGCTCCACTCGACGGAGCGAGCGCTGTGACGTGGATGATTGAACACGCGCGCGATGTACACGGCGCGCGGCTTGAGCAAACTGCCGCAGACCTCTTGCTGGCTACCGTTGGGGCTGATCTCGCCGCCCTCGCCGCCGAGATCGACAAAAGCGTGAGCTATAGCGGACGTGAGATCGACACGCGGGCGATCGAGGCAGTCGTCGGCGTACGCCACGGAGAAACGTTAGGCGACTTGCTGCGGGCCGTGGCGCAACGGCGCGCGGCCGACGCCCTGCGCCTCGTTGCGCCTGTTCTGGCGCAGCCGAAAAACGGTTTAGTGCCGGTACTTGGTGCGTTAGGCAACCAGCTGCTAGCGATCGGTGTCGCCGTTGCGGCGCGAAACAGCGGCGCCGCTACTCGCGCTGTACGCGATCGACTCTGGAATGTTTTGAAGGACGGCGGCGTCGGATCGATCAACACAGGCGGGCCCTGGGGAGAAGCGGTCGAACGCTGGGCAAACGCGGCATCGCTCTGGACGGCGACCTCAATCCGGGAAGGGCTGCGCACCCTTCTCGTCGCCGATCGCTCCGCCAAGGACTCGCGCGTAGCGAGCGACGAGCAACTTTTGGGCAACGTCGTGCTCGCGCTCTGTGGTGAACCTCGGCGCGCGGCCGCCTGACTCTTCAACGCCCGGATGCCACGCCGTTTTCGAATCTGCGCTTTGCTCTCCGCCGTCATCGCGGCGCAACCAGCAGCGGGGCAGGAAGCGGCTCTGTCAACGCGAGTGGAGCGTTTCACCGCTGCAGGAAACACAGCGGCGGCGCGTGCGTTGGTCGATTCCGTCCTGGCGGCCTCGGTCGAAGGAAGTGACGCGTTCGTCGAGGCGTTGTACTGGCATGCAGTGCTGGATTCGACAGCGGCGGGAGCGGAGCGAAATTACTTGCGAGTTGTGGTGGAGTTTCCGTTGTCGCCGCGGGCCAGCTCCGCGCTACTCCGCCTAGCTGAGCTGGAGCTCGCGCGCCAGTCGCGAGATCGTGCGCGACGTCATCTCGAGCAATTGCGACTGGAGTATCCGGAGAGTGAGCACCTGGCGCGCGCTCAGTATTTGGCGGCGCGCTTGGCCCGGGATGACGGTGAAACGGGGAAAACATGTGCCTTACTCGCGTCGGCACGCGCCGCGGTCCATGCTAACGACGTCGAATTGAGAAACCAGATTGTTTATCTCCATTCGTCGTGTGTGACGTCGGCGGTTTCCAGGGCGGTGGACAGCGCCGTACCGCGCGACACAATCGTTAGGCGAGAGCCAGGCTCGGCGAGCACAACGGGGCGCTATGCAATCCAGGTCGCGGCATACAACTCGCAGCGGGAGGCGGCGGCGCTCGTCCGACAATTACAGCGGCGCGGCGTGGCAGCGCGTGTGTTTGGCACGCGTGCGCCGTTTCGAGTTCGTGTCGGTCGGTATCAGACTCGCGAAGAGGCACAGCGTGCGATGACACAGGCCGGTTTGCGAGGGATCATCGTGGACGCGGAGCCGTGATGACACGCGAGGCAACACCGCTCATGCAGCAGTACCGCGAGATCAAGAAGCAGCACCCGGACGCGGTTCTGTTTTTCCGCATGGGCGACTTCTATGAGATGTTCTACGACGACGCAGAATTGGCGTCGCGTGTACTTGGCCTAACGCTGACTTCACGGAACAACGGCGGTGCGGCCGAAGTGCCTCTCGCCGGAGTACCGGTCAAGGCCGGCCACGACTATTTGCGGCGCTTGGTGCAGCAGGGATATCGCGTGGCGATCTGCGAGCAAGTCGAAGATCCCAGGTTGGCGAAGGGGGTTGTCAAACGCGAGGTAATCGAGACCGTCACTCCTGGAGCGGCGTTCAGTGACGAGTTGCTCGAGAGCGATCGGCATAACTACCTCTGCGCGCTGTTGGAGCAAGGCGAAGTCATCGGAGTTGCCGCGGCGGATTTATCTATCGGCACGTTTCGGCTGATCGTCTGCGGTGTGAAAGACGCTGAAGATGTGGTCGCGCGTCTGAGTCCGCGCGAGATACTCATGCCGCGCACCTCAGCGGATGCACAAAGGGATGCCGTTCGTCTTTCAAACGCGCTTGTTACTGAGCGTGAGCCGTGGGAGTTCGATGCGGCGCTTGCGCGCGACGAGCTACTGCGGCGCTTTCGTGTCGCAGCATTGGACGGTCTCGGAATAACCACAGCACACGATGCCGCTGTCGGCGCAGCGGGGGCGTTGCTGCGCTATCTGAGCGAGTTGCAGCCAAGCGGCACGCCGCATCTCATGCGTCCCACTGTTGAGTCGACGGCGTCGACGATGCCGCTCGATGAGATGACGCGGCGCAATCTCGAACTGCTCGAATCATTGCGTGGCGGTGAAGCGCATAACGAGCGCGCTGAGCGTGAACGAAGCGGCACGTTGCTCGGCGTGCTCGATCGCACACTCACACCAATGGGCGCGCGGAAGCTGCGCGAATGGATTCTGGCGCCGCTGCTGGACCGTGATGAGATCGACGCGCGGCTGGACGCGGTCGGTGCGCTCAAAGATCGCGCTGATGTGCAGCTCGCCATGAGCGAAGCACTCGATGGCGTTCGCGACATTGAACGACTTGGTGCAAGGACCGCTGCCGGACGCGCCACGCCGCGAGATTTAGGCGGCTTGCGTGATTCGCTAGCACGGCTACCCGATGTCGAGTCGGCATTGCGACAAGTCGATCCGGCAGGACTGCTGGCAACACTCGCAGAAGCTTGGGACTGCTGCGCTGATCTCACACACAACATCGCGCGACACCTTGTTGATCGCCCGCCGGCTGCAATCGGAAGCGGTGAAGCAGGAGCAGGGGGCGACACTATCCGCGCGGGCGTCGACAGAGATCTCGATGATCTGCGCGCGTTGCGCGACGGTGGACGCGACGCGATTGCGCAAATACAGGCGGCGGAGCGTGCGCGTACCAGCATTGCTTCGCTTAAGGTCGGCTACAACAAAGTGTTCGGTTACTACATCGAGGTGACGAATGCCAACAAGCATCTGATCCCTCCCGACTATCAGCGGCGGCAGACGCTTACCGGCGCGGAGCGGTACGTGACGCCGGCGCTCAAGGAATACGAGGAGCGGGTCCTTACCGCGACCGAACAGATCGAGCAGCGTGAGCGAGAGCTGTTCGAGCGGCTGCGACGCTCGATTGGAGATCAGATCACGCGACTGCAGAGCGTGGCGCTGCAGATCGCAGTACTCGATGTCGTACTTGCATTCGCAGCCGTCGCATCTCGCGAAGGGTATGTGCGGCCAGACGTGACAGATGACTTCAGCTTGACCATTGTGGGTGGTCGCCACCCAGTGGTCGAACGTATGATGGCCCGCGAAGCGTTTATTCCGAATGACGTAGGCCTAACGCCAGAAGCGCGAATGGTCATCTTGACGGGTCCGAATATGGCCGGGAAGTCGACGATTCTGCGTCAGGTGGGGCTCATTGTGCTACTGGCGCAGATCGGAAGCTTCGTTCCAGCGACACGGGCCACCATTGGACTGGTTGACAGGATCTTTACGCGCGTGGGTGCGAGCGACAACCTCGTGCGCGGTCAGTCCACGTTCATGGTGGAGATGGCCGAGACGAGCGCGATCCTTCACGCGGCGACGAACCGCAGCCTGGTGTTGCTGGACGAGATCGGCCGAGGAACGTCGACGTATGACGGGGTGTCGATCGCGTGGGCAGTGAGCGAGCATATACACGAAAAGATCGGATGCAAAACTATCTTCGCGACGCACTATCACGAGCTCACACAGCTTGCCGAGGAATTAGGCGCACTGCGCAACTATAACGTGGCGGTCCGCGAAGTCGGTGACGAAGTTCTCTTTCTGCATCGTCTGCAGCCGGGGCCAGCCGATCGTTCCTACGGCATCGAAGTTGGTCGGCTCGCCGGGCTGCCTGATGCTGTCATACAGCGCGCCCGCGCAGTGCTCAACTCGCTCGAGGGAGACGAACTTGTTAGGCGCCTGACGGCGGCACCGAGCGTGCGCGGAATGCAGCTCTCGCTGTTCACGCCAGCGACGCACCCGATCGTCGAACGGTTGCAGGCGTTGCGTACGGATGAGCTCACTCCGCTCGCAGCACTCCAGCTTCTGGATGAGTTAGCTGGCCAGGCCCGGACGTGAGACGCGTACTCTACGGTCTCCTCGTCACAGTGGGGTGCGGGCCCGTTGCTGCGAGGAACGTGGCAGACTCGCTTCCCCAGCTCATGAGCGACGCAGTTCCCTTTCGCTACCCGCTGGAGCTATACGAACAGCGCATCGAGGGGGAGGTTACGCTGCGGCTGCATGTCGACTCGACTGGAGCCGTTGTGGCTGAGTCGCTACGAGTCGCCGAGACATCAGGTAATGCGCTCTTGGACGACGCGGCGATGCAAGGTGCTCCCTCGCTGCAGTTCAGGCCGGCTCGACTTGGTGGACGACCCATAGCTCTCACTGTTCTTTTCCCCGTAAAATTCCGACTCCCAGTCGGTGTCCCGACGGCACGTGACCCGAATGCCAAAGATCCCGGGCGCTAGTCCGGCGCTGCCTAACAGGCGCGTTACATGACGAGCGTCGAAGCGAGCTCGGATACCACCATCGAGCGCAACCGGCGACCGTATCGATCAGTGCTGGAGACGATCGGGTGGACGCCGCTTATTCGCCTAACGCAAGTGACGCGCGGCATCGTCACGCCAATGTACGGTAAGGCGGAGTTCTTCAATCCAGGCGGCTCCCTGAAGGACCGTATCGGTCTGCCGATCATCGAGCAGGCAGAACGCGAAGGGCGGCTCAAGCCAGGCGGGACGATCGTCGAGGGGACGAGCGGCAATACGGGTGTAGGGCTCGCGATAGCGGCATCGCTGCGTGGCTATCGCTGCATCTTTACGATGCCTGACAAGATGTCGCAGGAGAAAGTGCGATTGCTCAAGGCTTTCGGCGCTGAGGTGATCGTGACGCCGACGGCCGTGCCACCGGATCATCCGGACAACTACATCATGACGGCCAAGCGGATCGCGGGCGAGACGCCTAACGCGATTCTCGCGAACCAGTTCTATAACGACGCAAATCCGGCGGCGCACTACGACACGACAGGTCCGGAGATCTGGGAGCAGAGCGAGGGGCGCATCACACACTTTGTCACGGGGGCGGGAACTGGCGGCAACGTGACGGGCGTGGGTCGCTACCTGAAAGAGAAAAACCCAGCGATCAAAGTGATCGTCGGAGACCCGCAAGGCTCCATTCTCGCGGAGTTATGGCGCAGCCAAGGGCAAACGAAGCTCGAGGGAACGCCTTACAAGGTCGAAGGCATCGGGCAGGACAAGCTTCCTGGAACGCTGGATCTGAGCGTCGTGGACGAGTTCCAGACGGTATCGGACAAGGACGCGTTTTTGATGGCGCGTCGCCTAACGCGAGAAGAAGGGTTATTCGTCGGCGGGTCGTCGGGGCTGATTACGTTCGTCGCGCTCAACGTTGCGCGGCGTCTCAACGCCGCGGACGCCTTTGTCGTGACGATGCTCTGTGATACCGGCGAGCGTTACCTGTCGAAACAGTTCAACGACGAGTGGATGCGCGAAAACCAACTGCTGGAGGCGGACAAGGCGACGTTGGGAGACGTCATCCGAAGGAAGTCCGACGGCGAGCCTGGGGTGGTGAGCACGATGCCCGGTGCGACGGTGCGTCAGGCGCTGCGCCTCATGACGCAGCACGATGTATCGCAGCTGCCAGTCATGGACGGACCGGTGTGCGTTGGCTCGGTGACAGAGTCAGCGCTCGCGGCGCTGGCGCTGGAGCAGCCGAAGCTGCTGGACGGACCCGTCAGCGATACAATGGAAGCACCGCTGCCAGTCCTCGACAGCGATATGCCTGTCGATGCCGCGACCAAGATCCTGTCAAAAGCCAACCCCGCAGTCCTCATCCAGTCGGGGAATCGGGTACAAGGGATCGTGACACGATCGGATCTGCTGGCGTATCTCATGTCTCGTTAGGGCATGCGCATCACGGTGCTGCTGGGCGGCACGTCGGCGGAGCGCGATGTGTCGATCGCGTCGGGCATGCGGATCGTTCAGGCGTTGCGGACGCGGGGGCACGAGGTCACCGCGTTCGACACGGCGCGCGGCGCAATCGCCCGCAGCGACGAGGCTGCGGTCGCCGCCGAAGGGATGAAGGCCGAGCCACCGTCGTTGGAAGCCCTCGCGACGCTGGAGCGGACGTCACTGTCAACGTCGTTAGGCACCGATCCTGCCGTCAGCGATGCCGATGTGGTGTTTCTCGCGCTACACGGTGGCCAAGGCGAGGACGGAACGATTCAGGCGCTGCTTGATCTCTCCGGCGTGCGCTACACAGGCAGTGGTCACCTCGCGAGCGCTCTCGCGATGGACAAGGACCTCTCGAAGCAGCTGTTCCGCAGCGCGGATGTCGCGACTGCCGACTGGCTGATGGCGCCGGCGTCAGCCGATGAAGTACAGCGGACTTTGGGAATGCCGGTCATCGTGAAACCGTCGAAACAGGGATCAACTGTAGGCCTAACGCTGGTGCGGGAAGCAGGCGAGCTTTCCGCCGCGATCAAGGAGGCCGGACGCTACGACGACGAGGTCATGATTGAAGCTTTCGTTCCGGGGCGTGAGCTTACCGTCGGCGTTCTGGGAGACGAAGCGCTTCCGGTCGGCGAGATCATCCCCAGACACGAGCTATACGACTATGCGTGCAAGTATACGACAGGTATGGCGGTGGAGGAGTTCCCCGCCACGCTCGCTCGCGATGAGGCCGAACGGCTCCAGGATCTCGCGCTGCGTGCGTTTCGTGCGCTCAAGCTCCGCGGCTATGCGCGGATCGACTTTCGGCGTCGAGCCGACGGCGTGTCGTTCTGCCTCGAGGCGAATACACTGCCTGGGATGACGGAGCTCAGCCTAATGCCACAGGCCGCCCAAGCTGCGGGGATCTCGTTCCCGGACCTTTGTGAGCGTATCGTTTATCTCGCCATGCCCACCGCGAATTGTTCATGACCGCGACGCCACCGGTCGCAGCCGCGCTAGCGGGTGTTCCTGTCGCGCTACAGCAGCTCGGCGTTTGGAGTGGACGCCGCCAACTATTTATCAAGTTCGCCGGCCCCGCCGAAACGGCGATGATGTATACAGCCGACGCACTGACGCGCGAGCTACAGCGTGCACTCGAGAAGAGTCATGTGCATTCGATTTGTATCACGGGACGCGATGCTCTTGCGAATGACGCTTTTCTCGTCGCCTGTCTCAAGCAGCTCAACTCTGCTGTCCCCGTGATGCTCGATACCGACGGTCAGCGTCCCGCGGTTATCGAAAAACTGCAGCCGTACGTGAAGGTCGTTCAGGTCACAGTCGAGACATCAGTCGAGGGGCCTGCCCTCGAGCGCGTAGTCGAATCGGTCAAGCAATGCGAACGCCTGGGACTCATCGGTGCTGTTGCAATCACTGGCCGCGACAACGCGAGTGACTCTGAATATTTGCGGATCGTCGAGACGGTAGCTCGTGCGAACGCGAAGGCGACGATTGTGATGCATCCGAGCCCGGCTGAGGAGCGTAAACCGTTAGATCGCCGGTGGTCGATGCTGGTCGAGCAGGCCTCCATGCGGCTGCGTGACGTACGTGTCGTTCTGCGACTGAACGGGCCTGTTACGCCGCGCTAGTCAGAGGCGGTTCTTGCAGTAGAAGGGACTGCCGGAACGTTTGCATGTTCCGCGCGTTCTACATAGATAGCGACACAGGTTTTCCGACTGCGCATGGCCTTCCCACCCACTGACGACCTCGAAGCTCCGCGGATCACTCCCGCGGTGCAGTGGCTCATCGCGATTAACGTCGCGGTGTTCTTTCTACAGCTCACGCTGTTGGGGTCAGCGACGGTGCAGCAAGCGCTCGGCTTCAGCAGCCGCGAGCTTGCGACGTCATGGTGGACAGTCGTGACATACATGTTCGTGCATGGTGGTTTCCTGCACCTCGCGCTGAACATGTATACGCTCTATTTGTTTGGACCTCGCGTCGAACGGGCGTGGAGCGGCGGTGAGTTTACCCGTTACTACATCCTCTGTGGTCTCGGCGGATGGCTTTTCCATCTCCTCTTTGCACGCGATTCGCTTTTGATCGGCGCATCGGCTGCCGTGTTAGGCGTGATGTTAGCATACGCCATGCGATGGCCTAACGATGAAGTGTATCTGTTCGGTGTGATGCCAGTGAAAGTGAAATGGCTCGTCGCCATACTCGCGGTGGCGAACGTTGTCGCCGGAATCCAGGGAGCCAGTGATCAGACCGGCGTCGCATACCTGGCGCATGTCGGTGGTCTGGCCGCGGGGTGGTTATACCTGCGCACGTCGTCTGGAAGTAGCGGGATCGATCGGATCAGGAATCACGTCGCGCAGGCTCCGGACTATCCAGACGAGATGCCTCGCGCGGTTCCTAAGTCAGCACCGAGGGCGAATAAAGAGAAGGCGGAGGATATCGACGACGTGATTGCGCGTAGCAAAGTCGTCGCGTCGGAACGTCGTACCGCGCCCTCGAGAGAAGCGCCAGCCCAGAACACCACTACGCGACCGACGTCCACTTTGGACGCGGTGCTCGACAAGATCTCGCGCCAGGGGATCGAGAGTTTGACCAGGGAAGAACTCGAGGTGCTCGAAGCGGCGTCCCGAAAACTGCGCGATAGGCGCTAGCTCTTAGCTCTTAGGCCATAGGCAGAAAAGAAGAGCCCCCTGGAAGTCTCCAGGGGGCGAGTGCCGCCACGCCGTTCTCGCGGCGGCGATAGCCAGTGCGTTTCGCACCGGCGCTATATCCCAAAGTAGGACTCGGTTCGTGGGCTGTCCATACTCTTCGGCAGCGCGACTGTCACAGCATGCCGGAGAATTGGTCCGCTCAAATTAATCAACGATCCGGATTGCCGCTGGTAACAGCGCAGTACCATGTTGCCGCAAATGCCAAAGCCAGAACTGTTAGAATCGTTTCCGAACCCGTACCCGGATCGCGACTATGTGATCCAGATAGCGAGCACGGAGTTCACATCACTCTGCCCTATCGGTGGAGTCGAAACTGATGCAGAAGAGCTGGAACTGCTGAAAGGTGGAGCTCCGGATTTCGGAACGATCGGAATTGCATACGTGCCAGAGGCGTTGTGCGTGGAGCTCAAGAGTTTCAAGCTGTACCTCTGGAGCTATAGGAACGCGAGCGTCTTCTACGAACGTGCCGTGAATCGGATACTGGACGATCTCGGTTCACTCGTTAGGCCCAAGTGGATCCAGGTGGTTGGGGACTTCAACGTGCGCGGTGGGATCAAATCTGTGATCACCGCAGCGCGCGGCTCGAAGCCACCTAACGTCTGAGCTGACGGAGCCGGTTCCGGCAGTAGCAGCCGAGGGACGGCCCGCTGGCGGGCCCCGACCAGTTGGCACAAGCAAGGCGCACTCTTACGTTTCCGGTCCCGGCTGCAGCCGGGCTCTGGCCAGGTAGCTCAGTTGGTAGAGCAGCGGACTGAAAATCCGCGTGTCGGCGGTTCGATTCCGTCCCTGGCCATCGAGGGCCGCCGCCATAGCCCAGCACGTCACGCCCACTCGCATCGAGAGTGGGCGTCTTGCTTAGAGCGACCTACGTCGTCGGGAGGCCGTAGCGCGTCTGCAAGAGAGCGACGTGGTGGCGCTCATGGCCGGCGATGATGTAAGCAACGGCCCGCACCGACATGGGGCTGTCGTTTGCCACGCCGGACTGTGCCAGCGCTTCGCTGGAGAGCCCACGGAATAAGGCGCACGTGGCGGCACGAACCGCAGCAAATTCGGCGGCGACGTCGCCTAACGAACGCTCATCGAAGTGACCCGCGGGCGTATAGGCCTTCTCATCGTATCCGGGGAGCGGCGTGGTATCACCGCGCGCGAAACGCAGCGCCCGGTACGCGAAGATCCGCTCGGTATCTGCCATGTGGCCGACAACCTCAGTGACGCTCCACTTGCCGTCGGCATATCGGTGCTTCGCCTGCTGCGGACTGAGTGAAGCGAGCATCCGTTGTGTGTCGCGGTGCTGGCTCTCGAGCAGCGTCAGTACATCGCCCTCAGGGACGAGATCGATATATCTCGAGAAGTAAGGGCGGTGCTCAGTAGGATGTGGTCTATCGATCATGGGCTTTCCTCAAGAGTGAAAAACGCTAGACGAGGGCGTCCAGCAACGTCACTGTCACGTAGATCAAACCGCCAGCCGCCGCTTGCATGGGCGAAACTGTGCGGTGCGCCATGCACAGGATCGCATCAAGCTCAGCGGGAGTAGGTGGTGCGTGCGCGCATGGAGAGTGCGACTCGGAGCCGGCGAACTTGGCGGTTGCTGGCCTGTTCGCAATTGCCAGAACTGCACTACATTAGCAGGCCAGAATGGCTCGTGTTCCGGCGTCGCCCATTTGGCTCGAAATCGATCGCGATAGTACCAAGCCGCTGACGCGTCAGATCGCTGACGGCGTTCGCAGCGCGATCCTGCGTGGCCGTCTGCTTCCCGGCGTCCAGATCGCCGGCGCGCGCGAACTTGCTGAGACGCTCGGCGTTTCGCGGATGACCGTCGATACGGCAATCGCCCAGCTGCGAGCCGAAGGGTACGTGTTCGGCCGCCAGCGCAGCGGCACGTACGTGGTGCGGGGACTTCCCGATCGGCTCCTCTCGGTAGGATCAGCCCCAACAGCTCCCGTAGCACCTGGGCTTGTGCGGCCGCCACGCCTCTCAGAGCGCGGTGTGCGCATGGCATCGCCGACTCACGAGCGGCGTGTACGGGCACACGCGATCCCATTCGCGTTAGGCGTTCCCGCACTGGATGCATTCCCATGGAAGGTGTGGGCGCAGCTAACGTCGCGTGTTTGGCGGCGGCCGCCTGTCGAGACATTGCTTTATGGTGATGCAGGCGGTTACGCACCGCTGCGCGCCGCCGTGTCGGCGCACGTTCGTCAGGCGCGCGGTATCGAATGCAGCGCGGAACAGGTCTTCATCGTCGAAGGGTCACAGCAGGGGCTCGACTTGGCGACGCGACTGGTCGTCGACCCGGGAGACGAGGTGTGGGTGGAAGACCCCGGGTACACAGGCGCACGTGCGGCGATCGAAAGTGCCGGCGCGCAGCTCGTGCCAGTGTCCGTGGATGACGAAGGCCTCGACGTGACGATGGGCCGGCAGCGCGCGCCGACGGCGCGGGCCGCGTACGTCACGCCGTCGCATCAGTACCCGTTAGGCGTCACGCTGACAGCGGCCCGGCGCCTCGCGTTGCTGGAGTGGGCGCGTGAGGCGGATGCGTGGATCATTGAAGACGACTACGACAGCGAGTATCGCTACTCGAGCGCGCCGCTCCCGTCACTGCGAACGCTCGACGTCGACGGGCGCGTGGTTTACGTCGGCACGTTCAGCAAAACGCTGTTTCCGGCGCTGCGCATGGGGTATGTGATCGTGCCACCGCATCTTGTGGATGCCTTTCGTGCAGCGCGCGGTGTATCGGGGCGGCATGCACCGGGAGTGCAACAGGCGGTCCTCGCCGCGTTTCTCGAAGGCGGACACTACGAGCGGCACCTACGTCGCATGCGAACATTGTATCAAGAGCGCCGCGGCGCGCTGCTCGACTACGGACGTGCGCGGATCGGCCACCTCGATTTCCGCCCTCATGACGGGGGTATGCACGTCGTAGCGCGCCTAACGCTTCCTGTGGCGGATCAGACGATCGTAGCCGAGGCACAGCGTGCGGGGATCGAGCTGACCGCCGTTTCGGCGTACAGTGTCAAACACCGGCAAGAGGGACTGCTGCTCGGTTTCGCCGGGTACCCCAGCGATCGCATCGCCGTCGCGTGTGATCAGCTCGCCAGGGTTATGGACCGCGCCGGCGCAATGCTGCGGCGATAACATGCCGATGCCGACGTCCAGCGTAGTGCTCGTCGACTCGAATGACAACGCAATCGGGGCTCAGGAGAAGCTGCGCGCTCACACGTTAGGTAGCTTGCATCGCGCCGTCTCGGTTTTCGCGCTGGACGCAAAAGGTGCCCTCATCCTCCAGCAGCGGGCGCTCACGAAGTACCACTCCGGAGGGCTGTGGTCGAACGCCGCATGCACGCACCCGCGCGCAGATGAATCGCCGCTCGCGGCCGCCGAACGCTGTTTGCGCGAGGAGATGACGGTGGGCACAGCGCTCAAGGCAGCGTTCCGGTTTCGTTATCGCACAGCAGTGCCACCGGGACTCATCGAGCACGAGTACGACCATGTGTTCGTCGGCACGATAGACGAGGCGCCACAGCCGGCTCCTGACGAGGTTCTCGCATGGCGGGCAGTAGCGCCTAACGCGATAGTCGCGGAGGTTGCGGCGAGACCAGAAGCGTTCACAGCCTGGTTTCGTATTGCATTCCCGCTTTACGTGCAGTGGTGCGAACGCGCTGACCGGTGGACGAATCCGTTCATCGTAACGCCTGATTCATAGGAGCTGAAATGTTATTGCCTGTCTGGCTCATAGTTGTGCTGATGGCCGGTGAGGTGCGTGATGCTGTGACGCGTGTGCCGGTTGGCGGTGCGGCGATTGAAGTCGCCGGGAGCTCGATCAGCGTTCTGACGGACAGCGCCGGGCGCTTCCGTCTCGAAGTTCCTGAAGGAGCGCGGGTTCGCATCACTCGCACCGGCTATGCACCGATGGATGTGGCCTCGCGGGCCGACACAGCGTTGCAGATTCTTCTGACGCCGCTCACTCGCGCGTTGGAGAAGGTGACGATCACCGCGATTCGTGGTGCCAGCGCTGAGCGCGCGCCGATAACCCAACACACGATTTCTGCCGCGACTCTCGAGCAGCGCTACAGCGGGCAGGAGGTGCCGCTGCTACTTGCCGAGACACCAGGAATTACCGCGTATGCGGATGGCGGCGCGTTTAGCAACTATACGTACTTTCGCATTCGCGGCATCGACCAGACGCGCATCAACATTACCCTGGACGGGATTCCGCTGAATGACGCGGAAGACCAGGGGGTCTTCTTTTCAAACTTTCCCGACTTCGGAAACAGCGTCCAGTCAGTGCAAGTGCAGCGAGGCGTTGGTACGAGCTCGTTAGGTACGGCCTCGTACGCCGGATCGGTGAATTTCGAGTCATTCTCACTCGCGCAGGCAACACGGCGAGGGGAGTTACAGGTGAGCCGCGGCTCGTTCAACACGACGCGGACCAGCGGGGAGTGGCAGCAGCGCTGGAATGAACGGCTTGCTGGATACGGACGCTTTTCGTGGCAGGACACGGATGGCTATCGGAACCATTCGGGGAACCGCTCGTCAGGCGGCTTTGCGAGTGTTGGCTACTATGGCGACCGCACGATCGTAAAGCTCGTTGCACTCGGCGGAGTCTCGCGCAATCAGCTCTCATACCTGGCGTCGAGTGAGGATGACATACGCCGCAACCCACGTGTGAACCCGCTCAGCGACAGTGATCGCTTCTGGCAGAGCGTCGCTGGCCTTAGCGTGACGCATCAAGTGCGCCCGCAACAGACGCTAGGCGTGACGGCGTACAACGTGGCGGCCGCAGGGGATTACGACGTCACGTTCGACGGCACGGTGTCGAATTTCAATCTCGCCTCAACGATGACCGGGGTCTTCGCGACGTTCAGCGGTGACTGGGGCGGCGCGAACCTGACTGTGGGCGCGCACGGGAACAAGTACCACCGGGATCACTTCATGTTCACGCGGCCAGACCTACGCTCACGCGTGTATTCCAATCGCGGTGATAAGGACGAGGCGAGCGCCTTCGCGAAGCTCAGTGTGGAAAGCGGGCGTGCGACATGGTTCGCGGACCTCCAGATACGACAGGCTGCGTTTGCCTACACGCCGGATCGGAATGCCGGCATAGAAGAAAGCGACATTGACTGGACGTTCGTAAACCCCAAGGTCGGCGTCGGCGTGCGCCTAACGCCGCGCTGGTGGTGGTACGCCGCGTACGGGAGCAACGGACGCGAGCCGACCCGAAACGACATTTTTGCTGGCTTCGACAACATGGATACGACAAACGCGGCGTTCGTGGGGCCGTTGGATCGCGTTCGGTCGGAGCGAGTACGTGACGCTGAATCGGGCGTGAGCTACGATGGCCAGAGCCTAACGCTAACCGCAAACGTATTCGATATGCGCTTTCGCAACGAAATCACGCCGATCGGGGAGCTGAGTTATATCGGTCTACCGCTGCGCAAGAACGTAGGATCGAGCTATCGACGTGGCCTGGAGCTGGAGGGCGCCTTCAGGATGCCGCGCCTCGCTATCAATGGAAATGCGACATGGAGTCGCAGTCGCATCGCGGAGTACACCGACGATGCGAGCGGTCAAACGTATCGCGATGTCGAGCCGCTCCTCACACCGTCGTTCGTCATGAACCACCGGCTTTCAATTGCTTTGCCGCGCGCGGGATGGCTGCATCTCGATGGCCGCTATGTGGGGAAATCATTCCTGGCAAACACAGGCGACCCACAGTTCGTTCTGCCGGCTGCCTACACGGCGGATGCGGCGCTGGTGTTTGACATCGGCGCGCATGCGATCCTGGTCCAAGTACGCAACGTCACCGATAGGCTGACCTACACGTCTGGGTACACAGACGGTACAACGTCGTACTATTACGTACTCGCCGGCCGGAACCTCATCGCGACGGTGCGATTGGGATTAGGGGGATAGAGGATAGGAGATAGGGGATAGGGGATAGGGGATAAGGGAGAAGAATCAAAAAGCTAGTTCGATGCGGATGCCTGCCCCGTTAGGTGACGGCACAAACGTTAGGCGCCGAGGAAGATTGATGGGACTCCAGTTCTCGGCCGAAAAGCGTGACCCGACGATGCCGCCTATTACAGCAGAGATTGCACCAACCGCTGCACCGGTCGTGATTCGCTTGAACTTCTTGCTCGTATCGGAAGGCTGGATCGAAGCCGCGAAGATGAGACCGAGCCCGAAGCCTGCAGCACCGCCGATGGCCGCGCCCTTGATGATGTACGGAGTGTGATTGTGCTTCTGTCCAACACTTAGTTGTAGCAAACGGATCTCGGAATACGGAATCGACCAGAGACCGCGGCCGGCCCGGTCCTCAACGAGAACCACCGTATCGCCGCGCATTTCCAAATAGTTGGCGATGAGGGGGCTCACAAGCGATGGCGCGGTAACTCGCACGCGAGCACCGGGCGGCACCGGGAGCACGAGCGACGACTGCGCTTCTGTTGCCGCCGTGCAAGCAATGCTTCCGATGAAGAGAACCGCGCGCCTGAACATTCGCACCAATGCACTCCCGAGGTTTGATCCTGCGTGAAGTATAGCTCGCTATAACGATGATCAACGTGCGTGAACCTGACTAACTCGATAAGTTGCCGTGACCGCACACGTTCCACGGCGACAAACTCACGTCCATGGTGCCATGACACCTTCGATCAGCGCCGCTCCTGTATCCACGACATCGCAACAGTCCCGCCCGGCGGCGGCAAGTGCCGCGCCAAGTGAGCCTGGGACACCGAGGACTTCGACACTCGCGACAACGATGCAAGGGTCGGAGATCCTTCGCATCGCAGCCGAGATCCGCGCGCGAATAGCCGCGGGGGAGCGGATCTGCAATCTGACGGTTGGCGATTTCGATCCGAAACAGTTTCCGATCCCGGCCTTTCTGGAAGAGCAGATCGCGCTGGCTCTGCACCGAAGAGAGACGAACTATCCGCCCTCGACGGGGGTCCCCGTCCTGCGCAAGGCCGTATCGGATTGGTACGCCAGCGAACTGCGCCTGGACTACTCGCCAGACGAGGTACTGATCACCTCAGGCTCTCGCCCCGCCATTTATGGTGCATTCATAACGCTGGTTGATCCCGGCGATCGAGTCGTGTTCGGAGTTCCGTCGTGGAACTCGAATTACTACTGCCACCTGAGCGGAGCGACGCCGGTGAGCGTCACGTGCGACGCGTCGGCAGCCTTTCTGCCTAACGCAGCGCAATTGAAGGATGCGGTGCGTGGCGCGCGCATGCTCGTGCTCAACTCGCCGCTCAATCCGTGTGGGACGGCATTCGATGCGAAGTCATTGGGCGCGATCTGCGATGTCGTGCTCGAAGAAAACGCGCGACGCCGAGCTGGTGAACGACCACTCTACCTCCTGTACGACCAGGTGTACTGGAAGTTGACCTTTGGTAACACTGTGCACGTCCATCCTGCTGGACTCCGGCCGTCAATGCGGCCGTACACGATGTACGTCGACGGGATGTCAAAAGCGTTTGCCGCAACAGGTGTGCGTGTTGGTTGGATGGTAGCCCCGGGTGACATCATCAAGGCGATGAATGACTTCCTTGGTCACGTTGGGACGTGGGCACCGCGCGCCGAGCAGATAGCATCCGCGGAGTTGTTAGGCAGACCTGACGTAATTGCTGCCTACCGCGGTGAGTTCATCGCAGGATTGCAAGCGCGGCTGGACGCGCTGTACAGCGGCATCACGACACTCAAGGGCGAAGGCTTCCCTGTCGACGCGGTCGCCCCGATGGGTGCGATGTACCTGAGCGCGCGCTTCGCCCTGCACGGGAAAAAGACGTCGCAAGGTGTGCTGATCCGCACGAACGATGACGTGCGACGTTGGTTGCTGAGCGAGTGCGGCTTAGCTGTTGTTCCGTTTCAGGCGTTTGGCTCAGCGGAAGAGACGGGGTGGTTCCGACTCTCCGTGGGAGCGGCGTCGCCGAACGACATCTCTGTTGCGCTACCTCGGATCCGCGGCGCGCTCACACGACTGACATAGCGGTCGCCGTCGATTGACGGCGCGCGCTTCACCGTATATCTATATATCCGGATATACGGAACAATGCCGAACTCAGCGCTTCTCGAGCAGCTCCCAGCCCTGGTTGATCCAACCCGGGCGCGATTGCTCTATATCCTTGCGCAACAAGAGCTTACGGTGGGTGAGCTGTGCACGGTCTCGCAGCTCCCGCAGTCGACAGTAAGTCGGCAGCTGCGCACTTTAAGCGACGAGGGGTGGGTCGCTAGTCGGGCAGAGGGGACGAGCCGCTACTACCGGATGAACCCGGACCTTGGCGACAGCGCCAAGCAGCTTTGGGACCTCGTATCCGCGGACCTGGCTGATGGGGTCCATGCGACCGCCGATGCTGAGCGGGTACGTGCTGTGCTGGCCAAGCGTCGCGCGCGGTCGCGTGAGTTCTTTGCCGGTGCGGCGTCGGAATGGGAAACGATCCGAGAGAGCGTGTTTGGCGAACGGGCTTCACTCGTTGGGATGCTCGGCCTCTTGGACGGCGGTTGGACAGTCGGAGACCTCGGGTGCGGTACCGCTCACCTAACGCGACTGCTCGCTCCATTCGTGCATCGCGTTATCGGCGTGGATGCGTCGCCGGCGATGCTCGAGCGTGCACGCGTCAGCACCAACGACTTTGCGAACGTTGAGCTTCGCACTGGTGAGCTTGAGAAGCTGCCGCTCGAGGACGGAACTCTCGACGCCGCAATTCTGGCGCTCGTTCTGCATAACGTGGCGGATCCAGCGGCCGTTCTACGAGAGGCTGGCCGCGCGCTACGAGCCGGGGGCCGACTGTTGGTGCTCGATGTGATGCCGCATAGTCGCGAAGACTTGCGGCAACGCATGGGGCATGTGTGGCAAGGCTTCTCCGCGGATCAGCTGATGAATTGGATGCGGCAGGCGAACTGCCCCCACACACGGTACATCGCTCTGCCGCCGGATCTCACGGCGGAAGTTCCTGCATTGTTTGTAGCCACGGCCTCACGAGGCCTTAGCTCCTAGGTCTTAGCTCTCACCCTACTCTCATATGTCGACGACTGCTCGCCCCTCTGCTTCGGTTTCTTCTCCGCTTGATCGTCCTGCCTTCAAGGTAAAAGACCTTTCACTCGCGGAATGGGGGCGGAATGAAATCCGACTCGCTGAGCACGAGATGCCGGGGCTGATGGCGATTCGCGCGGAGTATGCTAGCACGCGTCCGCTAGCTGGCGCCAAGATCATGGGCTCGCTGCATATGACAGTGCAGACGGCGGTGTTGATCGAAACGCTCACCGCGTTAGGCGCCGAGGTGCGCTGGGTCTCGTGCAACATCTTCTCTACGCAGGATCACGCTGCAGCCGCCGTTGCAGTGGGCCCGGCCGGATCCGCGGAAGATCCACGCGGCATTGCCGTCTTTGCGTGGAAGGGGGAAACGCTCGAGGAGTACTGGTGGTGCACGGAGCAGGCGCTCATGTGGCCCGACGGAAGCGGTCCGAATCTGCTGCTAGATGACGGCGGTGACGCCACCCTCCTCGTTCACAGGGGCGCGGACTTCGACGCGTTAGGCAACGTGCCGGCGTTTGATGCAGCGAATGATCCCGAGGAATGGGGAGTGATTCTCGATCTACTGCGCGCCGAGCAGAAAAAGAATCCGGGACGTTGGACGAAAGTCTCGGCAGAGATTCGTGGTGTGTCGGAAGAGACGACAACGGGCGTGCACCGTCTGTACGAGATGATGCACAACGGCACGCTGCGTTTCCCTGCTATCAACGTCAACGACTCGGTGACGAAGTCGAAGTTCGACAACATCTATGGTTGCCGACACTCCGTGATCGATGGCCTGAATCGCGCGACGGACGTGATGTTGAGCGGGAAAGTCGCCGTGGTGTGCGGCTATGGTGAAGTGGGGAAGGGGTGCGCTCAAGCGCTACGCGGTCAGGGCGCGCGTGTTGTCATCACCGAGATCGACCCGATCTGCGCACTACAGGCCGCGATGGAAGGATACGAAGTAAAAACTGTCGAAGATGTCATAGAGACAGCTGACGTGTTCATCACAGCAACCGGCAATAAGGACGTGATCACGGTCGATCACATGGAGCGCATGAAGGACAAGGCGATCGTTGGGAACATCGGCCACTTCGACAATGAGATTGATATGGCCGGACTCAAGAAGCTGCCGGGGATGAAGCGCGTGAATATCAAGCCGCAGTATGACGAGTTTGTGTTCCCGACTGGGAAGTCGATTCTCGTGTTGGCCGAAGGACGGCTGTTAAACCTTGGTTGCGCGACTGGTCATCCGAGCTTTGTGATGTCAGCGTCCTTCACGAATCAGGTGTTGGCGCAGCTCGAGTTACATCAAAACGCGGGGCAGTACGAGAAGAAGGTTTATGTGCTACCAAAACACCTGGATGAAAAGGTCGCGCGCCTGCACCTGCCGAAGCTCGGCGTGAAGCTGACAACGCTGAGTGAGTCGCAGGCTTCGTACATCGGAGTGAAGAGCGACGGCCCATACAAGCCGGATCACTACAGGTACTAGGGGATAGGGGATAGGGGATAGGGGATAGAAACGGCCGAGCTGTCAGCTGTCCCCTATCCGCTCTGAAGCAGCGGTTTGCCATCTTCGACAACGAACGTCCTGGCTGTTTCTACAGACCCGCCTAGACGCGTAACGAGCGGCACGATGCGATAGTCTGCCGTTAGGCGCTCTCGTGTGACGTTTACACGTACGTAACCGCGCCGGGCGTCGAAGTACTTCATGTGCGGGTTGTAGCCGAGTGTCCAGCGGCCCCAGTCGGTCATCTGCTGACCATCGCCGCCAGATGATATCGACGTGCCCACGAGCTCGACTCCAACGGTCGGCGCAGATGGATTAGCCCAGTCGGCGCGCAAGTCCATCGCGATACTCACGTGGATATCACCCGTAAGCACAACGGGATTGGACGCCTTGCGAGACGCTAAGAAGTCGAGGAGACGTTGACGTTGAACTACGTATCCGTTCCATGTGTCGAGCGGATACGTGTTTTGCGTCTCCTCCGGTCGGCGGATCATGTTATCGCCCATCACGACCTGATTAGCCAGGAAGTTCCAGCGGGCGCTGGAGCCAGCCAAACCGCTGAGTAACCATGTCTCTTGCTCGGCACCTAACAATGTTCGGCTGGGATCCGTTGCTTCGGCACAGCGCGGCTTGCGTCCGTCGCCGCACGGTTGATCGGAGCGATACTGCCGCTCGTCGAGCACGTTGAACATGGCGAGTGAGCCGTAAGGGACCCGGCGATAGAGGAGCATGGCGCGCGGCGTCGGCACCGAAGTCCGGCGCAGCGGCAGGTGCTCGTAGTACGCTTGATAGGCTGCGGCGCGCCGGGCGAGGAACGTCTCAGGAGCATCATTGTTCTCTGAGATGGCGTTCGCGTAATTGTTCTCAACCTCATGGTCGTCCCATGTGACGATGAACGGAGCGGACGCATGGGCGCTCTGCAGATCGCTGTCGGATTTGTATAGCGCGAAGCGGTTGCGGTACTGCTCCAGCGTAATGATCTCGTTGCCGTCGTGTCGCCGGATCGGATTCGCGTTGTTCTCGGCGATGCCGTATTCGTAGATGTAGTCGCCAAGATGCACGACCAAGTCGACATTTTCGCCCGCGAGGTGGCGAAACGCTGTGTAGTAACCGTGCTCGTAATGCTGGCAGGAAACGAAGGCAAACCGCAGCTGCGCATTGGTAGCGCCTAACGCCGGAGCGGTCAGCGCGCGCCCTATTGGGCTGACATCGCCGCCGGCGACAAAGCGATAGAAGTACTCCCGAGCCGGTGCGAGTCCGTCAACTTCCACGTGAACCGAGTGCGCCAACTCCGGCAGGGCACGCGCCTCACCGCGCCGAACGATGCGACGGAATGAGTCGTCGGCGGCGATCTCCCAGCCAACGGTGACCGGTCGAGCGGGCATGCCGCCACCACGCAGCGGATCGGGGGCAAGCCGCGTCCACGCGACGAATCCATCGGGTGCGGGATCACCAGACGCAATGCCTAACGTGAATGGATAGGCTCTCGCGTGCCATGGTGAGTCGTCGCGGCGGCCAGGAAGTGCCCCCAATGCGATGAGCGCCGCCGCGCCACGCAACGACTCGGCGACAAACTCACGGCGTGTAGCGGCAGCTGCGAGGAGGTGGCGGCGCAACGAGAATGTCATGGATGCGCGCGGGCGCGCCACGCGGTGATGTGATTTAGGGCAGAAGACAGGCGCTGAGCGCCGGCGCCGCTGACGACTCGATATTCAGCACCGAGCTGCGTGAGTTGTGTGATGAACGCGCTGTGCATTTGGCGGCGCTGATTTTGCGCGTCACGCACACCGTCCGCAACCCACGGCATGTCAATGTCACAGACGAGATACAGATCGCCGACACGTTCTTTGGCTGCTTGTGCGATCCAACCCGGAACGAATCCGTAATACTGCTGACCGTATACTTGCGTGCTCACAAGATCGGTGTCGAGGATGACCAGCCCGTGCGCGTCGCGCAGAGTAGCATCTTCACGTGCGACTTGCCCGCGGCCGATCGGATCGACATCCGCTGCCGTGAGCTCTCCTTTCTGCTCGGCGTAGTCGCGCGCGAATTCAGGGATCCAGGGGACGTCATAGTGCTCGGCGAGTTGCTGTGCGAGCAGCGACTTGCCGGTTGACTCGGAGCCAGTAACGACGATCCGCGTTAGGCTGCCGCGAGGCGTCTGGTCGGCTGATCGAGGTATGAGCGGCGCCATCCGATGAATCCCAGCACGGCGAGGACGAGGAACACGGCGTAGAGGATCGCTGTCGCCGGGAGGTTACGTGCGATAAACATCGGCACATAGACGATGTCGACTGCAATCCAGAGCAGCCAGTTTTCCAGGACTTTTCGCGTCATGAGCCACTGGGCGGCGAGACTCGTAGCTGTCAGCGCGGAGTCGAGGTACGGAAGGACAGCATCCGTGCGTGCCGCGAGAATTGCACCGAGCGTATAAGCCCCGACGGCGATCAGTACAGCGAGCGCGAGGAGTAAACGTGGTGATGCTCGCCTGACGTGAAGCGCGGTTCGACGCTCGCCGCCATGTAGCCAGTTGTACCACCCGTAGACGGAGAGGACGAGGTAGACCACCTGCAGTCCCATATCCGCATAGAGTCGCGACTGGAGGAACACGATTGTGTAGAGCGACACATTGACGATCGCTGTCGGCCAGCTCCAGATGCTCTCGCGCGCGGCGAGGTACACGGCGACGGCACCGAAAATGGCGGCTACGATCTCGAGCGCTGACATGGCGGCCGGAAGTTCGGTAGCCGAGCGGCGCCATGGCAAGCGGGAGTTCCTGCTTTCGCCGGTGAGCGAGGGGTTGCAATCTTCGCGACATGACGACGCGGAGGGACCTGCTGAAAGGCGCCGCTGCACTACTGCCCGCCGCTATGCGCGCGCGGCCGAGCCTAACGCGTGCCCGGCTGTCGGCTCAGAAGGTCATCGTGGTAGGCGCTGGGGCGTTTGGCGGCTGGACTGCGCTGGAGCTAGCGCGACGCGGAGCCTCGGTGACGCTGATCGATGCGTGGGGGGCGGGGAATGTCCGCGCGAGCTCCGGCGGGGAGACAAGAGTAATTCGCGCGGTCTACAACGGCGAGCGCGTGTACACAGACATGGTGCGTCGCGCGCTGGACCTGTGGCGGGAGCATGCGGCGAGGTGGTCGCGCGGAGTATATCGCGAGACAGGTGTGCTGTGGATGTTCGAGTCGGACGATGACTCGTATGCGCGGCGTTCCGTCGAGCCGATGCGGCGTGTTCGCCTAACGCTAGATGAGCTAACGCTGCGCGACGCTGTAACGCGCTTTCCGCAGATCGCCTTCGACGGTGTGCGGCGCGTCTGGTGGGAGAGGGAAGCCGGGTTTCTGCTGGCGCGCGAAGCCTGTGAGCTCGTGCGCGAAGCGTGCATACGCGAAGGCGTCGAATACGTCACCGCGCACGCGCGTGGCGGGCCGATTACAGGGGGCCGGGTATCGCACGTTGTGCTATCCGACGGGACACGGCGCGATGCCGAGTCTTTTGTTTTTGCGTGCGGGCCATGGCTTGGCGGGGTGTTCCCAGATGTGGTAGGCAGCCGGATTCGCGCGACGAAGCAAGACGTCTTGTACTTCGGGACTCCACCCGGTGATCGGCAGTTTGACGTTGGGGCAATGCCGGCGTGGGTCAACTTCGGCAGCAAGTTACTCTATGGCATCCCGGGGAACGAGCGGCGCGGCTTCAAGGTTGCGGACGACACGCTAGGCGCTCATGTGGACCCGACATCGTTGGAGCGAGTGGTAAGTCCTGCGAGTGTCGTCACCGCGCGCGAGCTGCTGCGGCGCCGGTTTCCAACGCTGGCAGGCGCGCCGTTGCTCCATGCAGAGGTATGCCAGTATGAGCGCACGCCAGACGGCCACTATCTCGTTGATTGGCACCCGGGCGCCGGCAATGTACTGTTGTTAGGCGGAGGATCGGGGCACGGCTTCAAGATGGGACCTGCGATCGGAGAGTTGGCTGCTCGCGCGGTGTTGCGGGAGAGTGAGATCCAGCCACTCTTCGCGTATGAGCGGGTCCGCGCCCAAGGTGGAGCCTAACGAGCGCCACGGAGCGGCGCCGAGCTCGAGCGTTCAACATTGAGCAATCCACAACACAGCTAGCGGCGTAGCAACAGCAAAGGCCGTGATCACTTGATGCGTCGCGCTGTTGCACGACGCGCGGCGGACCACACCTCAATCGGATGGAACTCATGCTACCTTCGCTGTCAGCGACGGGAAGTCGCCTACGTGTATCAGCATTCGCGGTTGCGTGCATAACGCTCACCTTCGTTGCCTGCGAGGGTGACGTCGGACCAGCCGGCCCGGCGGGACCCACTGGGCAAACAGGAGCTGCAGGACCTGTGGGACCAACGGGACCCACCGGTCCATCAGGGCCGCCAGGGCCGGCAGGCGGTCGTACGATCTACGGCGTCGACAATGCGAACATGCTGATCGCCTTTGGCGCGCTGCGGCCCGACCTCGTGTCCCGACGGGTAGCGATTACTGGTTTGCAGGGCGGCGAGCAAGTCCTTGGAATCGATTTTCGGCCAGTGGACGGCAGACTCTATGCGCTTGGATCGACGAGTCGAGTGTACACGCTCGATACGCTGTCTGGTGCTGGCACGGTGGTGAGCGCGTCAGCGTTCACGCCGGCACTGACGGGAATGAACTTCGGTGTCGACTTCAATCCCGTCCCAGACAGGATCCGCGTGCATAGCGATGCTGAGCAGGATCTGCGTTTGAACCCGGTGACAGGTGGAATCGCCGCGGTGGACTCGGCGCTGGCCTATCGCGTGGGGGACGCTGGGGCAGGAAGCAATCCTAACGTGACAGGAACTGCGTATACCAACAGCGTGGCCGGCGCGACGACAACGACGCTGTATGCGATAGACACGAATCGGGACGTGCTCGTGACGCTGGCAAATCCTAACGATGGCCAGTTAACGACTGTCGGCTCGCTGGGGGTCAGCGCCGGCTCCGACGTCGGTTTCGACATCGCCGGGAACAACGGCAGCGCGTACGTCACGCTGACGATCGGGAGCGGTGCGGCAGGCACCGGCTCGACGCTGTTCCTGATCAATTTGAGTACAGGAGCGCTGGTGCCGGTGGGGAACGTGAGCAACGCGTCGCCGCTCCGCGGGATTGCAATTGCCCCATAGCTCTCGGCGGACAGCACTGCAATACAAGAGAAGGGCCGGCGCTGCGCCGGCCCCTCTTGCTGCGATCGCTACCGACTTGGGCGCACGCGGATAATGCGGTCGTCCTGCGGCCCTGGAGAGCCGCGACCGTCCCTGTTGCTCGTTGCCAGATACACCACCCCGTCGGGGGCAACGAGGACATCGCGCAAGCGCCCGAAGGCGCCGTGGAAGAGCCGTTCTTGCGCCACGACACTCCGGCCGTCGGAGGACAGCGTTAGGCGATAGAGCGCGCGGTCCTTCAGCGTTGTAAAGAACAGACTCCCCCGCCAAGCGCTGATACGGCTCGACGTGTAGAGATCCATGCCCGACGGCGCGATCGTCGGCGTCCAATTGACGAGCGGCTCGACGACGTTGTTCGCCTGACAGAACGCGATCTCGCCGGAGCCTGCATCACCGTCGCACTTCCCGCGCACGTTGGGCCACCCATAGTTGCGGCCGACCTCGATGCGATTGACTTCGTCGTTGTCACCCGGCCCATGTTCGGTGATGTAGAGAAAGCCGTTGGCAGCGTTGAAGACCATCCCCTGCGGGTTGCGATGTCCGTAGGAGTAGACGGCGTTCCCGAAGGGGTTGCCGGGCGCGGGCGCTCCATCTAGCGTTAGGCGCAGGATCTTGCCAGCAGGTGAGGTGCGATTCTGCGCGAGCGGCTCGTTGGAAGCGTCGCCGGTCGACACATACAGCAGGCGATCGGGGCCGACCGCAATCCGGGAACCGTTGTGATTGCCGGCTCCGGGGATGTTCTCGAGCAACGTCTCGGGCGTGCCTAACGTGGACCCGTTGTATCTCATGCGCACGAGCCGGTTGCGCTGACCGCCGGATGAATACGTGTGCATCAGGTAGATGTACGGCTGCTGCGAGAAATCGGGGTGAAATGCCATCCCGAGCAAACCACCTTCTCCGACCTCGCTGACGCTGATCTGGCCGACTTGCGTTTTGGCGCCGGTGGTTGGGTTCACGCGGGAGATTGTGCCGGGTCGCTCCGTAATCCAGATAGCGTTGTCGGGCCCCCACGCCAGCTCCCAGATGGTGTCGAATCCGCCAGCCACCGTTTCGGTGACGATCGTGTCCAGACCGGCTGCAGGTGGAATAGCGGTGGAGTCGGCATCGCGGCTACACGATGTGAAAGCAAGCGTTGCTGCGAGCAATGCCGGCGTAACTGAGCGATACGTGGTCAGCATAAGAAGACTCAGAAGGGGCAATAGGCAGACGAAGGAACCCGGTGGCAGTCTCGACATTGGAACAGTGAGAACGGGAAGGGGTCCCGAACCGTGCGTCGGGTCACAGGAGGATGCAAGACGGACACCGCTGTAACCCCGGACGGTGGTTGCCGACTCAACCGTGACATGCGACTAGTTTCCGCTCGCCCATGAGGAGACTGCTGCGCAATTTCTCGCGCCTAACGCCAGCAGGGGTTGTGGCGCTCGTTCTCGCCGCGTGCGCCAGTGTGAGTTCCACACGCCGCGTGCCGCGTGTGGCAGATTCGCTCCTCGCGTTGACGCAATTGAACGAAACGCTCGTGGATCATACACGCCAAGTGTTGCAACGTAGCGTGGAGCAGCGCCTCGCGTTGGGGCTGCGACTGGACAGACTCCCGACTTTGTATGCGGGATCGCGGCGCGAAGAAGCGCAGTACGCTCGCGGCGTGCAGCGCGAGCTCGAAGGAATTTGGTATGAAGCATTGTCACAGGACGATTACCTGACGTTGCTCGCTATCCACTGGGACCTCGGCAATGCGACGGAAGCATCGGTATATCGTACGCTCGACTACGGTGCGGTGATCCCCGGCGCATCGCCGATTCCAGCGATTGCGCGTTCGCTGTCACAGCATCCCATCGAAAGCGGCGAGGACGTGGAGCGGTACTTCTTTCTATTAGAGAACCTGGCGATGTTCTTCCCTGAACTGCGACAAAACCTGTCGGAGCAGGCGAAGACAGGGCGTTGTCATGCCAGTCGCGGCCATCGACAGCGTTGTCGAGTTTCTGCAGCAATACCGGCAGGGCCGCCCGGCATCGCGGCCGAAGGTCGCTGCCGAGCTTACAGAGAGGATCGAGACGGAGATTAACGGGCAGATCGATAGCCTCGTGCAGTATCTGCAAGGGGAGTATCGCGCGGCGGCAAGCGACTCTGCGCGCCAAGGGCTGCTTGGCCTGGGCGGCTATCCTGGCGGGCCTCAGTACTACCAGTACCTCATGCGTCGTTCCACAACGCTCGACGTGGCGCCCACCGATCTATTCACATACGCCGTGCGCGAAGTCGAGCGGATCAGCGCTGCCATGTCGGCGCTGCGTGCGCGGCGGGGGTTCACTGGTACTGATTCGGCATTCCGGGCGATGCTACGGAAGGACCAACGGTTCGTAGTTCAGTCGCACAACGACTTCGAAACGCGCGTTTGGGAAGTGATCGCGCGACTGCGTGATTCGGTGCGATCGCGACTTGGCATTGACCTCGCTGATTCGCTGGTGCTCGTTGCACGAGACGCGCGCGTCTTGGACGGGTCGCGGCGAGTGAACATGAGAGAGAGAGATGCGCTGGATCCGCGCTACCGCCTGGAGTACGTCAAGGACCAGGCCACGCGGCTGCCTGCCTATGTGATTCCGGCTCTCGTCGCACGCGAAGTCGTTCCGGGGCGCTTAACGCTCGTCAGCGCGATCAATCGCAACGACAGTATTCCCATGCTTCGGCAATTGATGCGGTTTCCGGGCTTTGTCGATGGATGGAGTGAGCACGCCGGCGCGCTCGTTGGCGAGCTCGGCCAGTATGCGAATGATTATGAGGCGTACGGCGCACTTGTGCTGGAACTGGAAGCCTCCGCTCGCATGGCGACCGACTTGGGGATACATGGTTTCGGATGGACGCTACCCAACGCGGTCCGCTATTTGCGCCTGCATAGCGTGGATGCAAGTACAGCCGATAGCGACGTTCTGCGAATCGCGGTAGCCGAACCGGCACGCGCCATTGCAGCGAAGCGGGTAGTCGCGAATTCGGCGGTCAGCGAGCGTGGGTGCGACGCGAGCTTGGGACGCGGTTCAACGACGGGGCGCTTCAGCGCGAGATCCTGCGTGTCGGCGTGCTCCCGCTGCCATTGTTGAGTCAGCAC
>JBQTIF010000050.1:0-9071 GCA_052388395.1 Gemmatimonadaceae bacterium | reverse complement strand
TCCACTCCTGCCGTTTTGCCGTCAGAAAGTGTTTGGCCACATGGTCGCCTAACGCGGCCTGTATGGTGTCGTCCTTTTCCAGCTCGTCGCAGGCTTCGTTGAGGTCTCGCGGCAAGTCGTCGATGCGCAGACGGCGCTTCTCACGATACGACATCTCGAAGATGTTCGTATCGACGGGTTCCCTCCAATCCGCACTGGTCTCGATGCCGTGAAGTCCCGCGGCGAGCATCACGGCAAGCGCGAGGTAGGGGTTGGCGGATGGATCGGGCATGCGCACTTCGATGCGCGTGCCGCGACCGCGACGCTCCGGAACGCGCACGAGTGGCGAGCGGTTGCGCATGGACCACGCGACGTTCACCGGCGCTTCGTAACCCGGGACGAGCCGCTTATACGAATTCACCAGTGGATTCGTAATGGCGCAGAAGCCGCGCGCGTGCTGCAACAGACCGCCGATGTAGTGCAGCGCTACGGTTGAGAGCTCCCACTGACGGTCCCTGTCCCAAAACGCATTGTCACCGTTGCGCCATAACGATTGGTGCGTGTGCAGGCCGCTTCCATTCTGGCCGTACACAGGCTTGGGCATGAATGACGCGACCAAACCAAACTGCTGAGCGACATACTTCACGACAAATCGGAACGTCGCAATGTTGTCTGCAGTCGTTAGGGCGTCTGCATAACGAAAGTCGATTTCGTGCTGACCGTGTGCGACCTCGTGGTGCGCTGCTTCGACCTCGAAGCCCATCTGCTCCAGCGCGCCGACGATGGCGCGTCGGGCATCTTCACCGAGGTCCGCTGGGGCGAGGTCGAAGTAACCACCCACGTCATGGGTAGCGGTCGCCGCCTCGCCTTCTCGGCCGGGGCGGAACATGAAGAACTCGGCTTCCATCCCCGCGTTCATCGAAAACCCAGCGGCGGCGGCCCGTTCGATCTGACGCCGCAAGACACTGCGTGGATCGCCGGCGAACGGCCGGCCATCGGGATGCGAAATATCGCAGATCAGGCGTGCCACGCGATGTTCCGGGCTTCCCCAGGGGAAGACGCGAAACGTCGTTAGGTCTGGCTTGAGGAGCATGTCCGACTCCTCGATGCGCACGAAGCCTTCGATCGAGGAACCGTCGAACATGATGTCGCCGTCCAGCGCCTTGTCGAACTGCGAGCGCGGCACCTCGACATTCTTATTGATGCCGAGAATATCCGTGAACTGGAGACGCAGGAACCTTACGTTCTGCTGCGTCACCAGTTCGAGGATGTCGCGCTTCGTAGCGCCAGCGAGGCCGCCCCCCCCGATCATGTCGGAGCCCGTTAGGCCGTGCCCGAAACCGAAAGGCTTACACGGGGAACAGAATCTCGCGGTATTTGGGCAACGGCCAGAGCTCGTCGGCGATCTTGAGCTCGAGGGCATCGCATAACGAGCGAACTTTATCCATCGCGTCAGCGCCGCGGCTCGTGAGGAGCTTGGCGGCTCCTTCGGGGTCGTCGTGCATGTGACCCGCCTTGTCGCTCACCGTCCCGAGCTCCTTGCGTGCATCCTGGAGATCAGAGATTGCTGCGCCGAGCTCGTTTGCGACGGAGAGCTGGGGGACGCGTTTGATTCCGGCTGCCTTTGCGAGCGCCGCTCCGTCGGCAAGGCGGTTGGCGTATTCGAACGCCGCCGGGAGCACCATGGTGTCGACGATCTCCTTGAGCGTCTGCGCTTCGATGAGCATGTCCTTCACGTAGCGCTCAACGCGGACGTGGTAGCGTGACTCGAGTTCTTCCTGGGAGAGAATTCCAAGCTGCGCGAACAAATCGCGCGTTTGCTTCGTGACGAGCTGGCCTAACGCTTCTGGAGTACGGCGGAAGTTCGGCAGGCCGCGCTTCGCCGCATCCTTGACCCACGAGTCGGCATAGTTATTCCCCTCGAAGCGCACATTCTTCGTCGCGCGGAAGATCTCGCGCACGACAACCATGACGGCATCGTCGATGTTCTTATGCTTTTTCTTCGCTGCGTAAATGCGCTGCGTTATGTCGTCGATGGACGCCGCCACGGTCGCGTTGAGGAGCATGATCGGAAAGGCGATCGACTGAGACGAGCCAACCGCACGATACTCGAACTTGTTGCCGGTGAAAGCAAACGGTGACGTGCGATTGCGATCGGTATTGTCTTTCTCAATCTCCGGGAGTTTGTTGACGCCGAGCTTGATGAGCTCCTGCTCTGCGCCGCGACCAGCAGCTTTGCCGGCGGCAATGTTTTCGATCAGTCGTGTGAGCATATCGCCCATGAACACCGAAATGATCGCGGGAGGGGCTTCATTGGCGCCTAACCGGTGTTCATTACCCGAGGTCGCGACGCCCGCGCGGAGCAGGCCCGCGTACTTGTGGACCGCCTGCAGGACAGCCGCTAGAAAAACGAGGAAGCGCACGTTCTGATGCGGTGTCTTCCCTGGCTTGAGCAGGTTGAGACCGTCGAGGCTGTTATCGGCTGCAACGGACATAGACCAGTTGCAGTGTTTCCCCGAACCGTTGATGCCGGCGAAGGGCTTTTCGTGCAGTAGCGCCGTTAGGCCGTGACGCATCGCGACACGACGCATCGTGGCCATCACGAGCTGATTGTGGTCGACCGCGATGTCGGATTCTTCAAAGACCGGCGCCATCTCGAACTGCGACGGCGCGACCTCGTTATGCCGAGTGCGGATCGGGATACCGAGCTTGTACAGCTCCTGTTCGAACTCGAGGATGCACGCCTGCACGCGCTCGGGAATGCCGACGAAGTAATGGTCCTCGAGCTGCTGGCCGCGCGGCGGTGGCGCACCAATAAGCGTGCGTCCCCCCATGACGAGATCGGGGCGAAGGGCGAACAAGCCACGATCGACAAGGAAGTACTCCTGCTCGGGGCCTAACGTGGTGATGACGCGATAGACGCCGTTGTCACCGAGGAGCTCGAGCAGCGCGATGGCCTTTGCTGAGAGGATGTCGCTCGAGCGAAGCAGCGGCGTCATCTCATCCAGCGCTTCGCCGTTGTAGCCAATGAAAACCGACGGGATGCATAACGTGCGGGCACCGCCTATCTCCATGATGAAGACAGGCGACGCCGGATTCCACGCCGTGTAGCCACGTGCTTCCCAAGTGCTGCGGAGACCGCCTGACGGGAAGGACGACGCGTCCGGCTCCGACTGAATCAGCTGCGATCCGGAGAACGCCTCGATCGGCTGCTTGTTCTCGTCGAAGTCGAGGAAGGAGTCGTGCTTTTCAGCCGTTAGGCCAGTCTGTGGCTGGAACCAGTGTGTGAAATGTGTAGCACCACGCGACGTCGCCCACTCTTTCATGACCTGCGCGACGGTCGGCGCCACATCGATGTCAAGCTTTTTCCCCATCCGTATTGCGTCGATGAGTTTTCCGACGACGGCTGCGGGGAGCTTTGCGCGCATCTGGCGCACGCCAAACGTGTTAATCCCGAACCACTCGGAGACTGGAGCCGTCGGCGCGACGCCGTTATTGCTGACGTGAGCTCGGGGATCGCGAGCCGCTATGGCCTGAAGGGCGGCACGACGAGAGGCAGCGGGAGAGGAGGCGTGGGTCACTGTCAGGTCGGAGGTGAGAGGTCAAGGTAAGAGCTGGAACGAGGGCGCGAAGTGTAGCCGGATCTGTGCAAGATCTGCAAGTCTGCAGCGACAATCTGCAGAAAATGGCCATGAATCGTCACTCCCATCGACATTTTCGTGCTCGCGGCGCGCAAGCAGCAGTGCATTTGTCAAAAGCCATGCCTGGAGCTGAGGCAGCGCTACCACCCGGTGCTAGCTTGCTCGGTATGCGGAATCCCCGTGGGTGCGCGGCTCTACCCAACAAGTGGGATTGGGGTAGCTAACAATCGTGAATTCGCCTGCGCGTCCGATGAAGCTCGGTCAGCGGCTCCTCTGGGGGTTGGCCGCAGCCCTCGTGGTAGTTCTCGCCATACGCATGGTGGGAAAGGGGGACGAAAGTCTCCTCCTCCCCACCGATAGCGCGCATATCGTGCAGCAAGAGCTCGGCTCGACAGGCCCCGATTCAGCGGTCGCCACCGTGGAAATCGCGGACTCGCTTTTTGGCTGGAGTGGGGCGCTTCGCTTCCGAGCGCTGACGGCCGCAGAAGCCTTGGCGTTGCCCGGCTTCGTGGATCGGTTCGGCGAGCGTGCGATTCATACTGCAGCAGCGCGGGAAGTGCCGTCGCGCGGCGGAGAATTCTCCTTGCTGGTAATGCGTCCCTTCGGGGCGAAACGCGGTGAGTCGCTTAACGGATATCGCCTCGGCCGCTGGCCGGCCGAGCGCTGGCTCATGGCGCGGAATTACTTCAATCCGGATGGCTTCGTGGAGGTGACACAGGCCAATGCGAAGCTGCGCTTGTCGCAACACTTCGTGTTGGGGGACTTCCTAACGCACGATCAAGCGTCGAAGTGGCCGAAGTACGTGGTTCTGGAAGAAAAGCTCGTCGACAAGCTTGAGCTCGTTATGCAGTCGCTCAACGCGCGCGGTGTAAAAGCAACGGGAGCCGTTGTGCTATCGGGCTTCCGCGCGCCGTACTACAACGATCGCGGCGTAGGGGAGGGAATGGCACGGGCGAGCAGACATCAATACGGCGACGCGGCGGACGTCATCATCGACAGCAACGGCGACGGCCGCATGGACGATCTCTCGGGAGACGGTCGCATCGACATCAGAGATGCGGAGGTTATCAACCGCGCTGTGGACGAAGTTGAGAAGCGCTTTCCGATGCTGACCGGCGGCCTGGGTCGTTACCAGGCGATGGGGCCACGCGGCCCCTTCGCCCATATCGACGTGCGTGGGACGAGTGCGCGATGGGAAAACAGAGGTCAGAGGTCTGAGGTCAGAGGTCAGAGCAAAGATTTGAGTCGCTGACGATCGACGTTGCCACCGCAGATGATGACGGCAACGTTGCTACCCGGCTCAATCGTTAGGGCGCCGTTCAGTAGCGGAGCAAGAGCGGCAGCACCAGCCGGCTCCGGGACGATCTTGCAGCGCTCGATGAGGATACCTAACGCGGCGACGATGTCGCGGTCGGACACGATGAGCATCCTGTCGACAAACGCCTGGACATGCGCGAGGTTGAGACTCCCGGCAAAGGGCGCGGCGAGGCCGTCGGCTATTGTATCAATGCGATCGAGCCGGACGGGTACACCGCACGCGACGCTCTGTGACATTGCGCTCGCCCCCTCAGGCTCAACGCCGATGATCTGTGCGGAAGGGAGTCGGTGCTTGACCGCGGCGGCGACTCCAGAAATCAATCCGCCACCTCCACACGCGATCAGCACAACATCGACGTTAGGCAAGTCGTCGACGAGCTCCATGCCGACCGTTCCCTGGCCCGCGATAACGCGCGGATCGTCAAAGGGATGGATGAGCGTGAGATTGCGCTCGCGCTGAAGTGTTAGGCACGTCTCCAGCAGGTCAGCGTCAGTCAGCACGACCTCGCCGCCGTAGCCGCGCGTGGCGTCAACTTTGCTTTGCTGCGCGGTGCGCGGCATAACGATTCTCGAGCGGATGCCGAGCGAGGATGCCCCCCACGCGAGGGCCTGTGCATGATTCCCCGCTGAAAGCGAGATCACGCCTCTTGCGCGCGCATCCGGATCGAGCGTGGCGAGTGCGTTAAGGACGCCGCGGGGCTTGAAGGATCCGGTCTTCTGGAAGAGCTCGAGCTTGAGCGAGACGTTGGCCCTGACCAGAGTGCTGAGGTAGTGGGAGCCAACGGTCGCTGTGCGGTGCAGCCGACCGGCGATGATATCCTGAGCGCGTGCGATGTCGGCGAGGGTGACGAGCGCATCAGCCATGCGGATGCACGCTATCTCGACGCCGCGCTCGAAGTAAGCGGCCACGCGTGCGGTTTACACGTGGCGTCAAGTTACGGCGGCTTGGGGAGCAGCGTCGTCGAGGCGCTATGCTCAGCGAGGCGAGGGCGTGCCTAACTAGCGACGCCGACGAGCTGCTCCCGCCCCAAAGAGGCCTACCAAGCCCGTCGCGATTAGAGCGAGCGACCCGGGTTCCGGCGTCACGGCCCCGAGCCACTGAGCATGAATGTCGACGCGGGCATAGCCCGTGAATTCCCCGTAGCTGCCGTTGAGGAAATTGTCGATGTCGCCGAAGCCTGATCCGAAGCTCAGGATGAAAGAGTTCACGCCAGCGAGCCGGCCATTGATGAAGTTCGGGCCGCCGCTGTCGCCTGGCCCGGCTCCAACTTCCCATTCACCCAACGACACACCGCAGAAATTCTGCGAGCCGAGTATCGCGAACTCGATGATGCACGAAGTGTTGTGCACAGTGGTCGTTGGACTATCAAAGTCCGAGAGTAGGACATCCACACCAGCCGTACCGAAGAACCCATCCCAGAATCCCCCCCAAATGGGATCCGCGAACGAAAAGTCGTAGACATTGCGCCCGACGCGACGTCTACCATCCGAGAATGTGAAGCCGGTTTTCCCCCGCCCTGAAGCGCCAAAGCCTGCCAGCTCCATCTGATTTCCTTGGGGTGTTCCTGTGAACAGGCTATACCGCTTGATACCTGACGACGGTACCGACTTGAGCCTGAGGACGGCGACGTCATTCTCGTCGACGACTTCCCCTGTGTATCCCGGCGCGACGCGCGCGTACGCAACATCGTGCACTTCGGGGGCGCCAGCGTTGTCCGGCGGGAAGAACACCGCCTTAATGGAGTCGAATTGCGCAATGCCATTGGACCCGGAGACGCAATGTGCGGCCGTAAGGATATGGTCGTTCGCGAAGAGGGAGCCGGTGCAAAGGAACGTCCCAGAGGGCTGGTAAATGAGAAGGCCGGCGACGCCGTCCAGCCGGCCGCCCGGCGGAGCAAAGTACATCGGGTCGAACGGGTTGGATGAGGTGACGATGGTGGACCGGGCTTGCCAAGACGATTTCGATCCGACTCCGAATACCGTTGGTACCAGGGATCCGGTCGTTGGCTGCGCGCCTAACGCCAGTGGGAATGCCAGTGCCGCTATACATGCTGCTCGGTAAGAGCGCATAACGCCTGTGTGTCGAGAGGCGAACCAAGGTAAAACGCGAATCCTAACGCGCCAGAAGGAAAATTCTTCCAGGCGAGTGTTGCGGCGCTGCATTGGCGGCGTACATCACATTCCCTTGCTTTCCACATCGTTTGGGTGCGACGTTTCTACTGTCCGGCGCGGTAGCCAAGTGGTAAGGCAGCGGTCTGCAAAACCGCTATTCGCGGGTTCGATTCCCGCCCGCGCCTTGAAACACCGATTCACGCAGTTGCAGGGCGATTTGCGCAGCGCCTCACCCAACCGCCGCCGCATCGGCGTAAGGCATAACGAGAGTTAGCGAGTGGATGCGCCTAACCGGCCTCATGCATAAGACCGTGGCATCCGCACCGCGGCAGGACCAGCCGGCCGAATGAACCGCCCGCCACCGACGTTCGCGCAGACTGTCGACGTAGAAACGCCCGAGCTGGTGGTCCTCACGTACACGATTGCCGGTGTCGGCTCGCGTGTGGCTGCCGCACTGATCGACTATGCGATCTGCCTGCTGGCCGTTCTCGTTGTAGAAATCGGCGTGCTGTCGTTAGGCTCCCGTGGTGTGTTCGGCCCTGCGACACGCAGTGTCGCCTGGGGGGCTGCGATTCTGTACCTGCTCTTCTTCGGCATTCTCTGGGGTTACTACGTGCTGTTCGAAGGGCTGGCCGATGGTCAGACGCCAGGGAAGCGATTGCTGCGTTTGCGCGCCGTCCGCGATGGCGGCTATTCGGTCACGTTTGGAGCGTCCGCCGTGCGCAACCTCCTCCGCGTGCTGGACATGCAGCCGGTGCTTACCTACGGTGTTGCGATCGCCAGTGTGCTGCTGAGCAAGCGAGGGAAGCGACTTGGCGATCTAGCGGCGGGAACGATCGTCGTACGCGAAGGGCTGGCCAAGCGGAATGAGGCGCCCGTTGTGCGACGCCGCGCAGGGCAGAGTGAAGATGCGGCGCCAGTCCACGCGCGCCTAACGAACGACGAGTACACAGTGCTGGAGCGCTTTGCCGAGCGCCGCGGCGACCTCACCGTCGAGCGACGCGCGGCGTTGGCGGAGCAGCTTGCGGCGCGCCTCGCGGCAGTCCTGCCGTCGACCGAGGGGACTGCTCTAACAAGACTCCTTGCGCTGTACGATGAAGAGCGTCATGCGCGAGCACACGGCGCTGTGGCGATCCGCGAGACGGGCGCGGCGCGCGAGCGCAACGCAATCGTGGCGGCGGGATCGAAGACCTGGAGCGCGTTCGCGTCACTCATTCAAGGTGCGCAACGCGGTGGCCTCAAGCGCCTACCTGAGCACGAGGTGCGCCAGTTCGTGGAAAGTTACCGCGATGCCTCGAATGACCTTGCCCGGCTGCAGACAGCGTCACGCGGGCGTCAGGATGCTGAGGTGTTCTTTCTATCGCGTCTCGTTGCCGCCGCGCACAACCTGCTGTATCGCGGCGCAGCGCTCACGTTAGGCGCGGCTCTCAGGGCGCTCGCTGTGCAGGGGCCGCGCGAAGTCCGCCGCGCCTGGCGTCCCATTCTCCTTGCGGCGCTCGTTTTCTTTGGCCCGGCGACGATTGCGCACATCGCAGTAGTTCGTGATCCGTCGGTTGCCGAAACGTTCCTTCCACCCGGGATGCTAGATCGGGCTGAGGAAGGCGTCGAGCGCGCGCGACGAGGAACGGGATACATCCCTGACCCTGAGCTATTCCGGCCGGTGATGGCAAGCACAATCATCGCGAACAACGTTCAAGTCACGTTTGCAGCGTTTGCTTTTGGCCTAACGGCGGGAATCGGGACTCTTCTCTTGCTCCTAACGAATGGTGTGGCGATAGGCGGGGTGATGGGACTGTATGCTTCGAAGGGGATCGCGTCGTTGCTCATCAAGTTTGTGGCACCGCATGGCGTGTTGGAGCTCAGCGCGATCTGTATCGCTGGAGGTGCAGGGCTACTGCTGGCTGCGGCGCTTCTGATGCCGGGGGAGCGCACGCGGCGCCGCGCGCTCGTGGAGAACGGTCGTCGCGCGATTCATTTGATAGGCGTGTCGTCGGTACTGCTCGTTGTCGCGGGGATGCTGGA
>JBQTIF010000049.1:0-2707 GCA_052388395.1 Gemmatimonadaceae bacterium | reverse complement strand
AGGAGCCGCAGGCACGTTATGCGTCCGCGCTGAGTCTGGCGGAAGATCTCGAGCGGCACCTGAAGGGGATTCCAGTCCTCGCGCGACCAAGCTCGGCGCGCTATCGCATCAACAAGTTCGTTAGGCGGAACCGCGTGTCCGTTGTCGCCGCTGCAGCGGTCCTAACGCTGTTCGCTGCCGCTTCCAGCGTCACATGGTATCAGTCGCGCCGCATCGCCGCGGAATCCCGGCGTGTGGCGCGCGAACGCGACAAGGCGCTCGAAGTCCGCAGCTTTCTCCTGGAGATGTTTGGGGCGACGGGGCCGGACCAACCCGCAGCCGACGCGTTGACCGCCCGGCAGCTCCTCGACCGCCGCGCGGCGTCTCTCGCGGCCACGCACGGCGACGACTCCGAGATGCGCGCCGAGATGATGTACGTCCTCGCTGAAGGATACGAGAAACTCGGCCTACCTGCCGAAGCGGAGCCTCTCGCGCGCGAAGCCCTGCGGCTCCGGCGACATGTTTTCGGCGAGCAGCACCCCGACGTCTCCGCATCGCTCAACCTGCTCGGCTGGATCATGCGGCAGCGTGAGGACCTCGTGGAGGCAGAACGTTTGCTGCGAGAGGCCATCGCGGTCGGACGCACAGCCTTCCCCGCCGAGGGTGATCCCAGGCTCGCGCGCGCGCTCAACGACCTCGGCGTGGTGCGGGACGCCAGAGCAGACTATGCCGAGGCCAAGGCTTTGTACGAGGAATCCCTCGCAATGCGCAAGCGGTTCCTTGGAGAACGTCACCTGGGCGTGGCGATAACGACGAGCAACCTCGCTGTCGTCCTGTTTCGCCTGGATGATCTCAGCGGCGCTGTGACGACGGCGCGCTCCGCGCTTGGACTATTGAGGGATCTGTTAGGCGATGACCACCAGCGCACGTCCAACGTGAAGACCAATCTCGCGACGATGCTGAGCCGGCAGCGCGACCATGAGGCCGCGGCCGCATTACATCGCGAGATACTCGAGAGCCGCAAGCGCGTCGTGGGCGCGCGGCATCCGCTTGTCGCCAACAGCATGACCATGCTGGCGAACGAGCTGCGTGCGTTTAAGAATTACGCCGCGGCAGAATCGTTGCTGGCGTCGGCGCTCGAGATTCTGAGTCGAGCATATGGAACGCGGCACAGCAGCATTGCGTCGACGCTGCGGGTGCTTGGCGACGTGAAATACGACGCCGGCCGTCCGGCCGATGCTCTGCGCGACTACGATGCCGCCCGCGATGTTGCGCAGACTCTCGGTGTCAACGCGCGCGGCGAGCTAGGCATAGTCCTGCGTCGCGCGTCGCGTGCGCATGAGGCGTTAGGCGACTACCGACGCGCGGAAGTGGAGCTGCGGGAATTCGTGCGCATCGCGCGGCTGGCGCCCGCTCGCGCTGTTGGCACGGAAGCGAACGTTTTTCTTCTCGAGTTTTTGGTGCGGCGTGGCAAAACCAGTGCAGCCGCAGAGTTGCTCGAAGCGATGGATGGCGCAGCTGACTCCTCGCTCAGCCAGGCGCTGCGCGAGCGCATTACGGCGGCACGGCGGCAGCTACGAGCGAGCCCGGGGCCGCGACTGGCAGGCCGAGGGTAGCCGCTCCCTAACGCATTAGCGCCAGCTCGGCATTCGTCACGCGCACGTCGAAACCAGACGCAAGCGCGTGGCGCGTCGGCACTGTTCCCGCTCCACTCAAACACACGGCGTCACGCAGCTCGGCGCTTGGCGTCAGCAGACGGTCGATCATCAGCCGGTGCTGGTATTCTTTGCGGTCCAGCCTAACGACGTACGTGGCGTCCGTCCCGGTATCGGGGAGGATGTGCCGCAACCGCACGGTCGCCGCATCAGTACGATCGTCTAGTTCGTTAGGGGCTCCATAGCGCACCTGCGCGGCTTCGAACCACCAGTCCTCAGCCTTGAACCAACCAAGTGCCGCGAGCAGGATGCGGTTGAGCCGTGGTAGAACGACGCCAGACGATAGACGGATCACCCGCCACGTCGTGCTCTGTTGCAGCTCTACGCGCAGCTCGACTATAGGCGGCGACGGATGCCTGGAGCTCCCCTTACCCATTCCGCATCAGTTGTATCAAGAGTGACTGACGAGTTCTAACCGTTGAACCTTGCTGTCCCTCGCCTCATACGTCATCCTAGGTTCGTGCGCCGACAACTCATAGCGCTTGCGCTGACACTTCCCCACGCTGCTGGCTGCTACTCGTACGCGCGTATTCAGCCCGCCGAGATTCAGCCGGGCGTCGATGTTCGCGCGCGCCTATCGGCGATCACGAGCGATCACATCGCGCCGCTGCTCGGCACGACGCCGCGACTTTTGACTGGCAAGCTCATCTCCGATGCGCGGGACACGGTCGTCATGGAAGTCCCCACGATGACGCAGACCTCGATCGGCAGCACCGTGCAGACTCTGCATCAGCGTGTGACAGTGCCAAAGAGCGGCGTCATAGAATGGGAGATCCGCACGCTGAATCGCACGCGGACGTACGCGTTGGTGGGTGGTGCCGCAGCAATCTTCGCTGCCGTGCTGATTAACGCGCTTCAGGGCGAACCAGGAAGTGAACGACTTCCAGGCGGCGGCGGCGTCGACGCGCTCGTCCCTGTTTTCCGAATCAGCCGCTAGAGCAAAACATCAAAGGGGGTCAGAGTCGATTGGCTCAAAGGGGAGATAGGAAGAGCGGCGGGTTGGGGAAGAGTGT
>JBQTIF010000048.1:0-9082 GCA_052388395.1 Gemmatimonadaceae bacterium | reverse complement strand
CGGAGAAGTTGATGTCCTCGCCGCCGGGTCCATTGATCGAATGGCGCAGATAGACGAGCCGGTCGCCGTCGCGGTGCGGGAGCGGGCGCAGTAAAACGCCGCGAACGACGCTGAAGATGGCTGTGTTTGCGCCGATCCCGAGGCCGAGAGTCAGGATCACGGCGATGGCGAAGCCGCGGGCGCGGGCTAGGCTGCGAATGGCGTATCGGAGGTCGCGTATGAACATGTTTTCTCGTCGCCTGCTGGTCCTAAGAATCCATTACATGTGTGACGAAAACTCGTCGCTGCCGAACGGCTGAAACTACCCTTTACCTACATGTCGAACGAGAGGGTCTGTTTTCGACGCCATTGCCCTCACCTCTCCTCATCATGCCCTTGACCATCACCTATCGCGGTGTATTCGGCTATAACGCGTTTTACGTGACGACTTTGCGATGAAGCTCTCTGAGCTGGTGCGTACTTCGACCGCTGTAGGAGCCACCTCTGGGCGCCTGGAAAAGACTTCTAAGCTGGCGGCATTGCTCAAGCAACTGGAAAGCGATGAAGTTCCGATCGCTATCGGCTTTCTCACAGGGTTGCCGCGGCAGGGGCGGATTGGAATCGGCTGGAGCGCAGTATCCGCGGCGCAGGATCACACGCCCGCGACGGAGCCAATGTTGGAATTGCGCGAAGTCGATCGCGCGCTGGACGAACTGCAATCAGTCAAGGGAAAGCGCTCAACCGCCGAACGCACTCGACTGCTGACCGAGCTGCTCACACGGGCGACAGCCGAAGAACAGCAGTTTCTAATGGCGCTCGCGATCGGTGAGGTGCGTCAGGGTGCGCTGGAGGGCGTACTGCTCGAGGCGGTGGCAAAGGCGGCGGATTTACCGAGCGATCGCGTTAGGCGCGCCGTCATGCTGGCGGGTGATCTTGGCACGGTAGCGAGCGCCGTGCTGGGCAGCGAAGGGGCAGCGGCGCTGACGCGCTACCAGCTCGAGCTCTTTCGACCGATACAGCCGATGCTCGCCGATTCGGCGCCTAACGTGGCCGAGGCGTTGAGCAGTGGCATCGCAATGGCCGTCGAGTGGAAGCTCGACGGCGCGCGTATCCAGGTGCACAAGCAGGGCGATCGCGTCGCGGTCTATACCCGCAGCCTCAACGAGGTGACCGATCGTGTTCCCGAGGTGATCGAGGCGCTGCGCGCGCTCGCATCGCGCGAGCTCATCTTGGACGGCGAAGTGATAGCGCTAACGGCGGACGGCAAGCCGCTACCATTTCAGGTCACCATGCGACGCTTCGGTCGCCGGCTCGACATCGCGGCGCAGCGGTCAGAGTTGCCGCTCAAGCCTTTTTTCTTCGACGTGTTATGGTGCGACGGCGAGCCGCTCCTCGATCACCCGTTAGGCGATCGCTTGCAGACGCTCGACAGAGCAATGCCACCCGAGGTGCGCGTGCCGCGCATCGTAACAGCTGACAGCGAAGAAGCTCAGCGCTTCGAATCGGATGCCCTCGCGGTCGGACATGAAGGCGTGATGGTGAAGTCCCTCGCAGCGCCATATGCAGCCGGCCGTCGCGGATCGGCGTGGCTCAAAGTGAAAACAGCGCGCACGCTCGATCTCGTTGTTCTCGCGGTCGAGTGGGGTTCAGGGCGACGCAAGGGATGGCTCAGCAACATTCACCTGGGTGCGCGCGATCCAGCCACGGGCGAATTCGTTATGCTGGGCAAGACCTTCAAGGGCATGACAGACGAAATGCTGGAGTGGCAGACGAAGGCAATGCTTGCGCGCGAGGTTCGGCGCGAGGGCCACATCGTATGGGTGCGTCCTGAGCTTGTCGTTGAAATCGCGTTCAACGACGTGCAGTACAGTCCGCACTATCCTGGTGGGGTGGCTCTGCGCTTCGCGCGTGTGAAAGGGTATCGGCCCGACAAACGCGCGGACGAGGCGGACACAATTGAAGCGGTCCGTGCATTTCTGCCTAACAATGCTTAACGGCTGAGGATTAGCCGCGGGCACGCTCATTCGATAATCTTCAGGTGAACCTGCTGGGAAAGCCGGATGCGGGAAATCCGCACGTCCGGTTTGATGAGGGGGACCACCGTTAGGTGGTCCCTACTCTACTGGTGAAGCAGGCTGTGCACGACCTAACGATTAGACAGCCATTCCAGCAGCCGATCGAGTGGCCAACAGTTGATGACGCGTTCACTCGGCACGCCGGCGAGTCGTGCATGTGCAATTGCGGTTTCGGCGTACTGCAGCTCGCGCGTCGCATGTGCATCGCTGTCGAGGGCGAACAAGCAACCAGCCGCGACCGCGCGCGGAGCAAGGTCGAAGTCGATATCCTGCCGAGCTGGATCGCCGTCGATCTCGATCGCGACATTCGCTTGCGCCGCAGCGGCAAACACCGCATCCCAGTCGGCGCGCACCCCCGCGCGCGATCCATACTGCCGCCCGCGCGGGTGCCCGATGATGTGCACGCCAGGTGTTTCGACCGCGCGCTTCATTCGCGAGGTTTGATCAGCATCCGACCGCAACGCCGAATGCGGCGCCGCGACGATAAGCTCAAATTGGCGGATATCGTTAGGCGTCAAGTCCAGCGATCCGTCAGCCAGAATGTTGGCCTCGATCCCCTTGAGCAATCGAAAACGATCGGCCAACTCCTCATTGACTGCATCGATCTCGCGCTGCTGCTTCGGTATGTCAGCCATCGGCACGCCGCGGGCAATCTTGAGGCCGTGCGAGTGGTCGGTCACCGCCGAGTATTTGTAGCCACGCTTCAATCCGGTCGCGACGATCTCGGCGAACGTCTGCTCGCCGTCACTCCACACGGAGTGCATCTGCAGGTCGCCGTTGTAGTCGCCTAACGAGGGACCGGAGAGGCCGCTGTCACGCAGCGCAGCAACGACTTGAGCGCGACTGAGAAAGTGATCACGCAGCGCGCGCCGAGCTTCGATCTCGTCGACCTTCCCGCCTTCGCGCACCGCCCGCTCGACAGTTGCGGATGTGCCAGTCTCCAGGACTTCCAGAATCACCTGATTCGACTTGGGCCCCACGTTCTCAAGCTTTGGGAGCGAGCCAGCAGCTCCGATCAACGATTCGATCGGCTCATCCAAACCATAGATGGTAGCGGCCGCGCGTTTGTACGCCCACTCGCTCTGCTTCCCCTTCTGGAGAAAGGCGAGGTCGCGGAGCAGGGCAGCGATCAGTCCGTTCGTGTCAGTGTTCGACTTGGCCACGGTGCGCACAATGGTACGCCCGGCAAGTCTCCTTCCAAACGCCTAGAACTTGCCGCGCTCAACCCAGCCTGAAATTCCTTTCGTTCTGATGCGCCGCCAATCACCCTGCGACTCACCGAGCTGAACCCGAGTGTCGGGACCGATCGCCGCGACGATGCGCGATTTGTGAGTCGCGCTAGCACGCACCGTGACCCATTTGCGTGCGGTGGCTCGCACCCAGCGAACGCTGGGCGACGAACGAGGCGCGACCTTTGTCGGGGCTGCGGATCGTACGGCCACGACAGCCGGTGCTGGGAGCGGCGTGGAATCCACAGCCGGCATCGGTTGCGCCGGATCCAATGCAGGAGGGGCCGACTCAAGGACTGGCAAGTCGACGGCGACTGTTGTTGGCTGTCCGCTGAGCGTGTCCTCTATTCCTGCGAAGACCGGCGCTTGAAAGTCGACGCCGGAATCCACGTTGATCGTGACGGTAGTCTCTGCTGGTTTGTTCACGACAACGGTCGGTGGCTCAGCCTCGCTGTCATCCCGATTGGTAAGCCAGGCGGCGGCGACGAGTCCTGCAAATACCAGCGCGCCAACACCTTTCACTGCATACGGCGCGATGCGGAACCCCTCAGGCTTCGTTCCACACCAGCGACACGATCCCTGTCTGAGGGGATAATACGAGTCGCACGAACCGCAGTGTGCTAGCGGAAGGGACTCGCCGAAGCCATCACGCAGCTCGAAGAGATGACCGCAGTGGGGGCATTGCGAAGCTGCAAGCATCGCCTTCATCCCACATGAATCGCAACGCACGGACCGCATGGACCACCTCAACTGTGACGACGCCAAAAAGCGGCGGGACTGCGGAGCAAAAATGCTTGGGCTCCGCTATGGTACCGCCGTCCTTGCTAAATGTGTCGATCCTCCGCCATTGGCCCCCACCCCGACACCTGGATTAGACACCAGGTTCCGCCGAAGCGGAATACTCCCCGATCCATAATGACAACAACACCTGGGACCGTGGCATTCCCTATCGCACCGCCGATTGAGCCGATGCTGGCGAAGCTCAGCGATGCTCTCCCCCAAGGGGGGAGTGAAAACGTCATGTTCGAGCCGAAGTGGGACGGCTTCCGCGCCATCGTTTTTCGCAGCGGATCCGATGTCTACATGCAAAGCCGCGACCTCAAGCCGCTGGATCGCTACTTCCCCGAGTTGCACGACGCGCTCCTGGCACAGCTGCCTAACGACTGCGTGCTGGACGGCGAGATCGTCATCACCACGCCCAACGGCCTCAGTTTCGACCTGTTGCAGATGCGGCTGCACCCCGCCGCGTCGCGCGTAGCGAAGCTCGCGAAAGAAACGCCGTCGTCCTTCGTCGCATTCGACGTTCTCGCCGCCGATGGCAAGAATCTGATGTCTGTTCCACAACACGAGCGACGGGCGACGCTGGAACAGATGCTCGCTGGCGTTGGCCCGCCAGTCTACCTGACTCCATGCACACGTGACCGCCTAACGGCTGAGCGCTGGCTCAAGGAGTTCGAGGGGGCAGGGCTCGACGGCGTGATCGTGAAACCGCTGAACGCACGCTACGAGCCCGGCAAGCGGTCGATGATCAAAGTGAAACATGCGCGCACCGCGGACTGCGTCGTCGCCGGATTCCGCTGGTACAAAGTCGATAAGGGCGCGATCGGTTCGCTCCTACTCGGTCTCTACGACGAGGAAAGGAAGCTGCAGCACGTCGGCGTGACGTCGTCATTCACAATGGAAATGCGCACGCAACTCGCTGCGGAGCTGGCCCCACTGCGAGAGAACGCGGTCGCTGGGCATCCATGGGCTGAGTGGGCAATCGCTCAGGGAGAGGGGCGCATGCCAGGTGGACAGAGTCGCTGGAGCGCCGGGAAGGATCTCTCATGGGAAGCCCTACGGGTCGAGCGTGTCTGCGAGGTCAAGTATGACCATATGCAGGGGGATCGCTTCCGGCACGCGGCAACTTTTCTGCGCTGGCGGCCGGACAAGCAGCCTAACGATTGTACGTACGAACAGCTCGAGGTGACGACACCGTACGAACTACAGAAGATCTTTTCGGGTGGGTGACGCCGAGTAGCTAAGGCACTGCGTGATAGGTGAGGACGAACTGCGTGATAGGTGAGGGCAACGTGCGTGAGAGGTGACGGCACTTTTCGGTTCTACTGCTCACGCTTTTGGCTATCACTTCTCACGCTCTTGGCTCTCACCTATCACGCGCTTGAGCGGTTCCGCGATAAGCTGCGCTAGGCGCTCCACGATGGTGTTTCGTCCGGATCCAGCGGCTCTTGATCCGGCCGCAGCTCCACAGGCACATGCTGCAAGTTCACGCGGATGCGCGTCCACGTCGTAAAACGACCCCGCATCGAGTCGACTAACACGTCGGCCGGCTCGAGGAGTGCAGCGGCTTTTGGGTGACGTTTCTTCCAGCGTTCGAGTCCGGCGAGCACATCTTCCTTCTTGGGCGCGCGACCGATCTCGATGAGCGGGAACTTCGACACGCGCCGCTTGGACGGCTGCACACGTCGCGGCTCACCCTCCTGCTTCTTGTAGTGCGGCGGCCACGGTGCGTCACCGAGTCCGTCGCGCTCGTGTTTCTCGGAAAGCTCCAGCAGTTGCTCGATCGAACCAGCGTTGTCATCGATTCCCGCATGCCGATCGCCGAGCCTAACGAATCGATCGGGCATCGTAAACATCGTGAAGTCGGCCGGTTCGCAATCGGGGACTTCGTCCCAGCCTAACGGCGCTGAGACGCGTGCGTCCGGCTTGGGCCGCACGGAGTACGCTGAGGCGACGGTGCGATCTTTGGCGTTCTGATTGTAATCGACGAAAACGCCATGCCGCTCCTCTTTCCACCACTTGCTCGTGGCGATCGTCGGCGCACGCCGCTCGACTTCACGTGCGAAGGCGAGCGCAGCTCGGCGCACCTCGTCGAACGTCCACTTTCGTTGGATGCGGGCGATAACGTGCATGCCGCGTGAGCCTGACGTCTTCGGCCATCCGAGCAGGCCGAAGTCGCGCAACGTCGCGTCGGCTACCTGTGCGACCTCTCGTACTTGAGGCCACTCAACACCAGGGACCGGATCGAGATCGACGCGCAGCTCGTCCGGGTGATCGAGGTCATCTGCGCGTACGGGATGCGGATGCAGTTCGAGGCAGGCGAGGTTGGCCAACCACACCAAAGCTGCCGTGTCGCGCGGCACGACTTCATCGGCGCTGCGTCCGGAGGGAAACTTGAGCGAAACGATCTCGATCCATTCCGGCCGAGATTCCGGCGCGCGCTTCTGATAAAAAAACTCGCCTGTGATCCCGTTAGGGTAGCGGACTAAGACGTTAGGCCGACCGCCCGCTCCACGAAGCGCACCTTCGGAAACTGCGATGTAATAGCGCGCCAGATCGAGCTTGGTGATCTTGGCGTCGGGAAAGAGCACTTTGCCCGGATTCGAGATCGACACCTCACGTCCATCGACGACAAGCGTCTCGGCTTTTTCCTTCACTCGGTCAACCGGTGGCTCACTCGATGACGCACGCGGGGCGCTCGCCTTGAACCCACGCTGCGAGCATGCGCCATTCGGGATCGTCCTGCGACGCCCAGCGCCTGCCACCGGCGTGCATATGATCGCCTCCTGCTTGTGGCGCGAGCGGATGTAGCAGGAAGCGGCTCATGAGCGGGAAGCCCGGCTCGACGTACTGCCTAACGGCGACGAAGTTCCGCTGCGACTCTTCCAGGTTCCAGAAGGCGCGTCCTGCTGGAATGGGCGGTGCGAAGTTGCGCGGCTCCACATTATGGCAGTGCACGCACTCGACGAGCCCGGGCCGTTTGCTCAAAAAGAGGCGTTGTACGCAGCTGCGAAAGAATTCGAAGTCGAGGCCGCGCGCTGCTCGTTCTGTCGTGGCTGATCGCACATCAGCGGCGCGGATCCACTCGGCGATGAGCTGCCAGTCGGGATCGGCCTGCGATTGCCAGAACTTGCCGCCGACGTGAAACGGAATTCCTCCGGCCGATACAGCGAGTGGCTTGCGCAGCAGACGGCTGCGTTCGGGGCTTCCCGGGACCACTAAACGCGCCACGGCTTCGAAGTTCTTGCGCGACGCAGCCTCGGACCAGAACACGCGCCCGTTCTCTCCCTCCTCTAGCGCCTCGAGCTTGAGCGGCGTCCCGCTGTGCGCGTGACACGCTGCACACGGAGAAAGCCCCGGCCCGTGACCCGTGCGTCGTTTGAGAAAGATCGGTTCTACGCGCTCGCGGTATGCCTCAAAGCTCAGCGCGCGCTGCGCGCCAGAAGGAGCGGGCAACGCGCAGAAGACAGCAGCGCACAAAAACCGAAGCGGCGGCCTCACCTAACGCGAAGCAGTGCAGTGTGATTGCGCTTGGGCACCTGTCCCACTGGAATGCGCGCGACCTCCTTCATCGCTTTCGTATCGACGGCGGAGACGTCATTCGAGCCGGCGTTCCCGGAATAGAGGTAGCGCCCATCCGGCGTCATCGTCAGCCAGTCGGGGTGGGAGCCAACCGGCACGCCGCCAAGGAACTTGAGATCCGGCAGGGACCACGCGTAGACGTGGTTGTTAGGCTTACTTGTCGACCATATTGTCGCGCCGTCTGGCGAAATCGCGAAGCCGTGACCCGGTGATCCCTGAAGACCATCGTCGTCGGTGCGTGTTATCGGGAGGTCGGGCATAACGACTTTCTGGACCACGGTTCGTTTGGCGAAATCGACGACGTAGAACCCATGAAAGTCGGAGATTTGGACAAAGATCCGCTGCGTGGAGCCATCCGGCGCTTTTTCGAACGCCATTGGACGCACGCCGCCATCGAACTCGAGGGACCAGAGCGGCTCGTCGGTGCCAGTATCAATCACCGTAAGCGTTCGCGCCCCGATCATCCCGGCCACCGCATGTTTTCCATCTGGTGTGACGTACACGTTATGCACGCCACCAGCGGTCTTGATGCGCTTCACCACCTTCTCGGCGCGCACATCGATCACATCAACGAAGGCGTTCGATTCTTCTCTGATCGCGACGTAGAGCTTGAGTCCGTCGGGTGTGATCGCGACGTTATTAGGCCGACCGGACAGCGGAATTTTTTTCGCAACTTTGAGTGTCGCCGCCGGTACTATGTCGAGCGTGCGATCGACCTCATTACTGAAATACAGCGCGCTGCCATCCGGGTGCGACGTCACGCCGTGCGCGATTGGAATTCCTTCGATGATGTCGACGACGCGATTCGTGGCCGGGTCGATGAGATGGACATTGTCACCAGCAGCATTCGTTTGAATGATGCGCACCGCGCGCGTCTGTGATCGCGATGGAGTCACGAGCAGCACACTTGCTAACGAAGCAGCAAGCACTGTTGAAAAGCTGGCGCTGGTCATCGTTTTTTTACGGTCCAAATATCAAGAGCAACTACAATCCGGATTCAACGGATGCAACGAATTGGTCTGATTGCTCCGTGCGATAGCGAAATTCAGCGGCGCAATACTCAAAAGCTGAGCTCAAATGCGTCGACTGGTGCTTTATTCTGTGCAACGAACTGAATTCGTTCAATCCGCTCTTTCGGTTAAGCCGGATAGTTGTAGCTGTAAACACGGGTTGCTGGAACACTACTAGTCACTGATCGCCGCGTACACAGCTTTTTGAAATGGCTCCCTTGGAAACGTGTCGTCAAATACGCGCAGTGTCAGCATCAGCCCCACGAGGTCCTGCGCTGGGTCATTGAACCAGTGAGTCTACCCGCCGTCCCCCCTCTCTGCCAATATGAGTGAGACGCCGATCTCCCCGTGGTTTAGTGTACGAGGGTGATCGAGGATGTCGCCGTGTCGTCCACTCTTGCTTCTGCTGCAATGCCCTTGTCTGATG
>JBQTIF010000047.1:0-13890 GCA_052388395.1 Gemmatimonadaceae bacterium | reverse complement strand
ATTCGTCCCCCCCCCCCCCCCTCCCCCCACCACACCCCCCCCGCTTTTTCCCCCCCCCCCCCCCCTTCATCCACAAAAAAAACCCCCCCCCCCCACCCCGCTACTAAGTTGGCTTGGCGTATCCTAGTGACAGTCGCTGGCCCTTGCACCTCAGCAGCTAGCGCCGTGTGCAGCGCCTCGAATAATCTGCCTGCCTGCTGCAGCAGCTATGTCGACCTTCTGCCGGAATAGGGATCTGTGAGCCTTGTCGAGCGCCCCAATCGCTTACGTGATGTGTGGATAGTCATCGCTTGCGCAGCACTGGCGGGAGCCCTGGCTGAGTTCTCGTGGATTCTCGGCGCGCGGATCGTGTTGGGGAGAATCACTCTGCTCAACCCGCAAGGCATTTGGCTCGCACCAATCGCGAATCTGCTGTTCATGGCGCCGCCGATTCTGCTCGTGTGGGCGCTTGTGCGTTGGCGCAAGCCCGCGTGGGCGCTGCCAAGCGCCGTAGCACTCGCCGCGTTCATGGCAGCGCTGCAGCCGCTTCTGATCCTGCGAGGACGCTTGCACACTGGTGCACTTCTGGTTCTTGCGGGCGGCGTCGCGCTCCAGTTGGCGCTGTTCGCGCGCAAGCGACCGAGCGGCGCGCAGCGCACGATGCGCTGGCTCGCCGGCGGACTCGCGGTAGTCGCTGCGCTCGGCGGCGTTGCATTCAATGGATTACGGTTCTGGCGCGAGTCCCAAGGGATCAAGGCATTGCCGGCGGCGCAACAGGGAACGCCTAACGTTTTGCTTCTGGTGCTCGATACCGTGCGGGCACTGTCGCTCTCCGTGTATGGTTATGCTCGGCCGACATCGCCCACGCTGGAACGACTCGCCGCACGCGGCGTGCGTTTCGATCGCGCGGTGGCTACGGCGCCGTGGACACTTCCGACGCATTCGTCGCTCTTCACGGGACGCTACGCGCACGAGATGACGGCAGCCTACGATGTACCGCTGGACCGTAAGTTTCCAACACTGGCTGAGCGCCTAACGACGCTCGGCTATCTCACCGCCGGTATCGCGGCCAACACACGCTACTGCTCGTACGAATTCGGCGTGACGCGCGGCTTCGGATACTATCGCGACTACGACGTTTCGCTCCCTGAGATGGTTCGCAGCAGTGCCCTTTCGCGCGTCGTCGCCTTCTGGTTTCTCAGGCGCAGGGGACGGTACAGCGTTCCGGGCCGCCTCGGCGCTGAGCGCATGAATGAACGTTTCCTCGCCTGGCTGGACGATGAAGGACGACGTACGCCGGAGCGTCCCTTCTTCGCATTCATCAACTACTTCGACGCGCACGACCCGTACGAACCCCCGGCGCCTTACGACACGATGTTCTCCGGACGCGAGCCCCCTACACGCATTTCCGAAGCGGGCGCTTTCACCAAGGAGGAGGTGCAGGGACTCCGCGATTCCTATGACGCGTCCATTGCGTATCTCGACAGCAAGTTGGGTGAGCTCTTTGCGGCGCTGGAGCGGCGAGGGTTGCTCGAGAATACGGTCATCATCGTGACTGCCGACCACGGTGAAGAGTTCAATGAGCACGGCCAGATGAATCACGGGAACACGCTGTATTTCCCCGGCTTGCATGTGCCGCTCATCATCGCCGGAGGCCACGTGCCGCACGCAATGACGGCGGCCACACCGGTCACGCTGGCCGATGTGCCAGCAACCATCCTGGACCTGGTGCGCGCGCCCGCCACGACGACGCTCCCAGGCCGGTCGCTGGCCGCACATTGGCGCGCCGGAGCTGAGTCGTTAGGCGTGCTCGCAGAGCATGCGTCGCCGATTTTCGGCGAAGTTGGATACACGCGCAACCTCCCCGCCTCCATCCCGGTGTCCAAGGGCGGGATGAAGTCTGTCGTCGTAGACGGGCATCACTACATCCGCGGTCCGGATGGTTCTGAAGAGATGTACGACATCAGGACCGATCCCTGGGAGCGTGCCAATGTGCTCTCAGCGCCGGGGTTGCACGCGACCTTGCAACGCGCGCGAGCGCTGGTCGATCAGGCCCAGGCGCGAGACGTACATGTCAACGATCGGCCGGCGGCGATTACTCGTTAGGTACTGGCACGGCCAGCTGCGCATCCGAGCCGCCGATGCACGCGCCTAACAATTATGTAATCACGAGAATCGGCCGAGTGGACGAGATGATGGACTGCGACACAGCGCAGAACGAATCCGGTCGATCCGATGTCATCCGTCGCATCCGACAGCAGTTGCCCTTGCGATCGCCGAGCGAGCCCGGATACTTGAAGTGAAATCGCAGCGATATCTGGCGCGCGGATTTACTCAGCGGCGCTGCGGCGGCGTAGCGGAAAGACGAGTACATACCCCGTTACCACCAGCACGACGGTGATGACGCTGGTGACGACCAACGCCGCGCGGCGCGGCCGGCTGGGAATGTGTATCAGCGGCAGCTCAAACTGGTGCAGCCGGCCCATCATCGCGCGAAACTGATTGTAGCGGCTCGTCGCGTTGACCGTGCCGCCGGCGCTCACGTGTATCATGGTGCGATCTGAGTTGTTGAGCTGAAATCGGTACGCCGGCAGTGGTCCAGTGCGATAGCGGCGGTCATGTCGCTCGAGGCGCGTCAACGGCGGGCCCACCTCGCCGCCGACAATCGCGGCACGCGCGATAGCTCGCGCGAGCGTATCGCTGAATTCGACGCGCCGCGCCGTTGTCGCGTCGACGAAGACGTGACGCCCGTTCTGCAAAACGAAATGGTAGAGCAACGACCCCCCCAGGTTGCGCCGCGACACGGTCCGTACGCGCGACGCGGCCGCTGACGGCAGGGCTAATGCGGCCTCGTTAGGCGAGCGCACCGCGGCCGTTGCATCGATCGGCGCGAGGGGCGCGAACCGCACCGGCGCTGATGGGAGGATCATGAAGACCCCCGTGATCACCCACATCGCGACCAGTATTCCAAGGCCCCAAGCAAGCCACCGGTGGAGTCGTCGTGACCAGCGTGTGAGACGGGGTAGCATGGCTAAATAAGCGTGTCGGCAGGCCGCGCAGGCCGCGCAGGCCGCGCCTTGCAACTGAAATCGGTTTCCATCTTTAATCCCGCAGCGAAACCTGCTGCCTAGCGAGAGCTATCAGGAGATGTAGCCCAATCCGCTCAACCGCTGGCGGATGATCTCCTCGGCATCACTCGACAGATCACCACCGGCCTTCGCCTCAGCGAGTGAGCCGCCAAACAACGAGCGTCCCTGAAACGTGTCCGGGATGTCGTAACCGCCGACTTCCATCAGGGTCGGAGCGATGTCGAGCAGGCGAGCGCCTTGCAACTCGCCCACGGCTGGCACGTTAGGCGCCGCGAGGATGAACGCGCCGAACTGCGCGTGATTGCAGTCGTCCGGTCCGGTGTCGTTCTCGCGCACGTGCAACGTCCCGTTGTATCCGACGCCGCCGATCGAACGCCAGTCGAGCGCGCCGAAGTGCACGATGAGATCGGGCGCCACGTTATTGACAGCGCGATAGACCGCCTGCGGCTTGAAGACGAGCGTGCCTAACGCTTTGCCTTGGGCATCCGTGGTGGCTTCCAACTTGGCTTTCAGCTCGTCGCGAAAGCGCTCGTAGTCCGCCGCGGGGACGACACCCTGAGGTTCGCGACCCTGGACGTTGATGAAGACGCGGGCGTAGTACCCACCTTCGCTCCATACTTTTGTTTTGGGCCAGTTGACCTTGAGCTTGCCGAATGGAGTGACCTGCGCCGGGTATTCATCGAGCGTGAGCAGCTTGTCCTGCACGAGCCACTCGTTGACGCAGAATCCGCCGTGCAGCGCCTGCGCGCCGTGGTCGGAAACGACGAGCACCGCGGTCTGGTCGTCGAGCAGCTCCAACAGCTGGCCGATTTCTTCGTCGAGGTGCAGATAGAAATCCGCGATGACGCGTTCGTACTTGGTTCCAGGCTCGTGGTCGGGGTGCGCCGGGTCCATGTACTTCCAGAACCCGTGGTGCACCCGGTCCAGCGCGATGTTCACGAAATGGAAATAGTCCCACTCGGCGTGCTGCACGTAGTGACGAATGACCTGAAACTGCTTGCGACTCATCTCGAAGATCTGATCGCGCAGCCAGTCCTTGTCGTCGGTGCGAAAGCCTTTCACGTCGACGAGGTACTCGCCGACCAGTGCCTTGATCTCGTCTTTGATTCGCGCAGGATGCGTGTATTCGTCATCGACGGTCGGCGTCATGAAACAGCCGACTGCGATGCCGTTCACCTTAGGCGGCGGAAACGATGGCGGCACACCGATCAACACCGACTTCTTTCCTTCCAGGGCGAGGTAGTCCCAGATCGCCAGCGCTTTGAACGACTTGGAGTTGACGATGGAAAGGTTGGCGTACGTGTGGTCAGCGCGGTTACGGAAGCCGTAGATGCCTAACGAGCCCGGATCCTGGCTCGTCGTCATGCAACGCCACGCCGGGATTGTGATCGGCGGGATCACGCTCTCGAGACGTCCGTAGCAACCGCCGTCCATGAGACGGCGGATATTCCTGAGGCGCTCGTCGCCGAAGAGCAGCGCCGGCGCGGCGCAATCGAGTCCGATAACCAACAGTTTCATGGTGTTCGACTTGGAGGAATGGCTGAGCTCACGTACCGTTCCGGCGCTGACCGCGACCAGTACGGCCGCGCTGAGGTAGAAGGTGGTTGGACACGTCGCAACGCCTGGCCATGGACGGCCGCCAACCGAGCCAGGAACTGCTGCGCCAACGCCCCGACCGCGAGGTTGTGTGTTTCGATCGCGCGGGTGTAATGAGTGAGTCCACAGTCTGCCGCTGCCGGAGGATGATAGCCGCGTGCGCGGAACTGCGCGCGAGATTGGTCAGCTCGTCCGGATCGCTGCGCCATTCGTACAGCTCTTCGCCGTTTGCTAACCAGATATGGTGCATGGTCGAATCGAGCAGTGAGCGATCGGACCAAGATATATCTGACTGGTGACCGTCGAAGCCGTGTTCGCCGAACAGTTCGCCATGGTCGGAGGTGATCACCACGATGGTTCTGTCAAGCTCACCACAGCGCTGCAGCTCGGTCAACCCACCATGCACGATGCTATCGAGATACGCGATCGCGCCGTGCCGCTCGCGTTACACCGACGAGTCGCAGATTGCGAGGACGAAAGGAGTACACGATGCCGGGCTGATATCCAACGCGCGCGTTTCCCATCGCCAACTGGACCGCCTGCGTCTGACTCACTGTTGGTGTCAGGAGCAGACTGTGCGAGGTTGCGGCGATAGTTCATCGAAGTGATGAAAGCCTCGCGCGAAATGCCGCAGCCACAGTCGGGAGGTCGCTGTTCACGGGCCCACGGTACCGCCTCCTTGTTCGTGCGGCCACAGGCCAGTGAGCATGCTGGCGTGTGAGGGAAGTGACCAGCTCGACGTTGCAATTGCGTTTTCGGACACTGCGCCGTCGCGCGCAAACGCGTCCAGGTGCGGCGTCGTGGGTCGTGGCGCCGCGAAGAGCCAGAGCGAGGGCGCCCGGCGCGGCTCAATCAATGAGCGACGCTCCTTCCATTGCGCCGGTTCGCGGTACGCCTAACGAACCAAGGATGGTCGGCGCTAGATCGACGAGGCGAGCCTGCGCGCCGTTAAACGAGCGGTTCATGAAGAGGACGCCGGGAACGAGCGCCGGATCGATGATATGATCGCCACCCCATTTCTTGACGTTGTCCTCGAACAACGCGCCCGGTATACCACCCAGCGCGGTCGTCCACGACGCGCGATACCCCGCGGCAAAACCGACGACGAGATCGGGTGCCTCATCAACGTATGCCCCCGAATAGACCGCCCGCTTGGTGGCGACCGTCCGGACAGCCTGCGCTCCGCGCGCGTCGTCAGTAAGATTCGTTAGGCGACCTGCGATCTCCTGCGCCAGCGCATCGGTCTGTGACGCGTCGACAACTCCTTCTCCTTCGCGGCCGCGCACATTGAAGTACACGCTGCCGATGCCGAGCGCGTAGGCCCTGGTGCGTCCCCAGTCGACGTGCTTGAAGAATTCCCCGGCGTCGTGCCCCGGCGATACGCCTCGCTTGAGCGCCAGGTAGCCGTTCTGGTGCAGCCAGGCGTTGATATGCACGCCACGCTGAAAGGAGTTGAAACCGTGATCGCTCAACACGATGAGGAGCGTATCGTTGCCTATCCGTTCGAGGACGCGGCCGATGACGCCGTCGCACGCGCGGTAGTGCGCCCGAATCACACCGGCCATCTCGCGGCGACGCGTTTCCTCCTCGCGGTTCGCCGGATGGTTCTCCTCCCCGAAGCGCCAAAACATGTGCTGCACACGATCCGGCGTATCAAACAGGCAATACAGAAAACCTTCGCGCAAGCGATCCAGCTCCAGGTGGAGCATGCGCTCGCGTTCGCGCATCACTTCGTCGCATTGCGCGAGGTAGGCTTCCTCGGAAAAGCGTTCGTTGGAGAGACCGGTGTGGTCTTCGACCATGCCTGCCGTGTAATACGTGCCGATCGCCTTGGACAGCTCTGTAGAGTACTCCCACGGATGCGAAATCGGGAACGCCGGCGCCGTCGGATCGTAGTTGACCGGCGACGCATAGATCTCGAGCTCGGGCTCCATCCTAACGAGTAAAAAGCGCACCACCCCGGCGACGTTCTGCATGAGGCCCGCCTTGAACTTGACGGCGAGCCATTCACTCCAGACGCCCTCCTTCAGGACCAGCGACGAGGGGCGACCTTCGCTGCGCAACGTCAGCGATCGTGCGGCGCGATCGACCGCCAGCGTGATGGGGCTGCGCAGGTCGTCTTTGCTTTTGGGGTTGCGTGGCCCGATGAGATGCGTGCTGACAGTGTTCCCTTGCGCTTCGAGCCTAACGACTTGTTCGCTCTCGCGCGCGGCAACTCCAGCAGCGGTCGTGTAAAACGTCGCCGTGCCAAGGCCGCCGCGCACATCGGGGACTCCCATTCCGGCCAAGAGGCGTCCTTTGAGCGTCTCGGGCGGATACGTGCACGGGCACCTAACAACAGCCGAGGGGATGCCGGCAGCGCTAAGCACCTCCCAGAGCGTCTTGCCGCGCCGCAGGTTGACCACTTTGGGCGGGAGAAAGGCGCTCTTTTGTTCGTAGCGATTGAGCCCGAGATCGGGGGAGTACGTCTTGGGATCACGCCGGAGAAAATCGTAGATCCCGTGGCCACCGGGGTTCACACCGGTAGCGAACGTCGACCAGGCGACCGGCGTCTGTGCCGGCCATGTGGTGGCGACGCGGCTGTAGCCTCCGGAAACACGAAGGCGGGCGAGACTTGGCAGCTCACCCGCTTGCATCATGTTGTCGACGATCGTGGGCTCTAGACCATCAAGCCCAACGACAATCACCGTTTTCGGCGCGGTCATCAGCGCCGGAAGCCCCGCAGCGCTAGCTCTTGGCCTTCTCTAAAACTCGACTGAATATCATCCGCACAGCACCCCACACACGACGCCAGAACATCAACAGGACGCCGACGACCGCCGCAAAAAACGACGCCACCGGCATGAGCGCATCAGGGCCGATATACACGGGGGAAAACTCCTATTCGTTCCAGGTTCTCGCGCTACTCCGTACAAGCTAGGGACGCGTTGTCCGCTATACTTGTGCCGCGTCACCCAAGACTGCGAAAACGCGAGGCAACATAGTGCAACTGCGCAGTATCGGAACGCAACGGGTACCCGCTGGCGCGACGCTCGCGTTACGCTGTTGCTGCCTCAATGGCTCCCGCTAGGCACGTTATCGCAAGTGTTTTCAACCTAGTGTCCACGTGCGGCAACTCTTGCCGCCCCGCCCACAACTGGAATCCGTAAATGCAGAAAGGTGTCACTGTTTGGTTCACTGGTCTCTCAGGCTCCGGAAAAACCACCATCGCCAAGCGAGTCAATGACTTGCTGCAAGCGCGCCACATCCTGACGGAACGTCTCGACGGGGACGTGGTCCGACAGAGCCTCTGTCGCGACCTCGGTTTCTCCAAAGAAGACCGCGACAAGAACATTGAGCGCATCACTTTCGTCGCGAAGATGTTGACGCGAAACGGCGTCGTCGTCCTCACCGCGTTCATCTCGCCTTACAAGCAGCTGCGTGACAACGCCCGTGCCGAAGTCGGCGAGTTTCTCGAGGTATACGTCCGCACGCCGATGCCCGTGCTGATCGAGCGTGACGTGAAGGGGATGTACAAGAAGGCGCTCGCGGGTGAGATCCAGAACTTCACGGGGGTGAACGACCCCTACGAAGCCCCGAATAATCCGGAGTTGACCGTCGATACCGACCAGGAGACGATCGAGGAGAGCGCCGGCCGAGTGATCCACCTGCTCGAGGAACGCGGATATGTGCCGCGTGAGGCGCCGGCGACAACCGCGACGGCAGTCGGTGATCGGCGCGCTGCGGCTGCGCGCGAAGTGGCTGCCTCCCGCCGCGCACCAGGTCCCAGCACACCACACGGCGGATTGCTAGTCGACCGCGAGCTAAAGGGCGACGCGCGAGCGGAGGCGCTCGAGCGAGCGAAAGCGCTCCCAAAATTTGCGCTGGACGAGCGCGAGATGACCGATCTCGAAATGATCGGCGTCGGCGCCCTCTCGCCCCTCACTGGTTTCCTGCGCAAGCTCGATTACGACTGCGTCGTGGAGAGTATGCGTCTCTCTGACGGGACGATTTGGGCGATGCCGGTGAACCTCTGCACGTCGTTGGACCGCGCGAAGTCGTTGAGCGAGGGTCAGGAAATCGCGCTCACCGATCGCGAGGGAAAAATCCTCGGCGTTATGCAGGTAACCGAGATCTATCAGCCGGACAAGACGCGCGAAGCACAGAACTGTTACGGCACGACCGAAACGGCACACCCGGGTGTGCATCGCGTGATGACGCAGGGGGACGTGTACGTGGCCGGGCCTGTGTGGGTCATTTCTCGGCCCGACTATACGGAGTTCCTGCAGTACCGCCTAACGCCGCTCGAAACGCGCCAGAAGTTCGACGCGATGAAGTGGAAGACGGTGGTCGGCTTTCAGACCCGTAACCCCGTGCATCGCGCGCACGAGTACCTGCAGAAGGTGGCGCTCGAAAACATCGACGGGTTGCTGCTGCATCCCCTCATGGGCGCGACGAAGTCGGACGACGTTCCGGCCGATGTGCGCATGCGCACGTATGAAGCGATTCTCGACAAATACTACCCTAAGAATCGGGTAGTCCTCGGCGTCTTCCCCGCGGCAATGCGTTATGCAGGGCCGCGCGAAGCCGTGTGGCACGCGATCGCGCGCAAAAATTACGGCTGCACGCACTTCATCGTCGGTCGCGATCACGCCGGTGTGGGGAATTATTACGGTTCGTACGACGCGCAGATCCTGATCGATACGTTCCCGCCACACGAGCTGGGAATTACGCCGATCAAATTCGAGCACTCCTTCTACTGCAACACGTGCGGTAACCTCGCGTCGCCGCGCACGTGTCCGCATGGCAAGGAGCATCACGTCACACTCTCGGGGACCAAAGTGCGCGAGATGTTGACGAACGGTGAGATGCCACCGGCCGAGTTCACACGCCCGGAGATCGCGGCGATTCTCACCGAGGCGTACCAGACGACCGCCGCTCGTTAGGATGGGACGCGAGCTCGTCGCCGACCTCCAGCTGCATTCGGCTGCGTCCGACGGCAGCGATTCGCCGGCGGAGGTCGTCCGACGAGCTCGCGCGCTCAAGTTCGCCGCCATCGCGCTCACCGACCATGATACGGTGGCCGGTGTGCCGGAGGCGCTGGCCACCGCTGAATCGTTAGGCATCGAGTGCATCTCGGCGGTGGAGCTCTCCACGCTCGACGAAAACGAGCGGCAGGTGGACATCCTCGGGTACGGCATCGACCACCTCGACGCCGACTTCGCCGCGGAGCTCAAACGCATCCGATCAGGGCGGCTGGGTCGCGCCTTCGCGATGGTCGAGAAGCTGAATGAGCTGGGGTACCAGGTGTCGTGGGACCGGGTGAAGGCGATCGCCGGTAGCGAGAACGTGGGACGCCCACATGTGGCCAGGGCGATGGTGGAAGCCGGCATCGTGCCTAACATCAACGCCGCGTTCACGCCGGAGCTCATCGCCGACGGCGGCCGCTGTTACGTGCAGCGCGTCAAGATCACGCCGGAAGAGGCCATCGCCCGTATTCATCGCGCGGGCGGCGTCGCTTGTGCCGCGCATCCGGCGCGTACTAAGCTCAGCGACGGAGAGATCGAGCACCTGGTCGATGCGGGGCTTGATGCGCTCGAGGTTTACTATCCGCAGCACTCAGCGGACGATACCCGTCACTTCGAGACGCTGGTGGCGCGTTACGGCCTTCTCACATGTGGCGGTTCGGACGACCACGGCGATATCAACGAAGGGCGACTTATGGGAACCATTCGGCTGCCGTACCTGCACGTGGAGCGGTTGTACATCGCCATCGCCGATCGTCAGAGTGAGGCAGCCCGCGACAGCCAGTAGCACCCTAACGAACCAAACTTGCAGAAGCTGAAGGACGAGACAGGAGTGACTGCGGCGCCCTCCCCGCCCGCCGTCGCCGCGGGAAGCCAGCTTTTCAAGTGGCCGGCTGATCGTGAGCGTCGCGGCGCCGCGGAAAAGCGCCCAGCTCCGCGAATCACATCGCCGGTTCAGTACGTTGCGTTAGGCATCGGGATCGTAGCGTCGCTGTGGATCTACGTGGCGCCGCTCCCCGCCGATCTCTCAGCGGCTGGAAAGACAGCCTTCGCTGTGTGGATACTGTGCACGACACTGTGGGTGACCGCGGTGATCCCATTTGGCGTCACAGGACTGCTCGCGGTCGCGTTGCTCGGCCTTACCAATGCGATGACGCCCGCCGAAGCGTTTGCCGCGTTCGGCAGCTCGGCTGTGTTTTTCCTGATCGGGATTTTCATCATGGCGGCGTCGCTCATTCATTCCGGCTTGAGCAAACGTTGCGCACTCATGTTCCTGAGCAAGTTTGAGCGCTCGCCGTATGCGTTCGCGAACGGGATGATGTTGGCCGCGGCTGTCGGCACCGTGTTCATGCCGAACCAAGCGACTACCGCGATGCTCTTCCCTATCGCCGTGGAAGTCGCGCTGGCGCTACGGCTACGGCCACTCGAAAGTAACTACGCGAAGACCTTGTTTCTCGCACTGGCGTGGGGTGCGCTGATCGGCGCGAACGCGTCATTTCTCGGAAGTAGCCGTGCCGCGCTGGCGTTAGGCATGCTTCAGAAATCGTATGGTCTGGGGATCGGTTTTTCCCAGTGGATGCTCGCCGCGCTCCCGGTGGTGCTTCTCGGTGTGCTCGTCACGCCCCTAGTGCTGCGCCTTTCGTTTCCTCGCGAAGAGGTGCCGTTCGCTGCCGCGCGCGAGGTCCTGGAGCACGAAGTCGCGCGGCTTGGCAAGCTGACGCGGGACCACTGGCTGACGTTGGCGATCGTCGGCCTTACGATCGGCGCCTGGATCCTTTTTGGTGGACGCCAGATCGACCTCGCTGTCATCGCGCTGCTGGGCGCGGTGACGCTCTTCGCCGCCGGCGTGCTGCGTTGGGAGCATGCTGAGCGACACATCCACTGGAACATCGTGCTGATGTATGGCGGCGCCATCGCGTTAGGTGTGCTCATCGACAGGAGTGGCGCCGCGAAGTGGCTGCTCGATGCAACGCTGGGAGATGCGACGATCTCGCCGTTTGTCGCCGTTGTAGGCGCTGCGGTGATCACGCTGCTCCTGTCGGAGTTCATGAGCAACGCCGCCGCAGTCGCGGCCGTGCTCCCGCTCGCGTTTACGCTTGGGGATCGCGTCGGCGCCAGTCCCATCGCGATGTGTCTCGCCACATCCTTCGGTGCAGGGCTGGATTTCATGTTCCCCATAAGCACGGCGCCTAACACGATCGTGTTCTCGAGTGGCTATCTCCGGCTGCGCGATTTCATGAAGGCCGGCGCCATCATGACGCTCGGCTGCATCCTTATCCTCATCGTGGTCATCAGATTCTGGTGGCCGGTCATCGGACTGTAACGTGGAGCATCAAGGCGCCGTCGTCTGGTTCACCGGCCTTCCCAGCTCAGGGAAGTCCACGATCGCTCGCGAGGTTTATGATCAGCTGTTGCAGCGCGGTTGCCGCGCAGAGCTTCTGGACGGGGCCGAAGTGCGCGAAAGTCTATCGTTGGGCCTTGGCTTTTCGCGGGCGGACCGCGAAACCAATGTGCGCCGCATCGGCTACGTGGCGAAGCTCCTGTCGCGCAATGGCGTAATTGCGATTTGCGCTGCCGTTTCGCCGTATCGCGCGACGCGCGCGGAAGTGCGCCACAATACCACGAACTTCGTCGAGGTGTATGTCGAATGCCCTGTGGAAGTTGCGGCAGCTCGCGACGCGGATGGGATGTACGCGCGCGCACGGCGTGGCGAAATCGAAGAGTTCACCGGCGTGAACGCACCATATGAGCCGCCGCTCGAGCCCGAGGTGCACATCCGCTCTGACGCCGAAGCGCCGTCGAGCGCAGCGTGGAAGGTCCTTCGCACGTTGGAGCTCATCGCGATCGTGCCATCGGATGACGGCGCTGCACGCCCACCTGACGAGGACGAGATCCGCCGGCGGCTGGCTGCGTTAGGTTACATCTAAGATGACCGAGCGCGGGATCGGCGCTCGGTTCGTAGCGTTAGGCGGCGGCGAGACGGTAGCACGGCTCGCCTCGTTCGCGGCAACTGTGTACCTCGCGCGCACGCTCGGCCCCGCGCTCTTCGGTAGCATCGCGCTCGCGACCGCTGTATTGCTGTACCTCACGCAGCTCGCTGACGCCGGCGTCGAGCTGGTCGGCATGCCCCTGGTCGCTCGCGCACGCGAGCGCGTCGACGAAGTCGTCGCCCCCATCTTCGGCGCGCGAATCGTTTTCGCGCTCATGCTGATGGCGCTGACGATTCCGTTGTCGCTGCTCGTCCTGCCAAAGCCTGATGCGTTCCTACTCGCCGGCCTGTCGCTCACGCTGCCGCTCGCTGCCGCAAGCACACGCTGGATACATCTCGGGCTGGAGCGCACCGGCTGGATTGCCGTGGCGCGGACGGCAGGCGAGGTGCTCACGCTTATGCTGGTGTTGGCGCTGGTGCGCGACGCCACGGGACTCGGTTTTTTCCCACTCGCTACCTTCGCCGGTCAAGCGCTGCTCGCGCTGCTGCTGATTCTCAGCTTACGGCCGCTCGGAATACGCTTGCCTGTTCGATTGGATTGGCAGGCAGCACGACCGACGTTTGAGCGCTCGCGGCACCTCGTAGCGTTTACGCTGCTCGGCCTGATCCTCTTCAACTTCAATCTCGTCTTCATTGGCCTTGTGCGCGGGCGCGCCGAGGCGGGGCTGTATAGCGCGGCATACACGATCATCGCGTTCGGCGCAAATCTCATCGTAGCATTTGCTCACACGGTCATGCCCACCTTGGCGCGCCTCGACGCGGATGTCGAAACGCGCAACCGCGTCTTTCAGCGCTCTGTTCTCCAAGCATTCGCGATCGCACTCCCCGCTGGCGTCGGTGCCGCGCTGATCGCCGACCAGATCCTGGGCACAGTCTTCGGCGCAGACTTTGAGGGTGGCGTGGGAGCGCTGCGCATCCTCGCGTGGTATCTCCCGCTGGCCGCCGTGCGCGAGTTACCGGTCGTCGCGCTGGTCGCGGCTGGGCAGGAGCGTGCGTTGCTGCGCGTGAACTCACTTTCGGCGGTGGCCAACGTGCTGCTGGCGATCGTCGCTGTGCCGGCACTCGGACTCGTCGGCGCCGCTAGTGCGACGGCAGCTACCGAAGTGATTCGCCTCTGGCTCGCGGCGCGCGCCCCGGGACCAGCGGGGTATCCAGCGGTCGCCCTGCGGCAGCTGTGGGCGCCGCCAGCTGCCGCAGGGATGAGGGTGGCGGTGTTGCTTCTAGTTATGCC
>JBQTIF010000046.1:0-41768 GCA_052388395.1 Gemmatimonadaceae bacterium | reverse complement strand
AATAGTGCGAGCGCCTGCACAGAAGTTCCCACTGCCCACTGACTTCGTCGCGCGCCTTCAAGTTACGGCCGCGCAACAGGCTTGGATGTTTCATGCGACTGTTCCAAACAGTTCTAACCCGACTAGTACAGACCGACGCTCCCCTTCACTGATTGAATGAGTGCTTTCGGGTTGAACGCGATTCCTAACCGGAACACGATCTCAACATTGCGGACGTCAGCGATCTGCGCGGCGGGGTTGCCTGCGATCACAACCAGGTCCGCCTGCTTCCCCACAGCGATTGTGCCGATCTGGGAGTCACGACCCAAGTACTTGGCACCGTTCAGCGTGCCGATCGAAATCGCTTCGAGCGGCGTGAAACCAGCTTCGACCAGCAATTCCAACGCGCGTTGATTCGAGTACCCGGGCAACACGCCACCGTATCCCGTCGGGTCTGTTCCGACAACGAGCAGACCACCAGCTCGAGCGAACGACAACTCCATCGCCATTTCCTTCTTGAATGCCGTGGCACGCTGCGGGTCAGCCACGCGCGCGATGTTCGCGTGCGCGCGTTCGAACTGCTCGCGTAACTGCGGCACCAGAACTTCCAGACCAGGCGGTAGTGGACGGCCTGGCACCGACGTTTCGAATACGGTCAGTGTGGACGTGATCGCGACTTTGCGAGTCACGAGCTCGCGAATGAGGTCGCTCACCACTGGGCTTTTCGGATCGACAGCGTCGAAGGCCATGCGCGAACTCGACGGGCATACATCAGGCTGTTTGTTGGTGACGAAGTCGCTCGCGACCAGGAATCCGTGCTCGAGATTATCGATGCCGAGTTTCGCGGCTTCGGCGAACGTCACGGAGCATAGGTGTCCCGTGACTTTCAACCCACGCTTATGCGCTTCTTCGAGCGTCGCGGCTAGCTCGGCGCGCGTGATCTGCATGTACGCCTTGAACGACGTCGCTCCCTCGTCGGCCCAATACGCAACCATCTTGCGCGCGTCTTCAGGACCCTTGAGCGCTCGCAACTGACGCAAGCCTAACGGTCCATTGATGTATGGCGCTGTGGCATCCATGGCCGGGCCGGCGACAACGCCCGAGTCGATCCCGCGCTTCAGATTGATGTCCACGTAGCCGTTCATATTCCCGCCGGTGCGCATCGTGGTGACGCCACCGGCGAGATAGAGACGTAAGAAACTCAAGCCGAGTTGGCCGTATGTTCCTGGGCCGGTCGGATAGTACAGGTGCTCGTGCAGCATCACGAGACCGGGAATGACCGACTTGCCCGCGAGGTCGATCGTTTCGGCAGCGTCAGGCACGGCGACACTCCCGGTTGCACCTAACGCGGCGATGCGACCGTCCCGAATCAGGACAGTTTGCCCTTCACGCGCCACCACGCCCGTTCCATCGATGACACGTGCATTCGTTAGGGCAATGACAGCGGCATCGCTCCGGACGAACTGACGCACGGCGGGACCGACCGCTGGCCGTTGTGCCTGTGCCACCCCAGCGGCGACCAACAGCACAGCGATCGGCATCGCCATTAACCGTTGACCTTTGGCCTTTGACACAGCGTTCATGGCGTCACCGGCTGGCGGATGACATACCCTTCGGCTGGCGCCTTGCCTAACAAGTGCTGTACGAAGTAATCCCACGTCCGTTTGAGCACATAGGGCTCATTCGCAAAGCCATGATTCCGGTTGGGCATGACCAGCATGTCGAACTCCTTGTTCGCCTTGACTAGCTCGTCTACGAGAAGCAGCGTCGCGTTCGGATGCACGTTGTCGTCCAGCGTACCGTACATGAGGAACAATTTGCCGCGCAGGTTTTTCGCCAGGCGCCAGTTCGATTGACTGTCGAACGAGTCGGTCGAGTCGCTCAACTTCTTCAGCACCCCGTGATACTTCTCTCCCCACGTATAGTCGTAGCTGCGGTTGTCGTGATTCCCGGCCGTCGACACAGCGACCTTGAAAAAATCGGGGTAGCGCAGCATCGCGTCCGTTGACGAGAAGCCGCCGCCTGAGTGTCCGAAGATGCCGACGCGATCGAGATCGACCTGTGGATACTTGAGCGCGACCTGTTTGATCGCGGTGATGTGATCGGGGATGCCGTTGTCCCCCATGTTGCCGTAGTAATAATCATGAAACCCCTTGGAGCGACCAGGTGTGCCTAACGCATCGACTTGAAGCACAAAGAAGCCAAGCTCCGCCAGCGCGCGCACATTACCTCTTGGATTTGCACTGAATTGCCGTGATCCTATCGATCCGACCTGCGGACCTGGGTAGATGTAGTCGATGATCGGGTAGTGCTTGGTCGAATCGAACTGCGTCGGACGCCAGAGCAGAGCACGCAGTTCGGTGTTGCCGTCACGCGCCTTCACGATGAGTGGCTCTGGCGTCGTCCAACCCACTGCCATCAGCCGGCTGATGTCGGCACGTTGCAGCTCGCGCACGGCGCTTCCGTCACCGCGCAGGATGACCGTCACCGAGGAGACCGACGGGCTCGAGTAACTGTCGATGAAATACTTGCCGCTGGGCGACACTTGCACTTCGTGATCGCTGGCTTCAGGCGTTAGGCGCTCGAGCCCTGAGCCGTCGAAGCGCGCGCGATAGAGATAACGGAAGTACGGATCGCCCTTCTCGCGCCCCCGCGCCGTGAAGTACACCGTGCGTGACGCATCGTCGACCCAGAGGAGATCGCTCACCATCCAGTCGCCGGCCGTAATGCGGTTCTTCACAGCGCCTGTCGCCGCATCGATCAGGTACAAATGCCCCCAGCCGTCGCGCTCCGACCACCAGACGACCTCGCGTCCGCCAGACGCCGGCCGCCAATTCGGAATGCCGCCCGAGTTCTGATTCGTTTCGACGTACGTCTTGCTCGTTTCGGTCAGGATCGTGCGTGCTGTCCCTGTCGATGCATCCGCCGTGATCAACGCCAGTTCTTTGTAGCCACGTTTGCCGTGTGTGAAAAACAGCGCGTCGCCAGATGGCGTCCAGCGCACGTCCTTCCAGACCGTGTCTGTACCGAACCAGCAGCACGTCGTGTTGATCGCGTCCTGTGGCGGTTGGTTGATCTTTACGCCTTTTCGGCTCGCTACGTCGAACACGTGGTACTCGGACCGCGGAATCACCGAGTCGCCGGGTAGCGCGTAGCGATACGAGTGCAGCACCGGACCGGGGTTCTTCGTTTCGAGGAGGTGCATCTGCCTAACACCGCGCATGTCGAAGCGGTGCGTCACCAGTCGCTTGGAGTCGCTCGACCAAAGCACATAAGGACGTAGTTCGGTCTTATTCCGCACGCTCGTGACCTGACCGCAGCAACCGATGTTCGCGAGACCGTAGCCGTTTTCCGCTGTGCCGTCCGTCGTCAGTTGTATCTCCTCAGCGCTCCCGCCGTCGGTCGCGTTCGCCGCTACGGGACGCAGCCATAAATTCCCCGCGCGTTCAAAGGCGACCCATTTCCCATCAGGCGACTTGACCTCGCTCACCTTCTCGCGTGGCAGCGAATCAGGGCCCGTACAGACGTACGTCGTTAGGTCGCAGCGCCAGTACTTCGCACGCGCGACGCTGAAGCGGATCGCCTTCTCGCCATCCTCGAACGTGAACTCGCGAAATGGCAGTTTGAACGGTTCAAACGTTGTGTCGGCTGCTTCAGAGAGTTGCGCCGCCAAGCGCACGTGATCGAACACCGGACGTTTGGCACCTGTCGCGGCATCAGCCATGAGAAATTCGTACCCTTTCTCCCCACGGTTGCGATACCAGAACCGATCGCCGGGCAGCCAACGCACACGCGGCGCATCGTGCAGCACCAGCTCCTGCGCGTTCCAGCCTAACAACTGTTCAGCGCGGGCGTAGTCGGTGCGAGTGCCCTGCGCTTCTAGGGCGCAAGGCAACAACAGGAGAGCGGCGAATCGTCTCATTGTGAGCTCCGATGAACAATGGCCCCGCTTGTCTCAAGGCGGGGCCAAGTCCAGGCAACAAAAGAAAAACAAGGAGCTTTGAGTCAAGAGCTTCCAGTGTCGAGTCCCGAGGATACTTGGGGTGCCAGTGCCTGGCTCTTCGCCGCCTTCATCCAAGAGTATGAGATGAGTACGGTGAAGATCTCGGCCTTGGCACGCCAGCCGTCCTGAACACTCGGCACTCGAAGCTCTCCACTCAAAGCTCCGTGTTTTGATCCAAAAGTTTGATCTAAAAGTGAAACGGCATTCGTGGCCAGATCGGTAATATCCCCGGCTGATCCTCATCGTCCGGCGTCTGTACCGCGGCGCGCGGATTATCCGACGGCTGAATGATCAGATAGTTCTCCGGCGGCTTCACGCCTAACAAGTGCTCCACGAAGTAGTCCCAACGCCGCCGAATGATGTACGGCTCGTTCAATCCGTGGGCGCGGTTCGGGACGATGATCAAGTCGAACGTCTTGTTCGCTTTGATCAGCTCATCGACGACTTGGATCGTCATCGCTGGGTGCACGTTGTCGTCCATGTCGCCGTGCGTCAGCAACAACTTGCCGCGCAGGCTCTTCGCCATCGTCTTGTTCGCCGATGTTTCGAAGTTGTCCGTCTTCTTCACCGTGTCGCGCGACATGAGCCCCTGGTACTTCTCCGCCCAATAGATGTTGTAGCTGCGGTTATCGTGATTCCCCGCGCCGCTTACGGCGACCTTGAAGAATTCCGGATACCGCAGGATCGCATCGGTCGATGCAAAGCCACCGCCCGAGTGTCCGAAGATTCCCACGCGGTCGATGTCGACGAATGAATAGCGCGAGGCCAACTGCTTGATTGCCGCGATGTGATCCGGCAGACCGTTGTCACCGAAGAATCCGTAGTAATTGTCGTGGAACGCCTTCGAGCGCAGCGGCGTTCCCATATGATCCAGCTGGATCACGACGAAGCCGAGCTCCGCCAGCGAGAACTGCTCGCCGCCATTCTTGAAGTTCCATGCGCCAACGCTGCCGACTTGCGGACCTGGATAGATGTGCGAGATGATCGGATACTTCTTCGTGGAATCCACGTTAGGCGGCAGATACAGCACACCGTAGATGTCAGTCACGCCATCGCGCGCTTTCACCGTGAATACCTGACCCGGCCGCCACCCAATCGTCTTGAGACGCGAAACGTCGGCTTCTTCGAGCTTTCGCATCACGGCGCCTGTGGCTGCGGATCGCAGCACCGTGACCGGCGGCGTTTCGATCTTGGAATACGTGTCGACGAAGTACTTCCCGCTCGGGCTGAATGAGATCTGATGGAAGCCGTCTTCAGGAGTTATCACTGTGACGTTGCTGCCGTCGTATCCCATGCGATACAGCTTGGGATAATACAGGAACGTGCTCCCCTCGCGGCCGCGCGCGGTGAAGTAGATCTGCTTCGCCGTTTCGTCGACGTACGAGATGCGACCGACTTGCCACGCGCCGTTCGTGAGCTGCGCCTTTGGTTCCGGCGCCATGGAGATGCTGCCGTCGCCGTCAGTCGACGTTATACTGGTGACTCCGGTCGCGTCAAAGCGATACAGATGACCCCAACCATCGCGCTCTGACCACCAAAACGCGTCCTTCCCATCGCGCGTCACGTACCACGACGCCGGATCCTGCGGATTGCTGATCTCGGTGTACGTCTTTCCAGTGTCGCGTGCGATGACGCGGAAGTCGCCCGTCGCGGCGTTGATCTCGCCGAGGTACGAGCTCTTGGACCCGCGCGTCTGATATGCCACGTGCACCTTGTCCGATGACTCCGCCCACGCCGAATCAATAGAGGAGCCCTGGATGCCGACTTGATTTGGCCGCGGGCTGAGCTTGGCGAGGACGCTCTGCTTGCTCGCCACATCGACGATGTAGACGTGAGGATGCGGGACCGCGGTGTCGCCTGGGAGCGCGTACGGCTGCGAAAAATGCCTAACGCGCTGCGACGTCATCGACAAGTAATGCATGTGCGCGACGTTGCGCTCATCGACGCGATACACGGCGATCTTCTTGTTATCGGGCGACCAGCGCAGCATCGGGCGCCGCGCGGCTTGCGGACGGAACGTCTCGAACGGCCTGCGCTCAGCGAGGCCGTAGGAGAAGAACTTTACGCCGTCCGTCGTGAGCTGCGTGCTGTCCCCCCCGGTTCCGCCCCTCGGTCGGACGTAGAGGTTGTAGTTGTGGACGAAGGCTTCGAGCTTTTTGTCATGTGAGAGGACGTAGGGCTGATCACTTTTAAGCGTGTCTCCCACGGTGCAACGATAGCTGGCAACGTTGCACACGAACCGACGCTTCCCAGTATTGAACTCAATTTCATTTTCGTTGTCTCCATCGTTCGTAAACTTGAACGTATTGAACGGCAGCTTCTTGCCGTCGAAGGCGGTATCGCCGGCGGTTGACATCGCTACCGCTAGCCGCATGTGATCAAACAGCAAACGCCGTGCATTCGCGACGGGATCGATGAGCACGAATTCTGCCCCATCGTTGGTTTTGTTACGGTACCAGAAGCGGTTGCCGTCGCGCATCCATTGCGGAGTGACCTGGTCTCCAGACACGAGCTTGTCTGTGTTCCAGGTGAGCAGTTGCTCCGCGCGCGCATAACTCATCTGCGCGAGCGCCGGTGTCGCGGCGAGCGTCGTTAGGCTCGCGACCAGCACGATTCGGGCGAACATGTGAATCACCGAGTTGATGGGGAGTAGGCGAAGGGACGCCCTTCCCGCCCCAAGGGTTGAGGGAGAGTTATCCCTCAAACCCTTGGGCAGGGTTGGGAAGACTCAGGAAATACTCGGACACGTACCGCCCCCGTCCGTCATGTTCGTGTTGTTCAGAATCTCGTTGCGCGACAGCGGCAGCTTGGTCGCTTTTCCTGTGCCTAACAGTGTTCTCGTCAGGTTGAAGCGATACATGTCCTGCTGCCGATGGCCTTCCACGAAGAGCTCGCCCATCCGTTCGTTTAGCAACGCTGTCTGTGCTTCCGCCGCTGACGTTGGCGTCGGAATCGCCGGAAGGGCCACGCCACTGCGCGTGCGCAACGAATTGATCAGCGTTGTAAAGGTCGCGAAGTCATTGTTTCGCATCGCAACTTCGGCTTCGATCAACGTCGCCTCGACCTTCGAGAACATGCGGATTGGCGCCGTGCGGTCGCGGTACTTCGTAATCCCGTAGTACGGGAAGCGGTTGTTCACACCCAACTGTCCCGTCCTGCGCGTGATCGACATGCGCCTATCGTCCTTGGTGTTGTCGAACCAGTCGCGCATGTAGGCTTCGCCCGTACCCGCTGGATCAATTTCGCGAACGCGCGAGTGGTACATGCGTCGTAAACCACCGGACCGATTGCGGTTCTGGTGGAACTGATTCCCTGGCGTGCTCTGCGCGAGCTCCTGATAAATCGCGTCATACTGAAAGCCTGACGACACAGCCTGCGCGTCGGTCCGGGCAGCCGCATAGTTCCCGGCCAGCAGGTTCGCGCGGGCACGGCCAGCATACACGACATTCGTCCACTTTGCCTTCGCCGTCGCGTCTGTCACGGCTTGCGCCGCGGTCAAGGCGGCCGTGTACTTCGTGACTGCCTGTTTGAAGAACTCGGTATCTGGCGCACGTGCTGAACTGGATGTGAGCGGCCCTTCACACCACCCCATCCCAATCAGCAAGTCCGCCGTCGCATCTACGAGCATGACTTGGGCACGCATCGGGCTGCTGTTCGCCTCAGCGGCGAGCACCCTTTCGATCCGGTCTTTGGCGCTCTGTGCCGCGAAGCGCGCGCGGAGCAGGGCGTCCTGCGGACCGGAGAACGATCCGCCTGTCGGCCAGTCGCGGCGCAAGCGGCCTTCGGAGATGTCCTCCCAGTCGATCCACGTCGACGTCGACTCCATCACATCGCCGCTCAGCTCAGTTACGGTGATCATGTCGTCGTACGCCTGATGCAACGCGCCCTCGGCGCCGTCGGCGACTGTTTTGAGGATGATCGGATCGTTGAGCGCGTCGTCGCCGAACGCTTGCGGGTTTGGTACGTCTAAAGCGCCTTCGCACGCCGTCGCAACCACGAGGACCCCCGCGGCTGCGGCATGCAGCGCCATCCGGCCGGCACCCTTAAAAAGAGTATGTAGACTCATGATGAGCTCGAGGCATTGGTGGTTCGTTAGGCGCCGGGGCATCGCGGAGGCGCGCTGCCCCGGGCTTCACGTACGCTAGAATCGGGTCCGGACTTGCACCCGGAACACTCTGGGCGCCGGCTGCATCAGGAATCCGTTGCTGAAGTTGAACGAGCTCGCGCCCGCCCAGTTCATGTTCGGATCCACACAGTTGCAGTCATCCCACCACCACACGTTCTGACCCGTCAGTGTCAGCGACGTCTGGCCCGTCTTGAGCATGCCGCTCAGACGTTCGGGCACCTGCCACGTCAACGAAAGCTCACGCAGCCTGACGTTGTCACGCTGGTCGATGTAGTTGAGAATGCTCGCGAATTGCGCGGTCGAGTCGGCCTTGAACGTGCGCTCGCCGTTAGGCCCCAGATGCTGCAGGTACTCATCGGATCCACCCTGACGGATACGATACGCGCGATCGCCGTTGCCGAACCACGCGCCACGTTCCATCGATATCAGACCATAGAAGGTCAGGGAGCGGTAGCGGACCTGGTTGGACCAGGAGGCGTTCCACTTCGGCAAGCCGGGTCCGAAATACTCGACCGTGTCGCCGCGTGTCGTCACCGGACAGCCGTAGGAAAGCTGCGCACAGTTGCCTAACGTGGGATTCGTTCCGGTCCTAACGACGCTGAACCCGGTCGCCCTGCGATCCCAGACGCCACCGATCGGATAGTAGGTGGTCTTGCCGTCTTTCTTGAGCGGCCCGCGGAAGGCGTTGCCCAGATTCACGCCGCCGAGATCGATGATCCGGTTCTCGTTGCCGTCCAACCGCAGACCTGTCGTCCAGTCGGTACGTGCGGACGCGTACACCTGATAGTTCACGGACCCTTCCCACCCGCGGTTCTGAATCTCACCGACGTTGACGCGCTTCGCCTGACTGAAGCCGGAAGACGGCGGATTGAACTTTTGGACGATCGCGTCCAGCGTTTTCTGCCGGTATATCGAATATTCGACGCCGAGTCGATCCTCGAGGAAGCCGAACTCAAATCCAACTTCCTTCTCCACTGACCGCTCGGGACGAAGGTCAGCGTTACCGGGATTCAGTGGAACGATACCGATGTTCGATGCAAACACCGGCGTCGACGCGTAGCTCGTGAACGAGTCGAACGGTCCCGGCATCTTGCCGGCTTCGCCGTACGCTGCGCGAACGCGCGCTGCCGTAAACCAGCCGGGTAAATAACCGCCGCGCATCATATCGTATGACAAGTCGACCTTGGGATACGACTTGTAGCCGTAGTCCGTTCCGAATGCGCTGTTGCCATCTACGCGCAACCCGACCGTCATGAAGACCTGGTCGCGCCACGCGAAGCGATTCTGCGCGAGCAGACCAAGGTTGACCGTCTTCTCATACCTTTCCAGCGAAGATGTCGTCGCGGCAGAGCTGATTGAATTCACGCCCGGGCCGGCGAACGTATTGCCGATTCCGGTGAGCAGACTCTCGATTTCCCAGAAGCCCTGACCGCCGGCGGAGAGATTCGACTCGATGCCGAACGGCAGCTTGAAGTTGTACTGCGCCAGGTAGTCGACGGTGTACGTCTTGTAGTTGCGCAGGCCGAGGTTCTTCTGCCCGTTGGTGACGCCGGCTGGTCCGTAGGAGCCCGCGTACGGGAAGAAGCGGTCCTTGTGATCGTTCACGGCGTCGATGCCCACGGTGAAGCGCTGGGTGAGGTTGGGACGGACCGCATAGTTCAGCGTTAGGCCTCCAGTCCAGCGGTCCACGTCCGATTGCGTCGTCATCTTCTTGATGTCTGCTACCGGCACCCACGCTTCGCCGAACGGTCGCGTGGCTGTCGCCGAGCGCGGATTGCCGTTGATGGCATTGCCGAGTAGCGCCGTCCAATTGTTCCCGGCCTGAATCTCGTTGATGCGATCGCGCACATACGCGGAACGTGCGTCGACCGTCCACTTGTCGTTCGGTGCGAACGTCAGGTTGAGGCGCAGCGTTCCCTTCAGCTGGTCGTTAGGCTGAATGGAGCCGACTTCTTTACTGAGCTGTGTCGACGCGAAATAGGTGCTGCGCTGCGTCCCGCCGGAGGCGCTCAGGTCCACGCCGTAATACGGTCCCTTTTCGATCATCGCCTCGTTGGCGTCGAGCGCGCGTGTGCCGTCACCGCCGAAGGCTGGAATCCCGACGAACCGCGGGAACTGCTTGGTCTCGAGGTTATGCCGCAGCTCCTGGTACCCTGTGGCCAGACCCAGATTCCAGTCCGTAGCGCGCTCGCCCGTGCGACCACGCTTGGTGAAGATCTGGATCACGCCGTTCGTCGCCTCGGAGCCGTACAGCGTCGCCGCGGCGGCTCCTTTGAGAACCTCGACGCGCTCGATGTCGTTCGGATTGATGTCGCCCAAGCGATCCGTCGAGGCTCCCCCGCCGAAGGAGCAGCAGGCCCCGCCCATGAACCACTCCGTCGCGCGAGTATCGATGCGCACACCGTCCACGTACACAGCGGGACGCTGGTTCAGCAAAAGCGACGCCGTCCCACGAATGCGAATGTCCTGCCCGGTCCCAACACCACCGCCGACTGTCGTGGCGCGAAGGCCCGTCACCTTGGACGCGAGCATGCTGCCGACGTTCGGAATCGAGAGTTGCTCGGCGAGTTTTGTCACATCGACCTGTCCGATCGACGCGCCAACCTGGCGCTTCTCGACGGCGCCGCCCGTTCCGGTGACCACGACCTGCGAGAGCTCCACCGCACTCTCACCTAACGTGATGTTTACGCGCGCCGTATCACCCGACTGCACTGTGACATTTTGCGTCGAGGGGCGATAACCAAGGCGCGTGGCACGCAGGACGTGCGTGCCGGCCGGCACATTCCGCAGCACATAACGACCGCGATCGTCCGTGCCTGTCGCCAGCGTTTGGCTGCCGACGACCTGAAGCCGGACCGCTGTAAGTCCGCGACCGCCTGCATCCGACACGGCCCCCACGATGGCACCCGTCTGCGCCTGAGCCGTCGCGCCTAGAAATACCAGCGCGGCTGCAGCGAGGAACGACCGACCACGCTGGTGAACGTGCGGCCCTGATAAACGAACCGCGTACATGATGCCTCCTTGCGGGTTACGGGATAGAGGAAAGGAGCGGAAGCGCTGCAACAAATGATTACGCCACGACCTCGAGAGTCGCTGTCATATGGGGGGTGTGATAGCGGCAGCGATAGGGGAAGACGCCCACCTGGTTCGCCACCCAAATGAAGTTTTGCGTGCGATTGAGGTCCCCAGAATCACGCCACGGCCCCCCAGTCACCGAGTGTGGCTGGGTCCCCACGTTGTACCAGCAGACTGTCGTGCCCAATTTCACGGTCGTCGTAGCGTTTTCCTGCCCGTCCGGCTGGAGCTGGAAAAAATCGTCGCCAGCATAGATCTCGATCTCCATCGCGTTCGGAACGCCGAGCTGAACGCGGACCTGAATCTCGGCGGTCTTGCCCCTCTCGACGGTCACAGGGATGGGATGCACGATCCCGTCGGGGACATGCGCACGGTTCGCGGCGTGGTAACGCACCTTGTAGTCGCGCGCTTCCAGGTTGTCGAATACGAAGCGTCCATCCCCGCCGACATCGGCGACGCGACCGGTCTGTTGCCCGGTTTGGCGCAAGAGATAGAGCCTGCCTAACGAGGACTGCGGGACGCCCTGCAAGTCCGTCACGATACCGCGAATTCGCCCTGGCGTTAGCGCCGGAGGTTGCGGGGGCCCGGCGGCCCCGGCGCCCCCGCACGAACCGACCAAGCCACCTAACGCGGCTGATCCTGCGACGCTGCTAACTGCTTGTAGAAAGCCGCGCCGGCTCACCTGCGAGAGGTCTCTGGCCACAGGGCTAAAGTCGCAGAGGCTCGGCAAATGGGTTTGGCCTTGGACCTTCGACCTGCCCATCACCTAGTAGCGAGGAAACTACTGACATTTGGATATTGAATTCTGTACACAATGTTCGGGCCGATTGCTGACCTGTCAAGCAAATACTGGGGGTGCCGCTCTCTATGAACTCTTTCATCCAGACCGTCACCACCATCCGCGCTAACTCGGCCGCGGCATGGATGACAGCTGCCGGAGTCTTCGTCGCTGTCGCCGGTATTCTGTACGGCGCTCGACGCCTTCTCACGCGCCGCCTCGCGAAGCTCGCGTCCGGCACCTCAACATGCCACGCTGATGGAGCGAGTCGTACCGCAGTCTTCGCGGCCGGCTTTCTCGCCCAGGCAGTGGTCTGGTCGTTCGTTGTCGTCGCCGCGATCAACGCGTTCGGCTACGACGTTACTGCGCCCATTGCCACGCTAGGCGTGGGCGGCATCGCGAATCGCGCTCGCGGTACAAAACACCCTCAGCAATCTCTTTGCTGCGCTGTCGATCGTTGTGGACAAGCCGTTCGTCGTGGGAGAGACAATCGACGTGGACGGCCAAACTGGAACGGTCGAGCGGATTGGATTGAAGACGACGCGGGTGCGCGCGCTTCAGGGTGAGGAGGTCGTCTACTCCAACGCCGATCTGCTCAAGGCGCGCGTGCGCAACTACACCCGCATGCGTGAGCGGCGCATCGTCATGACGATCAGCGTAGCGGCGGAAACGTTGTCCGCAACGCTGGCTCGTATCCCGGGGATGCTGCGGGAGATCGTGTTGGCGCTACCTAACGTGCGTTTTGATCGGGCGCATCTCGCCAAGCTCGCCAATGCGTCGCTCGACTTCGAGCTGGTGTTCTTCTCGCTGGACCCTGACGCCAACGTCGGAATGGATCTGCAGCAGGCGGTCTATCTCGCTGTGCTGCGACGCTTCGAGGTGGAGGGGGTTTCGCTGGCGTACCCGACGCGGGTCATAATCCAGCGAACCACAGGGGCCGACAACGCTGTGGAAGTCGACTATGCTCCAGGCGACAAGAGCGGTGTAGGTTAAAGAAAACTACGTTAAACAGTGCCTAACGCCAGTGCGTTAAACGGTCAAAAGCGTAAAACAGTCTTGTCTGTTCTGACGCCTTTAGCGACGTTGACCCGTTAACGCCCGCGCCATACGGACGGTTTAACGCAGTCGCTCTTTTTGACCTATGCCGCCGTTGCAGTTTGTGCGGCGCTATCCTGTGCACACCGGAACCGCGCTCGCCTGGGCCAGCGGCGTGACACTCGCCGCCGCCAGCTGCCACTCGATATCGCGGCGCAGCTGCTCGAGACTGCGATCTCGCAGCGCTGGGTCGACCGGTCCGGTGCCAAGTCCCGCGCGCAGCGCGTTCGTCGACGCGCGACGCGCCAACGGCGAAGATTGTTGCAACCGGCGCATGACGTCGCGCGAGCGCGCATCGGCTACCAACGCGTGTACGTCGCCGATCCACTCGGGCTCGCCGGCCGCGCGCGCGGCGTCGGCCAGGCAGCGTCGCGCCTGGCGCGGATCGGCCGCCTGGCGCAACATCGCGGGCGCAGCGCCTAACGCATCGAAAGGGGACACGGCGCGGCGCGACCACGGCATGCGGATATTGGTCGCCAAGCCTCGCGCCACGGCCTCACGCACGAGCGGCGCACGTGCTGCCCCTGCCAGAACCTCAGCAACCGTGCGGGTGGGAACGCGCGTGGCCGCGGCGATCACGCTCACCGCGGCATCGACCTGATCGGGCGCCGGTGCGGTCGTATTGCCTAACGCGTCTCCGCCGTCCTGTATCGTCGACAGGAAGCCATTGCTGCGCCCCATCGATGCCAGCGCCGCGGCTACGATCCAGTCCACGTGGCGCGCCAGCACCTCGGTGGGACGCGTCGCGGCGGAATGACGCGCTGACTTTGAGCGCCCGGCCGCCGATGCTCCAGTCAATCGCTCGACCGGCGCCGCGAGCAGCTCTGATGCACGACGCGCCGTGCCGTCCGTTGCATATATCCCCGACTCGCCGAATACCGAGCGTGCAACTTGCCAATCCAGGTCATGTCCCAGTTCGTGCGCTAGTACGCCAGGAGCAGAAACGAGCGGGAAGTAGATGGTGCGTGAGTCAGGATCATGCAGCGCCATCGCGCGCGCAGGCCAATCGGCTTTCACACCGACGTGGATTCGTAGCCCGCGCAGATCGAGATCGGGGAAGACTCGTCGCGCATCCGTGAGCGCGCGGTCGACCGCTTGTAGCGCGTAGTCGCGCCACGCGGGCCGGAACCCGGCCGGGAACGTGATGGCGCGCAGGCCATGGCGTTCCTGCAGCTCGATCACTCGAGGGACGTGATCGCCCGCAAACCACACAGCGTCCTGCGCAACTATTCGAAGCCTAACGGCGGTGGAGACGATCGCGCGAGCCCATATGCGTTGTTCGCTTCGCGTTAGGCTGTGCACGACGAGCCACGCGGCCGCCAACTCTTCTTCGTTTGAAGCTGGCGGGACCAGCCGTCCCAGAGGGACGCCTGACGCCATCTGCAAAATGGCTGGTGATGGCGGCGCCCCGCGTTCGATCGCCAATCGACGCGCCGCCTGGCGCACTGTGACGGCGACATCACGCGCTTCACGACGTTGTGAATCCGCTGCCGCAAAGGAGCGCCGCTCACCAGCGCTGGTATCCAGCATATCGAAAAGCGCTGCGGCCTTCGCAACCAAGTCGCGCGACGACGCATACGCGGTCGCATAAACGACCGGTTCTTCGACCTGGAAGCGGCGCTCCGCGCGCCAATTGGGTAGCAGGTCGAGCGGCGACATGCCTCCCTTGTGCGCCGCCCCCACGAGCCGCGCGACATCGCGCCGAGCGTACGCAGCGTCGCGCGCAACGGCAGCAAATTCGACCGCAGCCGCTGCTTCGGGCTGCGACACTGCCCCCGAAGCGGCAGCGAGCTCGAAAGCGACGCGCACGATCTCTTCACCCCGACGCGGCTCCGCCTGCACCCGGACAACGCTATCAACGACCGTGGCCGTTACAGAATCCAACGCCAGCGCTCCCACGGCTGGGGGCGCTAGGTCGAGCGCCTGTGCCAGAAGCGCGCTCGCGAACACCGTGCGGATGGAGTCGCTCAGGAGCGGGTCGCGCAGCGCCGCTTCGACAGTGCGAAAGGGGCTGCCAAGACCCGCCTCAATGCGAGCGAGATACAGCGCCTGCAGCGCATCCTGCCGGATGCTCGCTAGCGGTTGCGCTGGTAGGCGTGGCCTCTCGAGCCGATGACGTAAGGCGCTGAGGTAATCCTTTCCCTGTATTAACGATGCGCTCGCGGCTGTGGAGCCGTTCCGCGGTAGACGTGCTAACGCGACAACAGCCGCGGCTGCCACGCCTAACGTGGTCGCCGCGACGAAGATCCGCATCCGTTTTGTGCCGGCTCTCGTCATTTTTTTTTCTGGCGTACTTAGCCATACGACACTCACATACACCTAAACGCAACCCGCGGACCGAACGGGCGGTTCCGACAGCCTTATTTCTCGCCCGTGAGGCCAAGACACTCGTGCTAAGATTGGGCGTGCCTCACAAAAGGATTCTACACACCCTCGTCTCGATTGGTCTCGCGATGGGCGCCGCGCTGTTGCCGCGCTCGACATCGGCGCAGCAGTCGCCGCAGCCAGATACAGCGTTTCCTGCGAAAGGGATCGGCGCTTCGGGTGCGCTGGGCTTCAAAGCCGGCGGCGCGGAACTCCAGCGCGCCGGGGGAGCACAGTTCGTCGGCATCGAGCTGGACCTTGGGCGTTTCGCCGGAAGCACGACGCGATTCCAGATCGAGTCGACGTTCTTGCGCGGGGGCCTGCTAGAGTTCGTGGAGCTGGAAGACAACACATACTCCGGCCACATCTACGATCTGACAGGCGCGCTCGTCGGCATGCAGCTCCTGCGGCCCGCTTCGCGACGTGTGCAGCCGTTCGTGTCAGCCGCGCTTTCGGTTCACGCGATGTCGAGCAGCTTCGGGAGCACGATCCTCGATCGGCGCTACAACACGAACAACTTCGGCGTTCAAGCCGGTGTCGGCCTGCGCGTTCGACTCGGCCGTCGCGGTCAGCGTGCGCTGGCGATCGAAGTCCGCCGCATCACGGTGCGCGAGATGAACAGGCTTTCGCTGAGCATCGGGTTGCTCAGACTGATGCGGGATCTGGGGGTGCCGTTAGGGTCTTAGGCTGCGACGTTAGGCCAAGGATCAAAACAGAGAGCTCTGAGTTATCAGCTTCCAGCGCCGAGTGTCGAGGACAAGACGCTCGCCTGCCTCAACGCCCGTCACCGTAATCATCTTGTATTTTCTTGAGGAGGCCGTACAACATCCGGCGCACCTCCACGACCTGGTCAAGTAGTGGCTCGGCGTCGTTAGGCTCTAGCAGCTCGACGTCGAGTGCGAACTGCAGGTGATCCTCGACCTCTGACGCCGAGCCGATCGCGATCTGTAGGAACTTGGCGAAGTCCCGGTCACTCGAGCGACTGGAACCTTCCGCGATGTTAGCCCGAATAGACTGCGCCGCGCGTTGAAGTTGTGAAGCGAGCCCCGAACGATCGAAATGAGCCAGCCTTCGCGATACTCTATACACGCGCACCGCGAGTGTATGTGCCTTTTGCCAAACCATCAGATTGCGATAATTCTGCACCTCACCACGATGTCCGCTCTCGGCGTTTTCATATCATCAAATCCTCGCACGCCGGTTCGCAGCGTTGCGCAGGCGAGCTTCTCGTCCTCGACACTCGGCGCTGGAAGCTCGTGACTCAGAGCTCCCTGTTTTGATCTTGAACCACGCCACCTCGCCCAGTGTCTTGATCTTGAACGAAGTCATGTCACTCAACCGACTTTTGAAATCGCACCGCGCTCAACGTCACGAGCACCACTGAGAACCCCGCAAGGATCAGCACTTCGGGCCATACGGCCGCCAACCCCACCCCTTTGAGCAGGATGCCGCGCACGATTTCGAGATAATACGTGATAGGAAAGATTGCGCCGAGCCACTGCGCGAAAGCCGGCATCGCTTCGCGCGGGAACATGAAGCCGGAAAGTAGAATCGTCGGCAATATGAAAAAGAAGGACAGCTGCATCGCTTGGACCTGATTTCGCACCATCGTAGAAACGAAGAGTCCCAGGCCCAGACTGGCGATGATGAAGAACAGCGTGACGCCGTAGAGCAGTGTAATGCTGCCGCGAATGGGAACGTCGAAGAGCAGGTTGCCTAACACCAGAACGACGGTCACCTGTACAAAACCAACGACTGAAAATGGAAGCACCTTCCCGAGCATGAGGCCGATGCGCGAGATCGGCGTGACGACGAGCTGTTCCAGGGTGCCGCGTTCGCGCTCGCGCACGATGGCCATGCTGGTGATCATCACCATCGTTAGGTTCAGCAACACACCAACGATCCCCGGCACGATGAACACAGGACTTTCCAGCCCCGGGTTGTACAGCGGTCGCACGCGGACATCGATCGCCTGGACCGTTGGTCCGCGTGGCGCCGCTGCGACCTCGGCCCCGAGTTGTGACGCGATCACAGCGCTCGAGATGGCGGCCGAAGAAGCGAGTGGATCAGCGGCGTCGATGAGAAGCTGCGCCGTGGCGGTGCGGCGCCGCTTGAGATCGGTATCGAAGTCCGGTGGAATCAACAGAGCGGCGCGGGCCGCTCCCCATTCAATGGCGAATGTTGCGGCTGCGCGATCGGGAGCCGTGCCGCTCGCGCGCAGGTTCCCCGTGTTGAAGAGACGTTGCGCAAGCGCGCGGCTCTGCGCCGAATTGGCTTCGTCGACAACAACCGTCGGGAGGTTACGGACTTCTGTGCGGATGGCGTAGCCGAACAGGATGAGCTGGATCGCCGGGAGCACTACCATCATCGCGAGCGTTAGGCGATCGCGGCGCATCTGGATGAACTCCTTCCAGAGCATGGGCCAGAGCAGCGATTGGCGCACGCGCGAGATCAGCCCGCTCATGCGGCCTCCGGTTCGCTGAGCTGCTGCAGGTTGATGAAGACGTCCTCGATCGATGCGGCGCCGAAGCGCGCCGTGATCTCAGCGGGGGTGCCTAACGCGATCAGGTGACCGCGCGAAAGGAAAGCGAGGCGCTGGCAACGCTCCGCCTCATCCATGTAGTGCGTGGTGACAAGGATCGTGGTGCCAGCGCGCGACAGGGCGTAGATCCGCTCCCAAAAGAGGCGGCGCGACGCAGGGTCGACGCCGGCTGTGGGCTCGTCCAGGAAGATCATATCCGGACGGTGAGTGGTGGCACACGCCAGGGCCAGGCGCTGTTTCCACCCGCCGCTGAGCGTTCCCGCGAGCTGCTTGGATCGCGCGTTGAGCTGGAACGCGTCCAGCTGTTCGCGCACGCGACGCGCGCGCTCGGGATTCGTTAGGCCGTACAGTCCGGCGTAGAACTGCACGTTCTCCACAACTGTCAGATCGTCGTACAGTCCGTACTTCTGCGACATGTAGCCGATGCGCCGTCGCAGCAGCTCGGCCTCGCGCGCCACGTCATAACCAACCACGCTCGCGCTACCGGACGTTGGTGCCATGAGACCCGTCAGCATGCGAATCGTCGTCGTTTTCCCTGATCCATTCGGTCCCAGAAGCCCAAAGACTTCACCGCGAGCGATCGTTAGGTCGAGCCCCTCCAACGCGGTGATGGGGCCGAAGACTTTGCGCAGTCCGCGCGTTTCGACGGCGATGTCAGTCATTCGGCCGTCTCACGATCGAAGCGAACACGAACTGGTAGCCCCGCCTTGAGCGCGCCGGTTGTGTCATCGAGCGCGACTTTTACGGCGAAAAGCAGGTCGGCACGCTCTTTCTCTGTAAGAGCCACCCTGGGGGTGAATTCCGAGCGCGGTGCGATCTGCACGATCTTCCCGGTGAACTCCTGCCCCGCGACGCCGTCGATCGTCGCTCGCACGCGTTGGTCGACTCGCAGCCGGGTCAGCAGTGCAGTGCCTACGTAGACTCTCACCCAGAGCCGACGAGGATCGCCTAACGAAACTACCGGTACCCCAGCGCCTAACAGCTCTCCCGCCTCTGCGTAGCGGCCCAGCACGACACCAGCGGCAGGCGCGAGGAGCACCAAGTCCGTCGCTAACGCCTCGCCTGCCTGGAGTTGCGCGCGTGCGGCCGCCACGTTCGCGCGCGCCGCGCGAATGCGTTCCGGGCGAGTTCCCTCGCGAAGCTGTTGCAGCGTCGCGCGCGCCGCATCGCGCCGGCCGGCCGCGACTCGGGCCGCTGTCTCAAATGACTGAGCCTGGGCCGGACTCGCCGCTCCGCTCTTGAGAAGCTCGGCGTAGCGACGCGCATCGTCAGTTGTCCGCGTCGCCTCCGCCTCGGCTGCCGCCAACTCAGCTTCGGCTCTATCGATGTCCGACGCGCGCGAACCCGCCACGAGGTCGCGTAGTTCCGCTTCAGCGGCGTTGAGGCGAGCGCGCCGCTGTTCCAAGTCTGCCGGCAAGGTCGTCTGCTCGAGAATCGCCAGCGTATCACCGCCTCGCACCACGTCGCCTTCCTCCACTTTGATCCTTCGGAGCCGTGCTGACACCGGCGCGGCGATATCGGTTTCGGTGAGCTCGACAGTGCCTGTCGCTTCCGAAGCATCGTCGCCAGATCCGTTGCAGGCGGCGAGGGCAGCGACAGTGATCCAGAGCCGAACTGCGCGCGTTGAGCGCATCGGAGCTATCCAGTATTTGAAGAGGGAGGGGGAGGGGGAGCACGCAGGGCATCGACGGCGAACTCGCCGGCGTGACGCGCGAATGCAGCGGCGGTCGCGTCGTCCGAGAGGTTCGACTCGCCTAACGCCAGAGCGCCGAGGGCTGGACGCGCAACGAAGAAATAGGGCAGCTGCGCGATTGTGGAGAACGCAGCAAAGCGTGGGTCGAGGTCAGACCGAAAGACGCCGCGCGCCTGGCCTTCCCGAATCCTTGCGACGAGCTGACGAAAGACGTTGGCGCCGAGATCGCGAAGGACGCCGACGGCGTGGGAGGCTTGGTAGTCGACGAGCTCACGAACGATCAGTCGAGGGAGGTGCGGTCTCGTGCTGAGCATTGCGAACTGCGCCGTCGTGACGCCGCGGATGGCGTCTTCGGGGGATTCAGCGGCTTTGAGTTTCGATGTTGCAGCCCGGACTAACTCCGAAACGAACCTCTCGATGACATGTTTGTATAGTGTCTCTTTACTGTCGTGATAGTAGTAGATCAGAGCCACGTTAACATGCGCTTTTCCTGCAATTTCCTTGATGGTGACGGCTGCGAACCCGCGTTCAGCGAATAGCTGCTCCGCGGCGTCAAGGATCGCGTCCGCCGTCGATTGCGACTCGGTCTCGGTGATAGCGCTCGTTTTCACGTTGCTTAATTAAATGCTTATTTAAGCCACCGTCAACTCTCGCGATCGCGGTACATTGTGGCGCTTCGATTCAGGACGCGTTTCGCTCTTACGCGTTTAGTGACGCCTTTCGCTCGGAGACTCATGGCGGTCATCACAATCTTGGTCCGGGACAATGGCCCCTATCGGATTTCGCCAGAGGACGCGCCGAACGTTCGCGTCGTCGACTCGCTCGGCCGCGAGCTGCAAATGACACCTGGAAAAGCCATCTCGTTATGCCGCTGTGGAGAATCGAAGACGAAGCCTGTCTGTGACGGCACGCATAAGACCTGCGGCTTCGACGGGACGTGGGTGATTCCGGAAGCTCCAGTCATGCCATAACTCGATGTCGCGTCGTGCGCAGTGGGACGCTGCTCCAACGACCGAAGCAGAGTTGGAGGACCGCCTTTCGGCGCCTAACGAGGGCGTCGTCCGTGCGCTGAGCCAATGTCCCGGCGACGTGTTAGTGCTCGGCGCCGGTGGGAAGATGGGTCCGTCATTGACTCGCATGGTACGGCGTGCCGTCGACCTCGTGGGGGACAGACGCACTGTGTTCGCCGCGTCGCGCTTCTCGGACGAGACAGTGATCGAGCCGCTTGCGGCACGAGGCATTGCGCCGCTGCGCACGAACCTGGGCGATGCTGCGGCGCTGAGCGCGCTGCCTAACGCGCCGAATATCATCTTCATGGCCGGCTATAAGTTCGGCACCAGCGGCGAGCCGTGGCGCACATGGGGGACGAACGCGGCGCTGCCAACTTTCGTCGCCGAGCGGTTCCGCGAGGCACGCATCGTCGCGTTCTCGACTGGCAACGTGTACGCGCTCGGTCCGCTGCGACGGGGCGGCGCGCAGGAAAGCGACAGGCTCGAGCCGCACGGCGAATACGCCTGGTCCTGCGTGGCGCGCGAGCGGGTGCTGGAGCACGGCAGCCGAACACACGGCACGCGCATGAGCATCATTAGGCTCAACTACGCTGTGGATCTGCGCTACGGCGTTCTGGTCGACCTGGCGCAGCGCGTACGCGCCGGAGAAGCGATCGATCTCAGCATGGGATATGTGAACGTCATCTGGCAGGGGGACGCGAACGCACAAGCGCTACAATCGCTCGCGCTGGCAGCCACGCCGCCTTTCGTCGTCAACGTCACGGGGAGTGACGTCCTATCCGTTCGCGCGGCCGCTCTGGAGCTCGGGCGCTTGCTCAACCGCGAGCCGCGCTTCACCGGCCAGGAAGGGGCTGATGCGCTGCTCAGCAACACTGCCCGCGCGCGGGAGTTGTTCGGCCCGCCGAGTGTGAGCACTGCAACGCTGATCGAGTGGGTCGCTGATTGGGTGAGTCGCGGTGGCCGCATGCTCGGCAAGGCGACGCACTATGAGGAGCGCGGAGGCCGCTATTGAGCGACGCACTGCGCGATCATCTGCTGCGCGGCCATGTGATCCCGGCCCACCCGTTGGCCCTGACGAGCAAGCGGCAGCTGGATGAGCGGCGGCAGCGCGCCCTAACGAGGTACTATATGGCGGCGGGAGCCGGCGGCATCGCTGTGGGCGTGCATACGACGCAGTTTGCGATCCGCGGACCACGGCATCGCATGCTGCAGTATGTGCTGCACCTCGCGGCCGCGACCGTGCGTCAAACGTTAGGCACCCGTCGGCGCCGCCGTGCATTCGCGCTGATTGCCGGCGCCGTCGGCCGGACGCGGCAGGCGGTGAGCGAGGCCGAGCTGGCTCGGCTTCTGGGTTACGACGCTGTATTGCTGTCTCTCGGCGCGATGCGCGATGCGTCGAACAGCGAGCTGCTGCGGCACTGCCGTGCAGTAGCCGAGGTCCTGCCGCTCTTTGGGTTTTACCTGCAACCGGCTGTTGGCGGGCGCGTGCTCGATTTCGATTTCTGGTGCCGCTTCTGCGAGATCGAGAACGTCGTGGCGATCAAGATCGCCCCGTTCGATCGTTATGCCACGATTGACGTGGTTCGAGCAGCGGTGGAGAGCGGGCGTGACGATATCGCGTTGTACACTGGCAACGACGACAACATCGTGGCCGATCTATTGACTCCTGTTCGAGTGCGCGTCGGTTCGCGCGTGGTGGAGCGGCGCATTGTCGGCGGCTTGCTCGGGCAATGGGCTGTTTGGACTCATTCAGCCGTGCGCCTCCATGCAAGGCTTCGGCGACAGTCTGCGAATGCGCGCATGTGGGCGTTAGGCGCCGCCCTCACCGATGCCAATGCGGCGATCTTCGACGTGCGGCATGGCTTTGCCGGCTGCATACCGGGGATTCACGAGGTTCTGCGGCGTCAAGGGCTTCTCGCCGGGACGTGGTGTCTCGATCCACACGAGAAGTTGTCGCCCGGCCAGGCGCGCGAGATCGATCGCGTGTCGCGCGCGTATCCGGAGTTGGCGGACGATGCTTTCGTGCGCCGACATCGTGACGAGTGGCTGAAGGACTAGCTACTTCGGGAGCAGCGCTCCATGCCAACTCGCCGATGCTGGTTGTTCGAAGCGTTCGCGATAGGTGGCGGCATTGACGATCGCCGTATCGAAAACCGGCGTGTCGTCGGCAATGCCGCGCGCCGCGGCTAGGGCGGCGAAGTTGCCGCGCGAAACGCAAACGATCTTGCCATCGGCATCTCGATAAAAGACGCGACCGGCACCGACGAGCGAGGTGCCTAACGCGGGCTCGAGGCGCTGCAGCGTGCGAAAGAGCCCGTCGATCGAGCAGCCGGACGCGTGCGCGTCGCGCTGGTCGACACCAATTGCGAGAAAGCGGTCGTCGCGCCAATCCCGCGCGCAGGTCAGCGGCAGGCCGTGCCCCTTCCATTGCTCGAGGTATTCATCGACGGCGTGCAAGAGCGGCTCGGCTCGTGGCGCGGCGAGTGAGTCGCTGGCCGCGAAAATCCAAACACGCGCACTGTCTGGGAGTTCTGCAAATGGAATAACAGCCATGTAGACCGTGGTGGTTCCGTTACTCGGGGAATCTAACGGCGTGCGGGACGCCGCTTCCCGTGAACTGCGGCGTCTCGAGCGCATCCAGGTGCTGCGACCGTAGCGTCGCGCGCCCCTGCGGCCCCAGGAGCCAGCCAACGAAGCGTTCGGCCGCCGCACGGTTGCTGGCCGTTGTGGGGATCGAGACCGCATAACGAATCGGCCGCGCGATCATCGTGATCGTATCTCCCCGTGCCGCACCGAGCACGCGAACAGACGCCGCCGCATAGAACGTCGAATCGGCGTCGGAGGAGAGATCGATCGCGCTGGGCAGCGTTAGGTAGCGCAGACCAGCCGCTTGTGCGACGGATTCGTACTCCCAGGCGTAGTCCTGTTCTCCGGCTTGAAGGAGTGCAACGAGCTCCGCTGACTTCGCGCGCATGTTGCGACGTGGTGCGTTCGCCAGCAGGCGTTGAGCAAGTCCCGCATCGCTGTAGTGGCGTTCAGCGAGTTGGAACGTGAGCAGCGTGCGGTACCCGGCCGGATCGAGATCGGGATCGGAACGACCGACTGCCACATCCGGGCGCGTCAGGACAGCGCGCCATGTGCCTTCGCTCAACGAATCTGCATAACGCGATCGCTCCGTATACGCGATCACCATGCGGTTGCGCGCGAATCGCGTGTACCACGTCGTGAAGTGGGGCATGAGGAGCTGCGGGAAGACTTCTTCGTCGGCGAGGGCGATTACATCGGGAATCTTGCCGAGCTCAGTGAGCTTTCTGGCGGTTTCCAGACTCCCTGCCGTTTCGAGATCGACGCGGGTGCGCGTTTGCGCCGCGAATGAATCGAGCGCAGCTCGCAACGGACGCGCGAGACTGCCTGCGGCAAACACGACCAATCGGTCGGGCTCGCCGGCCTCTGGAGCTGTACAGGTGGCCACTGTTAGCCACAGGACGGCCGCGATCACTCGCTTTCTTACCATGCCGCTGCATGTTACAACCGGGGAACACCAGGCGCCACGTGGAGCGCCACGTTGTCGATACCTAACGAGGAAAGTGTGCGCGACGTCGCCATCAGCTACACCGTTCACGTATTCGCTGTCGCTGGTTCCCTACGTAAAGACTCGTGGAACAGGAAGTTGCTGCGCGCGGCGATCGAGCTCGTTCCCGCCGGCATGATGATCCATCAGTTCGACGGGTTGGCGGACATCCCGCCGTACAACGCGGACCTCGATGTGGACCCGCGTCCCGAGCCGGTGCGCGCGCTCAAACAGATGCTCGCCGCGTGCGACGGTTTGCTGATCGCGACGCCGGAATACAACTACGGAATCCCCGGAGTGCTGAAGAACGCGATCGACTGGGCGTCACGGCCGGCGGCAACGTCGCCCTTGTTAGGCAAGGTCGCGCTGCTCATGGGGGCGTCGACCGGGATGGTCGGGACAGCGCGCGCGCAGCAGCAGCTGCGGCAGAACTTCGTGTTCACCAAGACGACGGTGCTCCCTACCCCTGAGATCTTGTTAGCGAAAGCACCTGAGAAGTTCGACGCTCAAGGGCGGCTGACGGACGGGCTGGCGAAGGAGCTGATCGGCGAACGACTTCGCGCGCTCGGAGAATGGATCTACAAGCTGCGAGCGCGCTGACGCCCACTGGCGGCGACGTCTCCCCTGAGGCGATATCCGAAATACGCGGGCGATTCGAAGGGTGCTCCCGCAGGGGCGTGTGGTTATTCGCTAGCGCGAGCGAGCATGCGTCTGTATGTCGCCTAACGATCTTTCAGCTCGTGCCGCAACGCTTGCTCCAGGTCAGGAAAGCCAAAGCTGAAGCCGGCGGCGAGCAATCGGTCAGGGAGCATACGCTGGCTCGCGAGCACCGTGTCTTTGCCCATCTCACCGAAGGCGAGCGTGACCGCGCTCTCAGGAACCGTAAAGAGTGTTGGCCGCTTGAGAACGCGACCTAACGTCTTGGTGAAATCCGCGTTGGTCACAGGGTTCGGTGCTGAGACATTGAACGGTCCTTCTACCTTCGCGTCGAGGAGAAAGCGGATGGCGCGGATCCAGTCCGTGCGCGCGATCCACGGCAGCCATTGACGGCCGCTGCCGATTCTTCCGCCGGCACCTAACGAAAATAGCGGCACGAGACGTTGCAGCATGCCGGCGGCTGGGTGGAGCACCACGCCGGTCCGGTTGTGCACGACCCGAATTCCCGCGTTGCGCGCCGGCTGGGCCGCCGATTCCCATTCCTGCGCGACCCTGCCAAGGAAGTCGGTGCCTAACGAGCTCGCTTCCTTGAGGATCTCATCGCCGCGGTGCGCCCCATAGACGCCCACCGCCGACGCGCTCACGAGCACGACTGGTTTGTCCGGCAGGTGGGCCAGCGCGCGCGCAATCAAAGCCGTTCCCTTCACGCGACTCTCGCGGATGTCGCGCTTGGCGCGATCAGTCCAGCGCTGCGCGATGTTCTCCCCAGCGAGATGCACCACGGCATCCACGCCGCGCAGCTGCGCCGCGTCTAAGCGGCTCGCGTTAGGCTCCCAGCTGATGTCGGCCGCAGGGCCGCGCCCGATGCGCAAGACACGCACGCCATCCGCACGCAGCGCACGCGCCAATGCCGAGCCAAGGAATCCCGACGCGCCAGTGATCGCGACAGTTTTCATGCGGCGCGCCTAAATCGCGGCGGCCCCGTCCACGCTGCGCCACAAATACCACGTAGCGACGCTGCGGTACGGTGCCCATGGCGCGCCAATCTTGTGCACGCGTTTCGAATCGGGAACTTTGCGCAAACGGTACGCCCTCTTGATCGCATTCCGCACCCCGAGATCGAGGTCGGGAAGGATATCCGGCCGGCCGAGCCGAAAGATGAGAAACATTTCCGCCGTCCAGCGGCCTACACCCTTCACGCGCGTTAGGGACGTAATCACGTCGGCATCGCTCAGTTGATCGATGCCGTGCATCTCGACTTCACCAGAGGCTGTGCGCGCTGACAGGTCGCGGAGGTAGGCAAGCTTCTGACGCGAGAGGCCCGCGCCGCGCAGCGTCTCGTCAGGCGTCTGTAGCAGCTCGCCCGGATTCGGGTCACGACCGCCGTATAACCCCTGCACTCGTCGATGGATCGCAAGCGCCGCGGGACCAGCGAGCTGCTGGTAGAGGATTGAGCGAAAGACAGCTTCGTAGTGCGTTCCCTCGCTACGCGCCGTGAACCGGCATGGGCCGACCGCAGTGATGATGCGGGCCATAACTGGATCCGACTGCTTTAAGTGACTAACCGCGCGTCTCAGCATTTAAGGCCCTTGGTGGCTAGCTCTTACTCTTAACCAACCTACCAGAAGCTAAGAGCAAAGAGCTAAAACCTACCGCCTTCGATCGGCAACAAATTCCGAAGCGGCATGATTTGCCAGCCGGCGTCACGCATTAGCGCGAGTTCATCAGCCCCTTTGCCGCCGCGTAAGGTTCAGTCGTTCCAAGAGTTCGCGCTGCACGTACGCGACGGCAACACGCTCCGCCCGCACGGAACGGTGGTTGCCCTACACGCACTCATGGAACCAGTGTGCAGTGTAGTCGAACCAACGGAGAAGTCCGACGCGGCAGCCGCGCCGGATGTGGTCACGCAGCACCTTGGGCTCGTCTATCACGTAGCTCGAGCGCTCATGCGCGGGCGCGAGATCACCATTGAGCTGGACGAGCTTGTGAGCGCCGGAACGCTCGGGCTAATCGAGGCGCTGGCGCATTATGATGCGTCGCGCGGCCTCGCGTTTACCACGTACGCCGCGCCGCGCATTCGCGGCGCGATGTTGGACGAGCTCCGTCGCCAGGACCACCTGCCGCGCTCGGTACGCCGTCGGGCGCGCGCGGTTAGCTCGGCAACGGACACCCTGATGGGTGAGCTCGGAACAGCGCCTAACGCGTTCCAGTTAGCCGCGCGACTCGGCATCGATCAGGCGACTCTCTGGCGCTGGCAACGCGACAACACGGCGGTCCAGCCGCTGTCGTTCGACGCGAGCGAGACAGATGGCAGCGGAGTGTCGTCGCGAGAAGAGTACATCGAAGCCGCCAGCAATGACGTTGACGACGCACTCACGCAGGAGCAGGAGCTCAGCGCATTACAAGACGCGATTCGCGCGTTAGGGAGCCGCGAACGCAGGGTGTTGACGTTGTACTACTACGAAGAGCTCCGTCTACACGAGATCGCCGAGGTTCTCGGCGTCACGGAATCGCGCGTTTCGCAGATTCGCACGCAGGCAATCGCGCGGCTGCGTGATCAGCTCGCTGGTCTACGCGATGCGTCACCGCTACAGCAGCCCTCTGCTAAGCCGCGGCGTCGTCCTCCATCCGCCGCGCTTCGGTGAGCGTAGGAAATCGCAGCACGTAACGCAGCAGCGGACCGTCCTTTCCGTCCACAATCGTAGCGTCAATCGTACCGCGTGCGTGCGCCAGTGCCGTGCGCACCGCATGGACGAGGCTCCCCTCGCCTGTGAAGACCATCTGACCCGACGGCGCCGCCGCTTCGAGCGTTATGCGCACGAAGGCGGGGCCATCCGGACCGTAGCCTAACGTTAGCGGAGCCTTCCGTCCCGAGCGTGACGCGTTGCCGGCCCCGCTCTCGAGCAACACGAGCAAGGATCGAAGCAGCGCCGATGGACGCACGAGCAGCGGATCCGTCTCAGGATCGCCATCGAGCGCCACCGTCACACCCTTCAAGTCCGCGTGATGCATGTGCAGGTGCAGTACCTGCGGCATCGTGTCCTGGAGACGCATCGCCTGGGCACGCGACGACGGCTCGGCGGGCAACATGCGGTACAGCTTGAGCAGGTCGATGAGCCTAACGATTTCGTCCTGCAGCGCCGAAACCATCGTTTTATCCAGCTCCGGTTCCGTGGCGATGACACCGACAAGGGAGTCCAGTGCCGCGGTGCGGTTGGTCAACTGGTGATTCAGCCCGGTCAGAACCTTTTCACTGACACGAAGCCACTGATCGCCCCATACACGCGATGGCGTAGGACTCTCCACCCGATCTTGGTCCAGCCGACCGCTCACCATCCCATCGTGCTCCGCGTTATGATGTGCCACGGGTACGGCAGAACATGCAGTTCGGTGTCACAGACGGCAATCAGGTAATGTGGCAGTATCAAAGGGGGTCAGACTCGATTGATCGTCCAACGGGTCAGACACCTTTGATCCGCGACTGATCAAATGGGGCTGACGGTGGTATCAATCGAGTCTGACCCCTTTTGATTCACGCGACCATGCAGCGATCATCATCGATGCGCCGTTTCGCGTTTCGTGCGTTCGCCGTCGCGGCGCTCGGCGGCGCGGCCGCATGCGCGAACGACGGCACTCGCGACGCGAACGGCGCACAGGCACCGGGCGCGCCAGCAGGCGATGCTGGGTTGATCACGCAGGAGCTGTTGCGAAGACACATCGAGGTCATCGCGGACGATTCGATGCGCGGTCGCTCGACGCCAAGCCGCGAGCTCGACGTCACCGCGGCGTACATCGCCGCCCAGTTTACGCGCCTTGGGCTGCGGCCACTGGGCGACAACCAGACGTTCATTCAGTCGTATCCGCTCCCTCCACAGAGGAGTCTGCGCGCGCCTAACGTCGTTGCCCTGCTGGAGGGGAGCGACTCGACGCTCAAACGAGAGTTCATCGTATTCTCGGCGCATATGGATCACGTCGGCGTCGGCGAACCGGTCAACGGCGACTCGATCTACAACGGGGCCGATGACAACGCGTCGGGAACGGCGGCGGTGCTAGCACTGGCCGAGGCATTCGCGCGGGGACAGGAGCGCCCACGCAGGTCGGTTATCTTTCTCACCGTGAGTGGAGAAGAGCGCGGGCTGTGGGGGAGCGCCTACTTCGCGTCACACCCGCCGGTAGCGATCGATTCGATCGTGGCGGCGCTCAACATCGACATGATCGGCCGCAACTGGCGCGATACAATCGTCGCCATCGGCAAGGAACACTCGGACCTCGGCGCCACCATCGATCGCATCGCTCGGGAACACTCCGAGCTTCGATTGCAGACGATCGACGACCCGTGGCCTAACGAGCAATTCTATTTTCGATCGGATCACTACAACTTCGCCCGCCGTGGCGTCCCCGCACTCTTTTTCTTTAGCGGCACGCATGAGGACTATCATGGTCCCGACGACGAAGTATCGAAGATCGATATCGAGAAGGAAATGCGAGTGACACGGCTCCTGTACTACTTCGGACTCGAGATCGCGAATGCGGCGGCAAAACCGGTCTGGAATCCAGAGAGTCGCCGGCGTATAGTCGGGCAACAATAAACGAAACGCAAAGCGTTAAGCGTGAAGAGTCAAAGGTTAATGGTTAAGGGTAAAACGCTTTCGACACTTAACTCTTGACCGATAACCCTTTAAAACCCTTAACGCACTTTTTTGAGGAAGCCCGATGCCATCTGGCGCGAAGTACCACCGCTGGAGTGAGGTCCCTCTCGAGACAGTGACTCCGATGCTCGACCGCAAGCTCATCACCGGCGAGCGGATGATGATCGCGCAGGTCTTGCTCAAGAAAGGCTGCATCGTGCCGCTACATCAGCACGAAAACGAGCAACTGACGTACGTCGTGAGCGGAGCGCTGCGTTTGTGGGTTGGCGCGGACCAGAGTGAAGTCTATGACGTTCATGCCGGCGACGTGCTGTACATCCCGTCCAACATCCCGCACAAAGCGGAAGCATTGGAAGACACACTCGATGTGGACGTCTTCAATCCGCCGCGCGCCGACTGGCTCAACAAGACGGATGACTACCTGAGACGTTAGGCGCTTCGCCGGAAACGGTGGCTAATCGCGGCTGCTACCGCGAGCGTCGCGCCGACGACGACCAGCCAGAGGCCTATCCGGCTGCGCAGCACGACAGAGTCGACGTACGCGACATTCGACAGCGCGCTCCCAAAGGGCAAGGTGAGTTCGCCTGCCGCGATCGTGTTGAGCGTGCGCCGCGCGAGCAGAAATAGTGCGGCGCCCGAGACGATGCAGATCCCGGCGATGACGTTGAGCATGCGGTCGCGCGGCCGAACCTGGTGTGACGCGGGCTGCGGCATACGCGCTGCGGATGCGACGTGCGACATCCATACCTCCGTAGTCGTTCGCCCTGTGAAGAGCGGGCGCGCATGTGACAGCGGCGGCCTAGCGAATGACGACTAACGCGTTGCTACGGCACAAGATTGCGACCTCCGGTTGCCGGCCCTGGCACCGTTCGTCACTGAAACAACATGGGGTCTCCAGACCGAGCGCTCCCTCCCGGACTACGGAAGGGACTTATTGCATTGGGCGTCCTTGCCTTAGTTGGGGCTGGGGCGGGTTTTCTGTTCGCCCGCGAGCTGCCGGCCGGTGCCCCGCCGCGAGAGCCTGAGAAACCGCGCGCGGAGCTCGTGAACGTTCCGACGATCCATCATCGCAGCTCGGCAGGAGCAGTCGTCCCCGGAGACTCGCTTTTTGGCCGCAGCGGAGCGCTCCGCGTTAGGCTCCTTCTTTCCGACGAGCTCGCGGCGTACCCAATACTCATCGATCGCTTTGGCGAGCGAGCGGCGGCGCCCGGCGTTCGCACGCTCAATGCCTTTGCTGCCGAATCGGAGTTCAGCTTCTCGTTCGTCACGATGCTCCCGTGGAAAGAAAAGCTCGGCCGCTACATCAAGAACTATCACGTTGGATACTGGCCGGGTGAGCGGGGCCGCCTGGCGTGGAATTACGAGAACCCGGAAGGCTTCATCGAGGTGACGCCAGAGAATCAGTACACGCAGCTGTCGGAGCATTTCACTCTGTTCAGCTTCGTGACGCACGATCAGCGCGACGTGTGGCCGAAATACGTGGTGCTGCGCGAAGAGCTGCTGGACAAGCTGGAACTGGTGTTGCAGGCCGTGAAAGCGACCGGGGCACGCGCCGGTCACGTCGAGGTGCTCTCCGGCTTCCGGCATCCGCACTACAATGCGTTAGGCGCCGTCGAAGGCAACATGGCGCGGCATAGCCGGCATCAGTTCGGTGACGCCGCAGATCTCATCATCGACGACGACCGCAACGGGCGCATGGACGACCTCAACCGCGACGGCCGCATCGACATCGCCGACGTCAACGTGATTCAGCGTGCCGTGGAGAAGATCGAGCTACGCTACCCCGAGCTCGTCGGCGGCGTGGGGGTCTACCATTCGATGGGCCCGCGCGGACCATTCGCGCACATTGACGTACGCGGTGAACGCGCGCGTTGGACGAACAGCCCTAGCACTGGAACGACGAAGCGCTGGCGCCCGGTGTGGAGCGCGCCACCAGTACAGCAGTCGACAGCGATGGGCCGCTGCTCGGCGGAGCGAGCGATGGCCGCGCTCTGCGCGGGGATTCGTTAGGTCCGCGGGTCGGTCATCGGCCGCACAATCGCGTAGATCACCTCGTCCACGAACTCGCCGTCCTTGTACGCGCTCTTGATGAGGCGCGCCTCGAAAACAAAGCCTACCTTCTCGAGCACTCGGACCGACGCTGGATTCCAGTAGAAGGCTCCCGCCCATAGACGGTTGAGGTCGAACGTCGCAAAGGCATAGTCCACGACCGCTCGAAGCACGGAGGACATAATCCCGCGCCCCCAGTACTCCGGCGCCAGCCAGTAGCCAAGTTCAGCGGAGTAGCGCCAGATGTCGGTTTTGAACGCGAGACCGATGCCGCCTACGACCTGGTCAGCGACCACGATTGCAAACTCGTGCGGTACTTCGATCGAGTTCTGCTCAATCCATCCACGCGCGTGGTCCAGTGTATACGGATGCGGGAAGGAGTCTTTCAGGTTGCGCCAGATACGTCGGTCGTTGGCGTGGCGAGCGAGACTCACCGCGTCTCCGGACCGGAACGAACGGACGACACAGTTCGGCAGGACTATTTCCATCGTCAGTAAATTGCGAGCGCGAGCAGTGGTCCAGTTTGGCCGTTACGAACCAATAAGTCGTGAGCCGTCCATCATGCCGAGCATGTCTTCGATGGTCCAAACGTGATCGGTTAGATCGGCTGCCATCGCGGGCGACGTGTGGATACCGGCCGCCTCTTTCGTGAGCGTCATGTGTGAGCGGCAGAAGTTTGAGACGAAGAAGTGCAGCGCGACCGCTGCGGCGTGATTGAGAACCTTCTTTGAAAAACCATTGGTTAGACGCGTAAACCGGCGCGAGTGCATGCGCACTGAGAGATTTACGCGCTCAACGTAACTCGTGGACACGTCTTTCTCTTTGGGATTGCCCATGACCCACGTCTTGGTGCAGCCCAAACAGACCGGCGGCGAGTAGCGGCGCTCGCTCTCGGGAACGGGACCATAGCGCTTCACGAGCTGTGAGAAGTCCACACCGTTCCATCCGAAGGCGCTTTCAACCGCCGTTAGGTACATGCCGTGACCGTCAGTCGTGAGTTGCACGCGATTCGCGAGGCGGGCTGCTACATCGCGCATAAAGAACACCGCGTGCTCCGACGTGCGATGACCCACCAGCCACGAGACGTTGAGCTTCGTGTCCGCGCACACGGCGACAAACGTCCACACATCGCCAAAGCCCGGAGTCTTTGCGTTGCGCGCCTTCGCGCCAACGAATGCCCATAGCTCGTCCGCCTGAATCCGTTTGCATGGCAGACTCCGCAGCGCGTGATCTTGAAAGACTGCGCAGAACTCACCGACTTCGACGAGCAGCTTAAGAATTGTGGATTTCGATGTGCCCGTCATGCGCGCAGTCGCGCGAATCGAAACGCCCTCAGTTAGCGCCTTGAGGATTGCCGCCTGCTTCGGAAGTGGGAGCCGGTTCACTGTAACTGGCAATCTAGTCAAGTGCTCAAGCTTTTACAACGTATGTTGCGTAACAAAAGCCGCTGGCTAAATTTACGCCGCAGCAGCGATTCGAGGGGTTTACTTATGGGTAGACAAAGGCTAGCTTGGAACAGCATCCGATTCTAGTCCCACAGGAAAATCGGGGGGCAGGCGTGTGCTGGCTGCGAGCGAGGGATGGTCGCTGCTACGGGAAGGAGTACTACGACGCTACTCTTGCATGTCAGAAATCCCTGCTCGCGCTGGCGCGCCAAATCGTGATTAAGGGATTTGTAGGGAAGGTGCCCGAAAACGGACGTAGGTTGGAGGGCGAGTATGCGGATCTGGTTGAAGTGAAGCCGGGGGACCATCGGTTCCTCGGATTTCGTCATCTCCGTTGGTGGTACCTCACAAACGGGGCGCCGAAGAAAACGAAATCAAGGCAGAACGAGGATTACCAGATTGCGAAACGACTAAGGGACGCTTTCTTGAGCTCACAATGATGAAAACCGATCACTTTAAAAGCGCGCCTAACGTGACGAGAGTTATCTACGCGAGCGGCGTATCATCGCAGACACAAGTGCCAACGGTGCGCGTACCCTGGCTCGCGCGTCATTTTCCTGCTCCAGAAGACCAACGCGAATATGCGCGCGAGCGCTGTGTAGTGGCGATTACTGAGGCGCTTGGCGAGGCAATGGAGAGCGCAGGCCTAACGCGAGCAGCGGTTGCTGAACGATTGGGGAAGACGCGCGGTCATGTATCAAAGGTGTTGAAGGGCGCTCATAACATGACCTTACGTACTCTGGGTGAACTGCTTTGGGCGTGTGATAAAGAGATCCGAGATCTTGAACTCGCTGAGCTTGGGGTTGTCAATGTAGCCCGAGAAGACATCAAAGCTTGGCATCCTTTTACAATCTCGGCCGACGACCTGCAGGCACAGCCTGCGGGTCCGATTTTGACAGAACGGGCCGTGGCGGCGTAGATGGATAGAACAAAGGCGCCTGGGCTCCAGATTGCTCAGGTCTTCCTAATGCACGCGAGATTTGATCAGCGTGCGGACGCTCTGTCGTTGCCACCGACAACTGATGTCGGAGATTTGCCGATCAGTCTGTCAGGTGAATGGGGCGTAGAAGAGGACGGACGCACGGGCATCATTCGGTTGCGCGCAAGTACGCCAGAGAATGCGAACCTGCTCTATATCTTTGACATAGAAGTCGGCATGCTGGTTTCCGTAATTCCAGGTCAAGAAAACCTGAGCGTTGAGGAATACGCGCGAGACATCGGACCAGCCACACTCTTCCCGTTCTTGCGTGAGGCGGTTGCCGGGATCACGATGCGCGGTCGTTTCGGCCCCATCTGGTTGCGTCCCATGAATTTCATCGCCGCGACCACTGCAAAGGAGCAAATGGCTGCTCAAATAACGGCAGGCTCGGAGCCCTAGTTCTTAGGCTTTCTCCGTCGTCGTTTTGCGGCCGCCTTGCGAGCTATTTCCGTCCGCCGTTCCTTGCTCAGTTTCGCAGCTCGCACCTTACCACCTATCCGCCCCCCTGCCCGCCCTCGCCTAACGGCTTCTGGATTCTTCTCGGCTTCGCTGGGTGGCAATGGACGCGGCCCATCGCCTATCGCGGCTTGCACCGTGCGATAGGCAATCTCGTTCACGTCGGGGCGTAGCTTGCGACCCATGACCGCAAACTAGCGGGAGCACAATCGCCGTCCAGCTTCGTCACGACTCAAACTGACCCACTACCCGAGCGCGAGCGTGCTTGACAAAGGCTATCAGTAACTAGCTCTTAGGTCTTGGCTCTTAGGAGGTCTTCTGGTTAGAGACTCAGAGCTGTGACCTAAGAACTCTTCCATGTATCGTCGTCATTTCGTCGCCTGGCTGGTGGCACTTGCTGCGCTCCCCAAGGCTGCGCGCGCCGCGGGAAGGCGTGTTCTACGTGGCAATGCGCGCCAGGGGACTATACCCTCACAGGCGGCGACTCGCGCGTTAGGCGAGGCACTGCTGCCGAGCGAGCTTGGCAAGGCGAAAACTGAGATCGCTAGCGATGCGTTCTGGCGTTGGATGAGTGGCTATCGCGAAGGCGCCGAATTACTGCATCCGTACGGCTCGGCGCGCATCAGTTACGCGGGTCCGTCACCAGTACCGACGTGGGCGAAACAGGTCGCCGAGCTGGATCGCGCAGCGCGTGCTAAGCACCGCGCTGCGTTCGCTGCTTTGAGCACTAGCAACAGGACGGAGCTCGTGCGCGAGGCCCTCGCTGCGTTCCCGACTGCGCGCCTGGACGACGACGCCGCCGCACCGCATGTCGCGTTAGGGCTGCTGGCGCATTTCTATGGCTCGAGCGAGGCGACAGACCTCTGCTATCGCTCGCACATCGGTCGCAACAAATGTCGGCCGCTCGTGCATAACGGGCGTAAGCCGCTGCCGATCACGTCGCCATGAGCGTTCGCGTTGTCGAGACCGACGTCTGCATCGTCGGGTCGGGGATAAGCGCCGCAATGGTTGCCTGGAAGCTGGCCGAGACGCGTCGTGCCGACGTCGTCGTTCTGGAGGCTGGGGATGAAGCCCCAGCGATGAAGGACTGGCATGCGTTGCGCGCGCGTTACCTCGCGTACGGCGAGAGCCCCTGGCCACGCGACCATCTCGAAGGCCTCGAGCTGGCAGGCATTCAATCACGATCGATGCAGGTCGGCGGACTGGCGATGCACTGGGGTGGCGTAACACCGCGTTTCTCGCCAGAAGACTTTCGCACACGCTCGCTGTACGGTGTCGGGACGGATTGGGCTCTCACGTACGAAGATCTCGATCCCTTCTATCAGGAAGCAGAAGGGTACATGGGCGTCGCGGGTGAGCAGGGTCCGGATGTGCTGGATCCGCGCGGCAAGCCATTTCCACTCCCCGCATTGCCCCTGACGTACAACCTAACGAGGCTCAAGGACTGGGTGAGTGGGGCCGGGATTCCAATGTGGAGTCAGCCGTCGGCCAAACTCTCGGTCGCACGGGAGGGCCGCGGTGCTTGCTGTCGCAACGACACGTGTTTCCCGATCTGTCCGGTTGGAGCGAAGTATTCACCCGATATGACGTGGCGCCGGCTGCGCACGAGCGGACGCGTGCGCCTGCTCCCACGGGTTATCGTTAGGCGCCTCACGCCACGCCAGGGATCGAGTCAGATCGAGCTGGCTGAGACGCTGCAGCGGGACCGCCCCAATGAGCCGCTGCAGGTTCGTGCGAAGACGTTCGTGGTGGCGTGCGGCTACGCCTGGAGCCCATACCTACTGCTCATGTCGGCGGATGCGCGCTTTCCGAGTGGTCTGGGGAATTCGTCGGGTCTGGTGGGGAAGTACCTGTGCGGCCACCGCAGCGTGCAAGCGTTCATCGAGCTACCGATGGAGCTGTATCCTGGCATCAACGAGCAACACTCGCTCGTGACGAAGGCGTTCATGCGCCCGAGTCCGTCCGCTTCAGCGCGATACCTACGACATGATCTCCGTGTTTGGGAGTCGAGTGTTGGTCGCGAACCACGATTGCGCTCAGACAGCGGCCAGGTGTTGTTAGGCGACGCGCTACTGGCTGACTGGCGTACACGTATCGACAAGGGGACGGCGCGGGTGCGCGCGTATTACGACGTGCTCCCCGCGCGCGAGAGCGAATTGACACTCGACAGCGCTCGCAAGACGTCGTGGGGGACGCCGATGCCCGGGATTACGATGCGCGACAGCGCCGACTCCAAGGCGTTGCGCGCGTACCAAGAAGGTGAGATCAGCGCGCTCTTCGAACGCCTGGCGCGCGCCGGCAATGGACGCGTTATGCGCCAGAGCGTGAGCGAGTTTCAGGATCATCCTGCGGGGGGCTGTCGCATGGGAAGCGACGCTGCCTCCAGCGTCGTCGATTCATATGGTCGTTCGCATGATCACGAGAACCTGTTTGTTGTCGGTGCCCCGACGATGCCCACCGCCGGCTGCGCGAATGGTACGTTGACCTTTTGCGCACTCTCACTGCGCAGCGCGGCAAAGATCGGGGAACCGTTCGCGAGTCGTTAGTCCTTAGCTCTTAGCTCTTAACGTTCCGTTCTGACCTTTGACCTTTGACCTCGATGCATAGCATCGTCCTTGCGTTAGGCATTACGCTGCCGATTGCGGCGCATGCACAGGTGCTGATCACGGCAAATCGCGTCTTCGACGGCCGCGGCCAGCTGCTGCAGAACGCGGCGGTGGTGGTCGACGGCGGGCGAATCACACATGTCGGCGCCGCGCCGAGCAACTTCCGCGGCGTGCGCTATGACCTGGGCAATGTCACGCTGATGCCCGGTCTGATCGACGTGCACTCGCACATCGTCTGGTACCTGAACAGCAAGGAACGGCTGCACACCAGTGACGATGGCGACTCGCCGGCAGTGCAAGCGCTGGCATGGGCCGTTAACGCGGCGACCACTCTGCGCGCCGGCATTACGACCGTGCAGAGTCCAGGCTCCCCGGAAGATGCCGATTTACGCGCGGCAATCGCGCGCGGGGCTGTCGGTCCGCGTGTGCTCACGTCGTTAGGTTCACTCAATGAACGTGGAACGCCTGACGAATTGCGTACGCGTATCCGCGAGCTCAAACAGCGCGGCGCCGACGTCATCAAACTTTTCGCATCCAAGAGCATCCGCGAAGGTGGCGGCGTCACGATGACGCAGGAGCAGCTGAACGCCGCCTGTGACGAAGGGCACAAGCAAGGATTGCGTGTCCTGGTCCACGCGCATGCGGCTGACGCGGTGAAGGCAGCGGTGCTCGCCGGGTGCGACCAGATCGAGCATGGCGTCTTTGTGAGCGACGAGGTGCTGCAACTCATGGCCGAACGCGGGACGTACTTCTCGCCGCAGTGTGGGCTTGTCTTCCGCAACTACCTCGGCAACCGGCGCTACTTCGAAGGTATCGGGAATTACAACGCCGAAGGTTTTGCGGCGATGGAAAAGGCGATTCCGCTGGCCGTCGACGTGGTGCGCCGTGCGGCGCGGACACCGCGACTCAAACTCGTCTGGGGAACTGACGCCATCGCCGGATCACACGGACGCAACGTCGACGATCTGATCTGTCGCGTCAACGAGGCGGGACAGCCAGCGAGTGACGCACTTGTGTCCGCGACGTCGCGCGCCGCTGAATCGTTAGGCATGGGGGCTCGGCTCGGTGCGCTGGCACCAGGGCTCGAGGCCGACATCATCGCTGTGCGCGGGAACCCACTGAGCGATATTACAGCGCTCAAGGTGGTTGCATTCGTGATGAAGGGCGGATCGGTGCTGCGTCACGACGGGACCGCGCAATGACGCGCTGGCTAGCCGCGGTAGCCGCCGTCGCGTTGAGCTGCGGCCATCCGCGAGACAGCGGGATGGTCGAATGGCCTGCCTACGGGGGAGATCCTGGCGGCCAGAAATACTCCCCACTTGCGGACATCAACCGTGGGAACGTGAGCCGCCTAACGCTCGCTTGGACGTGGGAGACCGGTGAACAGGCGATCCGCGACACTGCTTCTACCAGGGCTGCGCGACCGGGAATGTTCCAGGCGACGCCAGTCATGGTGAACGACACCCTGTATCTCAGCACACCGTTCAACCGAGTCGTCGCACTCGATCCGGCGACCGGGGCCAAATATTGGGAGTTCGACCCAGGCGCGTATCGCCCTGGTCAGCCGTCCAACGGCACCGGCTTCGTGCACCGCGGGGTCGCCGTCTGGAGCGACAGCAGCGAACGACGCGTGTTCATCAACAGCCGCTGGCGTTTGATCGCGCTCAATGCCGCGACTGGACAGCCGGTAACGTCATTCGGGGCAGGCGGCGAAGTCGACCTAACGAGTGGTTTGTCGCGACCTGTGGAGAAGCGGCACTACACGAACACGTCTCCACCTGTTGTCTGGCGCGACCTCGTGATCGTCGGCAATGGCGTGGGCGACCGCCTGGTGTACAAGGGGGATCCTCCTGGTGACGTTCAGGCGTTCGACGTCCGCACAGGACAGCGGCGTTGGCGCTTCAAGACCGTTCCTGAAGCTGGAGAGTTCGGCAACGACACATGGGAAAATGAATCGTGGCGCTACGTCGGTCACACCAACGTGTGGGCTCCGTTCACCGTCGACACAGCTCGCGGTTACATCTATCTGCCTGTCGGCACTCCCAGCAACGATTGGTATGGCGGTCGCCGGTTAGGCGCGAACCTCTTTGGCGAATCGATCGTCTGCCTGAACGCGCAGACCGGCGAGCGTGTTTGGCACTTTCAGGTGGCGCATCACGGCCTCTGGGATTACGACCTTCCCGCGCCGCCTAACGTCGTCACATTGCAGGCTGCCGGTGGCAACGTCGACGCCGTGATCCTCCCCACGAAGCAAGGGTGGATATTCGTCTTCGATCGAGTGACTGGAAAACCTGTCTGGCCGGTTGAGGAACGGCCGGTGCCGGCGAGCGAGGTGCCAGGTGAGCGTGCGTGGCCGACGCAACCGGCTCCGACGCTTCCTGCTTCCGTTGCGCTGCAGGGCTTTGGGCACAACGATGTGATCGACTTCACCCCTGACATCAAAGCCGCAGCTGTCGCCGAGCTGGCCAGGTACACGTCAGGCCCGCTGTACACACCGCCGAGCGAAGTGGGCACAGTTACGATGCCAGGATCGATCGGTGGTGTCGGCTGGGGGGGCGCCGCCTTCGATCCGGTGAGCAAGACTCTCTACGTCAAAGCCTCGAACTCGCCGAGTCTGTGGCGTCTCGTCAAGCAGTCGGCCACATCGGACACAGTGGACGACACGTATATGGCAGATCTGCGCAACTCCTCGTTAGGTGTCAGTTTCGCGCAGGGGCCTGAGGGGACGCAGCGCGACACAGGAGCGCGGCCGCTCCCGCTCAACAAGCCCCCATACGGCACACTTACAGCGATCGACCTCAACTCCGGAGAGCACAAGTGGCAGGTGCCCATCGGCGACACACCCGACGTTCGGTCGCACCCGGCGTTGACCGGTGTTGAGCTGCCGCCGGCGTTGGGTGTGAGCGGCGCACCGGGCGGCATCGTGACGCGCGGCGGTCTCGTGTTCATTACCGGTGGCGGGAACACACTCTACGCGATTGACACGAATGATGGACGCGTGCGCTGGCAGGCCGACCTTGGCCAGCGCGGCTACGCCAATCCGATGACGTACCGAACAAAGGCGGGGAAGCAGTACGTCGTGATCGCGACCGGCGTTGGCACCGGAGCGAAACTCCAGGCTTTCGCGCTCCGATGACAGCACGCCTAACGATTTGGCTGATGCTGTGTGTGCCGCACATGCTCGCCGCGCAGCGTCCGGTGCAAACTGACGCAGACCATTACACGCGCTATGAGCTGCTTGCTCCAGGGTCGGCGAAGTTCCGCATCATCTACGAAGTGACGGCGACAACGGCTGGAGCGACAGGGTATTTCAATCCGATCCGCCGCGGCAGTGTCGCGACTGATGAAGCTGTGTACGACCGGATGAGCGGAGAGAAACTCCGCTTCGAGGTGGTGAGCGGGAAGGTCGCGCGCGAGTGGGGGCTGCCGCGCGCTGACACTGCTGGGGAGTACATCATGGTGCATCTCGCCCGTCCTGTCGCGAAGGACGGAGAGGCGCGCCTCCTGATCGACAAGACGTACGAAGATCCGAAAAGCTACCTTGTGAACGGCGACCTGATCACCTTCGACCGATCGCTCGGCATCACGAAAAACAGCGTCGTTCTCCCGTTAGGCTACGAGCTGATTGGAGTGAACTATCCTTCGCAAGTCCGGCAGGAGAGCGATGGTCGCATCGCGGTGAGCTTCATCAACATCGGGACCGCGGCTGTACCATACGTCGTGAAAGCTCGCAGGGCTGCGCGATGATGCCGCGCAACGTCGCACTACTCGTGTTGCTCTGTGCTGCAAGCGCGACGGCGCAGACGTCGGGCGCCAATCGAGCGTCACGGCTTGGTGAGCGTGCGCGCCAGGATCGTGAGATCGTCTACTTCCTGCAGCAGCCCGAGACACACGCTTTCGATCTCCATCACGACTACACGGAATCGCGTCCTGGTGTCGATCGCTACCTCAATATCGTGCGCGGTGGCAGTCGCGTGTCGAATCCGTCAGCCCGCATTCTCGATACTGGCGAGTCGTTGCAGGTGCAAACGCTGCGCGGCGCCGAGATTACGGCGGCGCAGATCGATATAGGGGAAGCTGTGCGTCCGGAATCCGAAGTCGTGCTGATCCGCTTCCCGGCTGTGCAGCAAGGGAGGTCGCTGCGACTGCGCATTCGCGAGACGTACACGGATCCTGGCCGCTACGGTGTTACCGGCGATGAACTTGTGTGGGACCGCGCATTCGGTCGCCCCGCCAACGCGCTGGTGCTCCCGTTAGGCTGGATGCTGACGAACTGCTCGATTCCAGCGACCGTCAGCGAAATGGAAGATGGTCGCATCCGCCTCGATTTCATCAATCCGCGCAACGACGAAATCGCCGTTCTCGTAACGGCGCGGAGACGAAGATAGTGGATAGTGGATAGTGGATATTGGATAGTGGATAGGTGATAGTGGATGGAGGATCTTGCATCGTATTGTTCGCATTGTGCGACTAGGAACAGCACGAGCGCCTAACGAGCGTGTTCGCATCGGCATCGTACGGCGCCCGCCGCGTGGCGTGCCGAAGGCGGAGTTCGCGAAACAAAACTGGTGTCGGGTCGGAGGAGGCGCGCTTGGGAATCCAAACGCTGACCTCCGTCCGCCGCTCAAACTGCACGTGCGGATTTGCCGCATGCAGCTTTCACGAAGGTGCATGACGCGGCGTGATCGAAG
>JBQTIF010000045.1:0-26983 GCA_052388395.1 Gemmatimonadaceae bacterium | reverse complement strand
GGTTCTCGGTGAGAAGTGCCGCAGGCGCAGATTAGCCCGCATAGACTGCAGCAGTTTCGGTTTCGGCATCGTTCCGGCAACCGTATCAGCCGCCCAGCCACTGCACACAATCAATCGCGCGCAGCTGCGCTCAAAACATTCCGGGAACAGGCGTGGCCCGCCGCGCCGCGTGGCGGGGCGCTTCCTCGTTGAGTTCGACCGCCATGCAGCAGCGACCCTCACTGGTCATCTGAACTTCTGGTTGCCGGGCGTGGGCCCGGAGCGAGGGCGGCTCTGTTCGGAAAGCGAGAACGCCACTGCATTCAAAGGAATAGCGGCCCGCCTAACGGTGAACTGCGGGCCGAGTCACCCGGCCCGTCAGCGAGGAATGTAGGCCGACGAGAAGTGCGCGCTAACTCGGCCAGGACTCCTCCATGCGCAGCGCGATGCTGCCCTCGGGAGTCGAATCCGCACAAGTGCTCCGTCGGCATCCAGATCGTGCGCGGCGACGAGGAGGCCACGCCACGATCGTCCCATCGCTATCCGGCAGCGTTGAGCGTGCTGGTCGACAGCGATCGACTGTTGACGCAGGCACGCATCTTCCGCTGCGTCCCTCTTCTTGCGATCGAGATGTGAGTGCAGTCACTGCACTCAGGTCTGCGGTGAGCTTCTTGTCCTCAAGAACTCGGCAATGGAGACTGACAACTCAAACTCCTTGTTTGCTAGACGAACTCACAAGAAACACCCGGATGTAGAAACGGGCCCTAGCCTAACGCCAGGACCCGTCTAGTGGAGGCGCGGGGATTTGAACCCCGGTCCGAGAAAAGATCGACCACCGTCTCTACGTGCGTATCTCGCCGATTGAGGTCTCCGGCAACTGGCCAGCGAGCGGCCCATCACCGAACAAGCCTTCTAGAGTTTCGCTCGACGCCGGAAGGCGCGACGTCGAGCTATCCCGATATTGCGATACCCGTGAGGCCGCCTCGGGCGGGCTTCCGTCGCGGGCACGAGCGAGAACGCTTTACGCGTTACGCTGCGAGCGCCAGTTCAGTGTTGGCGATTGTGTTTTTCCCGAAGGTTTAGCCAGGACTCAGGACCTGGGCGCGCAACAGCGGCTTCACCGTCCCCGTCGAAGCCAAGTCGCCCCCGTAACAATTTCCGACGTTGTAACATACGCGAACCGGGCCTGCCGAGCAACGCCCTGCGCAGGAGATTTCACCTGATGTCTCCCTCCAGAAAGCTCAGCCGTACAACAAGTTGCGTCCCTCCCTTCGAGTACTACTGTCTAAAGACAAGTAGTTCGCGAACCGCCGCGCGAAACGCTCTCCTCAACTCTCCGTAGACCCGCCGCAAACCATGTCGCAAACTTTGTCCATGCGTCTGCTCTATCTCATCGCCGCGGGCGTGGTGCTGATTGCTCTGGCAGAAGTGTGCGGGCCTGCGCGTCAGAGGAGCAGATCGATTGCGCTGATCGGCGTGAACGTGCTCCCCATGGACTGAGAGCGGGTGCTGCTGGACCAGACGATCGTGATGCAAGATGGGGAGATCACGGGCGCTGGGACCGCGGAGAAGCACGCCGACGGCAGCGGAGCGCCGCATCGAGCTGCGGGGCTACCACGTGATTCCGGGACTCCGATCTCGTCGTCGTTAGGACGAATCCGTTGGAAGACCTGACGCGCCTACGTAAGCCGAGTGGAGTGATGGTTCGCGGGCACTGGTTCTCTCGAGTGGCGCTCGACGAGATGCTCAACACACTGGCCACGCAGAACCGCCGGTCGCCCTAAGTCGCTTTCCTCCGCCGCATCGCGCGTCGAGGAATAGAGAGGGACGCAACTCAGCGGGCCTAACGCGAGAGCCAAAGGCGCGTGGCGCAAGATGAGCGCGTGTCCAGTGCTGCGGGCGATCTTCAGGCGGGCTGATTCATCGGGGCCTTTTAGATCTGATTCGATCCGCTTCAGATCGAACTCTTCCGCGACGTCGAAGATGCGATCGACGATAATGGTACCACGAACCACTGAGACATCCTGCGCAGCCGCTGCCACTACATCGCTCCCACGTTCAACCCCTCCGCGACTTTCTGTTGCAGTCGTCGGATAAAACGCTGCGATTCTGCATCGGTATACCCAGCTGCGCGGAAAGCGTCGCTCCACTGCTTCGCGGAAAGGCGTGACAACAGACCGCAGATCCACTCGACATCTGCGGGCGTGACGCTCGTTTGCAGCTGCGGCTCCATCCACCCACCCTGGAACGCGAAGCGCACGCGATTCCCTTCAACACGTCTGATGAACGGTTCGCGTTCGAACCCGGCCGGATCATCCTTGCTCCCAAAGGTGAACCACCCGCTCTTACCTAACGACGCGCCGAGGTCCCGCACCATGTACCACGTCTCTGCAGCAGACCCGTCTTCTTTCACCTCGTACAGCGCATTCTGCGCAGTCTTGAGGTCCCAGTTGTTGAACAGCACCATCAAGACATACAGACCCGCGAGCTCGCGTGTCCCGATGAACGGATTGCTGCGCCAAGACCACTCGCCTTTCTTATCCTGCGTCGCAGGTTCGAGCCGAAATCGAGCGGCGCTAAGCAGCGTAGTCTTCCCATCGCGCACAAGTGTCCAGCGCGGGAGATAGTAAACGAACGGTTGGTGGTATCCGACCGCCCACACGATGCGCGACACAACGACTTCCGTTCGCGCCTCTACGCCGAGCTTCACGCTCCATTCCTGACTCGACGCATCCGTCACGTCGTAGCCGGGGTTCACGCCGGAAGGCTTGATCTGGAGGTAATCGTAATGCGCGGCAGGATCAGGTGCATGCTCCGCACCTCCCGGGCCGTAGAACAAGTCGCGACGCTCGAGGTCCTTCGGTTCCGTCCAGAGTGCCGCGATTCGTTCCGGCGGAACGCTCGCTCGGCGGCCAAGCGCACAATCAGCGGCCGTCAGGCAAAAGCCTAACGCGATCGCGGCGCCGAACCCACGAGTGCGTATCATTGTAATGCGCCGCGGCCGAAGGTCAGCAAGAGCCGCGCCGCTTCGCCCCCTCCGAATGCAACATCGGCACGCAGGGCAGTCGTGGGTCCGCGCATGACACTGAGGCTAAAGCCGTAATCGCGCCGAAGCCCGGTGACATCGAGATCGGAGCGGCGCCGGGTGACTTTCCCAGCATCAGCGAATAACGTGGCGTCGACAGGCCCCCAGAGCGGGATGCGGTACTCCGCCTGCAGCAACACGAGGTGCCGATCGCGAAAGCGGTATGTCTTGAATCCACGCAGCGTGGCCTGGGTGCCGTCGCCGCCGATGCGACTTTCGTTGACGCTGACGATCCGCCCATTACTGCCTAACGAGCGCTGGAAGTAGAATGGGACATCGTGGCCTGCCTTCGCTATCGCTGTTGACACCCAACCACTTAGCGTCAGGCGCCGGAATGGCCCAAACAACGCGAAGCGCTGCTGGGCTTCCATGTCGATTCGCTGGAACGAGTAACGATCGAGCTCCTGATCCGTTACGCGCGAATACGTCGTGCGAAACTGACCGCCTTGGTAGAGTGCTTCTCCAGCCCCAGCTGGGAAATCGATGTCGATGGAGCCGTCGTAGCGTCCAAAGTGCGGTTGCGCCGTTAGGCCCGGAGCATCGCTGTCGTCGAAGCGCTGCTCAACGCTTGGAAGCGTCGACGAAAGCCCGCGCGAGACATGCGGCCAAATTTGCTCGGCGCGCGCGCCGACAGCCAACCATGACGTCACGCGGAACGAACCCTGGGCACCCACTACTGGATCGCGCAGTCGGAAGTTGCTTCTGTCCGACAGCTTGCTGGAATCACCGGGACCAAAGTACTCCAGACTCTTCATGTCGCGTGCGCGCGCATACGCCCCGAATTGTGTGCGCCGGTCGCTGTAGTCGACAACGACGTCGGCGCGCCAGTAGCTCTTGAGTGTGTAACCCGCTTTCGCCGAGACCTCCCAGCGACCGTTCAACGGCGCGTTATACGCCAATCCTGCACCGGCCCCTCCACCAGGAGCGACTCCGCCAACAAACGGATGCAACGGATTCGACATGACGGCGACTATCGTCTTCCCCGTTCTGTCGATGAGCGACTGAAGGGGAGATTCGCGCTCCTGCGCCGAGAGTGGCATGGCGACGAGCAGCACGACCGACGTTAGCCCGACCCTGTATGTACACATGATGGGTTTTATTGGCCGCACGAAGGCACCACCGGGTAGCGGCCTGGGCTCATAGTCGCATTGCACGTGCCAGAACCTGGCAAGCCTCAAATAAGTTTGCCAGATAGCGGGGTCAACTATTGAGCTACTATCATGTGTGATACACAGGGTGACGTCCGCGCCTGTGGCGCTGACTACCTAACGAGAGGCCATGCTGCCCGTCGCCATAGTCTACGCTGGTTTCGTAACGATTTGCATCGCATTGATCGCAGCCATCCGACCCATACGGCTGCTGCGACTTGGTTCGCGTAAGCGGGCGATGTTCGCCCTAGCGATTGGCGTCGCACTGGTCGTGGCTGGGATGGTGATGCCGGCGCGCGAGCTCCTCGTGACGAAACCGCGTACTCAGCTAGATCAATTCATGCCCGCCTACCAGTTCCACGAGACGCATGCGATACGCATCGACGCGCCGGCGGCCCGCGTGTATCAGTCGATCCAAGACGTCACAGCCGGCGAAATTCGTTTCTTCAAGCTGCTGACGACAATTCGACGATTCGGACGTCCCGGACCCGAGAGCATAATCAACGCCCCGGAGCGTGTACCGATTCTCGAACTTGCCACGCGTACCACGTTTGTGTCCCTCGCTGCCGAACCAAATCGCGAGATCCTCGTCGGAACCGTTGTGATGGCGCCGGTTAGCGCTGTGCCCCGTCCTCCTGGCACGGCGATCGCCTTCAAAGGCATCACGCAACCGGGGTTCGCTGTGGCGACAATGAACTTCCTGCTGACGCCAATAGATTCAACACACACACACCTAACGACTGAGACGCGCGTCTATGCGACCGACGCGGCCACGCGCCGGCGCTTCGCCAGGTACTGGCGTGTGATATACCCGGGAAGCGCCTTGATCCGCCGGAGCTGGCTGCGAGCTGTTCGCTCACGTGCCTCAGCGTGACGCAGGCCGCACATATGGCGTCGCGCCGTTACGGTGATCGGTAACTCCGACACAAGCGTTAGGTACAGTAGCTCGCCCTTTGAATGGCCGGCTGCGGTGCCAGCGTGTTGGACTGTCGCTCGATGAACGCGATTGGAAAGAAACACGCCTTGCGCGCTGATACCGACGTTGGCAGCCAGCGATCGGCCTTCAGCCCAAAGCGGTAGAGATCATGCAAACGCCCGCCCTGCAGGAAGAGGTTCACGCGTCGTGAGTGAATGAGCATATCGCGCGGCGCCGGGGTGACGCCGTCCCAGGCAGGAAGTGCATCAACACGCCGCACAGCGTTGATGCGCGTCCGCATCGCGCTGAGGTTGTTGCCGGCCAACGCAGCTTCGGCGAGGATGAGCTGCATCTCTTTGGCCGACGTAACGGTCACGCCGACCTGCAACCCTGACGATACGCGACAGCACTCGTCGATGGCTTTGGCGACCACCGGATCGGCCTGATTCGTGGCTGGATCGCGCAGCTTGATCCCCGCGAGACCAGCAAGCGGCGTCAGGTTGTTTCTGGAGGGATCGGGATTGATGTAGTCGCCCCCTGCCCTGATCTCCTGGCGGCTGTTCATTTCCGACGCAAAGTTGTTGGTTCCAGTGTTCGCATTCGTCGGCGTTAGGCGAAGTCGGTACGTCGCCGCCATCAAAGCCAGTGCCGCGGTTGCGTCGGCATTGGCGTTGTTATCATTGATGAGCGGGTTGGCGGGCACGCTCCGCGCCGGCTTGAGCGTGCGCCACACAGCCTTGGAGAAATGGGCGCGCGCGCGCAAGCCGAGCGCCTGGCTGCGGAAATCGGCGTTGTTGAGCGCTGTCGCAATGGCCACAGCCTTACCGAGATACGCCGCCGCAGAATCGTACAGGCTCACCATATTGGCTTCGCCGATCGGCGCCGCCGGATGGATGCGGTCCGACGCCACGATAAAATCGTCGTACATATCCGCAATCGTTAGGAACACGATTCCAGCGCTGATATAGGATCGTGCCAAGTCCAGCCGATTGCGCAGCATCCCCGCTTTATCGAACTCCTCGAGCTTCGCGATCGTGTAGCCGGACGTCCAGCGCACTTCACTCATGAAGGGATAGGCGGCGTCCGTGTACTCGTTCACTGGGTCCGAAACGTCACCCGCATCGAGCAGGCCCCAATTCTCGCGCGAACCACCTCTGAATGACACCATTCGACGCCTCGGTGCCGTAGAGCGTCGCTGCGGCAGCGCCCTTGAGGACTTCGACGCGGTCGATCGTCGTGGGATCGATGTCGTCGATTCGTGACGTCATGCCACCGCCGGACTCGATGCGCACGCCGTCGACAAAGACGACTGGCTCGTTGGATTGCGTGATGCTGGCGTTGCCGCGGATGCGCAGTCTCGCTCCTTGACCCGTCAGGCCCGCCGACGTGATCGACGACAGGCCTGGCTCTCGCGCGGATAGAAGAGCCGAGACATCGTTGATCAGGAGATCTTTCGGCGCCTGAACGACTGACACCGTATTGCCGAGTCGTTTGACCTCTGTCGCTTGACCCGATCCGGTGACAACAACCTGTTCCAGTTGCAGCGCCGAGATCTGCAGCTCGAAATTCACGCGCACAGATCCACCTGCCGGTACAGTCGCCGCTTTGGCGGGGGGCGCGTACCCGAGCAGTCGCGTACGGACTTCGACTCGGCGAGCAGGGGCGCCGGTGATGCGAAATGTGCCGTTAGGCGCGGATACGACGCCTAACGACGTTCCGGCAACGAAGACCTGGACGCCGGCCAATGGCCGGCCGGACCCAACCTCGCTGACAGTTCCCTCCGCTGTTCCTGTCGTCTGTGCAGCGGCGTGCTGCACGAGAATGGCAAGGGTGAGCGCCGGTACCACGAGCCGAGAAAAAGCACGCATGGGCAGCCTCCAAATTGGAGTGACTGGCACGATGGATGCGAAGTGCGCCACGACTATTCACTCACGCCTCTGGAGCGTCCAGACCCTCCAGCGAAGAGTGGATATCGTATCCAATATGCGTCGCATGGCTTCACCCTCCTCTCCCCCGCGCTCGCTTCCGCGGCAACAGCGCTCGTCGGATGCACTTATCCTGCCGGTGCCGCGGCAAACGATCGCGAGCATGGCGCTGGAGGCTCTGCGATCGCATATCCTCCGTGGGCACTATCCCGACGGCGAAGCGCTACGCCAGGACGCGCTTGCGCAGCAGCTCGGCGTGAGTCGCATTCCGATCCGTGAGGCGCTGCGGCAGCTCGAAGCGGAAGGACTCGTAACGTTTGTCCCGCATCGTGGTGCTGTGGTCGCGAGCCTCTCGCCCGAAGAAATCGATGAAGTGTTCGAGCTACGCGCAGATGTGGAGCCGAGCCTGTTGCGGCGCGCGATCCCGCACTTGCGCAGTGAGCACTTCGAGCAGGCAGCTGAGGTGCTGCAGCAGTACGAGCGCACCTTACGCGGTGGCGACGTCGCTGTCTGGGGAGAGCTCAACTGGAAGTTTCACTCAACGTTGTATGCCCCTGCCGACCGCCCCATCACGCTCGGACTGATGCAACGACTGCACGATCACGCCGATCGCTACGTACGCGTGCAGCTCGCCGTCACGCACTGGCAACGTCGCGCCATACGAGAACACCGCGCGATCGCGGCCGCGGCAAAGCGCAAAGACACGCGCCGCGCCAGTGCACTGCTGCGCGAGCACATCCTCTCGGCTGGACGCTCACTCGTGGAGTTTCTGCGCGAGCAGCGGGAGGCGGAGTCGCCCGATCGCAAAGTAGCAGCCTCAAAGGCTTAGTCGCTCCGTGGACGGTTATCGCTGGCTCGGCGCGAGCGCGGTCGTCCTCGTCGCAGCTGCTGTTGGCCTGACGCGGCGCGAGAGTGCGTCCTCTGCCGCCGTCTCGGTGCGTATTGCTGTAGCTCGCGACGTGTCCCCGCGCCTTGGATTGGCGCCTAACGTGGGCCTTGGGGGCTTCGCGCCAGGAGTCCAGAGCATGCCACGTATGACTGGCGCCGCAGCGGTGGAGCAGACATTTCATGGAAGCAAGCCCCCGGCCGCATTAGTTGCCAGCTTCGATGGCCTCGGCGTCGGTTTCGTAGGCCCGCAAGGAACCGCGACGCCGCGCAACCCTTCCGACAATACGCTCGCCGTCGGACGTGATCACATCGTGCAGATCGTCAATACGCGGATGGCGATCTTCACGAAGAAAGGGAAGCGGTTCGACACGACGGGCAAGGTGCTCTACGGACCAGTTGAGACACGCAACGTGTTTCGCGGCTTCGGCGGTCTTTGTGAGGCGCGCAATAACGGTGACGCCGTCGCAAGATACGATCAGCTGGCAGAACGCTGGCTCATCGTCATGCCGATCTTTTCACGCGGTCCCGTTAGGCCAGACGATGTTGCGCCACAGAAACATGGTGATCCAGCACAGCTGAGCGTGCGTGGTCGCGCGGGGCAACCGAATGCCGCCACGCGCCTCTTCGAGTGCCTCGTGATCGATAGCGTGAACTTTCTGAACAATGTGGATCTGGACGGCACGCAGCTTCCGCCGTTAGGCGCCCCGAACATCATGCTGGCGACCGGCGGAGCACAGCTTCAGAAGATCATGCAGGACGATGGCATTTACGCGCGGACGTTCCACGTCGACTGGGGCGACCCCTCCAAGACGAAAGTAATCGGTCCAGAGAAGACCCCCGTCGCGCCATACCAGTACCTGTGCGACGGACAGCTCACGAATTGCGTTCCGCAACCGGGAACTGACCGCCGGCTCGACGCGCAGGGCGACAAGATCATGGCGCGACTCGTCTATCGGCGCATCGGCAATCTCGAGTCGATCGTCGCGGTCCATTCGGTCAACACGTCCGCCGGAGGAGGTGGCGTACGCTGGTACGAATTCCGACTCGACCGTCGTCGCAGCGTTAGGCTCTTTCAGCAAGGGACCTATGCGCCTGACAGCCTCTACCGCTGGATGGCGAGTCCTGCGATCGATGCAAGGGGGAACATCGGAATCGGGTATTCGTTCCGCGGCACACCGCACTACGCCGGGCAACGCTTTGCCGGCCGTTTATCTGACGACCCCAAAGGCGTGCTCACGTTGCGGGAGACTGTACTCGTGGAAGGTGCGGCGGCGCAGACGACGACGCTTCGATGGGAGGATTACACGCAAACCGCGGTGGATCCGAGCGTCGACTGCACGATTTGGTACGTGGGCGACTATCTAAAGAAGGACGCCACCAGCTATTCGACACGCATTGGTGCCTTTCGACTGCCCGGGTGTGTGAGATAGTTGGCGACTGTACGCGCGCAGAGCGGCGACTGCAGGTCGCCTCAGTGCTGCAGCCTTTGATCTCTCGGACGCCAACGAGAAGACGGGGCTCGCCTAACGCAAACTCAATCGCAAGCGGCGACGGCGCGCATCAGGAAATACCCCTACACGGACAGCGCTGACACGCGCAGCCCTTTTAGCAGCGTGGCGCGCGACCTACACCTAACGAGTCGGGCGCTTTCTTGAACGCCCGTGACGCACGAACTACTATACGCAGCAGTACGCCTACACTATCGGAGAATCTTGATGGAACTGCGTCACCTGCGCTACTTCGTCGCCGTCGCGGAGCACCGCAGCTTTCTTCGCGCCGCACGGCACCTCAGTGTAGCGCAGCCTGCTCTCTCGCGACTGATCCGCGACCTCGAGCATACGCTTGGGGTAACGCTCTTCCATAGACTCTCCCGCGGCGTCGTCCTAACGAGCGCCGGCGAGGCATTCCTGACCGAGGCGCGCCACACACTCGAAGGGGCCGCACAAGCCGTGGCTGTCGCGCGGCGAGCCGCACAGGAGGGGACTACGGTTCTGCGGTTCGCGCACGGATCCGAAATGAGTATCTACGCCCCGCTGGTCGCGGATCTCGTCGCGAGTTTCAGGATGGCTGAGCCAAACACCGCGGTACGGGTTTCCAACTGTAAGCAGACTGAGCTGCTCGAAGCGGTCCGTTCTCATGAGGCCGATGTCGCCGCCACGTTCCTGGTGAACTGGCCAGAACGCGAGTTCGAGGCCTATCGCCTCTGCCAAAGCGTCCTAAACGGCGTTCTTATCGGCTCCACGCATCCGCTAGCGTCCCGTGAATCCGTCCAGCTGCGCGACCTGCGAGAGTTCACGTTCCTGAGCCGCTCCAGTAAGCATTGGCCTGAGAACTATCGCTTCATTTTGTCGGCTCTGCGGGAACGCGGGCTCGTGCCGCTGGAAGAAGCCGACCAAACGGCGGCCGCTCCGTCCGGAAGCGTTGAGCTCGCAGCTGGGAACGCTTGGTCACTCGCAAACGAGGAAATCGCCGCACCGCTTCAAGCCACGAGCAGGAGCATTGTCTTTCGTCCATTCACTGAGCCACCGATCCGAGCGTGGCTCGCGCTTATCTGGCTTCCGGGGGAACCTGAAAGGGTACGTCGCCTGCTCGACGTCGCTCGCACGCTCTACCCGGAAGCGGGTCTCGCCACGCGCGCGTTAGGCCGGAGCGAGAAACCGGACGGCGGCGAGCGCCGCCCCGAAACCGTTGTCGATGTTTACCACCGCGACCCCCGCCGCACAGCTGTTGAGCATCGTGAGGAGCGCCGCGAGGCCGCCGAAGCTCGCGCCGTAACCTATGCTGGTCGGCACGGCAACGACCGGGCAGGCCACCAGGCCGCCGACCACTGAGGGAAGCGCGCCGTCCATACCCGCGACAACGATGATCGCCCGCGCGCGCTGGAGCGCGTCGGATTGCATCAATAAGCGGTGGATGCCGGCGACTCCCACATCCGTTAGGCGTTCGGCGCAAACAGCGGCGGCATAGAGCGTCTCCGCTGCCTCCTCCGCCACCGGGAGATCACTCGTTCCTGCGGTGACGATGAGCACAGGTCCTCGCGTGCCCGCAGACTCGGGGGCCGAAACGATCGCGGTGCGTGCGATGTCGTTAATGCGTGCGTTAGGCCAGCGCTCACGCACGGCATCCTGCGCAATGGAATCGGCGCGCGTGATGAGCACCCTGTCGCTGTGTGCGCTGATGCGCTCGGCGATTTCGACAATCTGCGTCGGTGTCTTGCCACTGCCAAAGACCACTTCAGGGAAGCCTTGGCGCAGCCCGCGGTGGTGATCGATTGTCGCGAAGTCGAGCGTCTCGATCGGCGCGCGCGCCAGTTCATCGAGCGCTGCTGCGGGACTCTGTTCACCGTTCGCGACGCGTTCGAGAAGCGCGCGCACGCGCTCACGCATCACGCGCAGGCCAGCTCGGCGGCGTCGGGCTCCTCGGAGACAGGCCGCTCATCGGCGTAGCGCTCGCGATGCGCCAAATAGTCGCTGAAGATTGCCGCGACCTCGCCTAACGCGGTGACCTGATGCAGGCGCTGCCGCAGCTTCGCGGAACCGGGGAGACCCTTCACATACCATCCCAGGTGCTTGCGAAACTCGATTGCCGCGCCGCGCGGATCGGCTTCGTATGCCTCGGCCATGCGGGCGTGATCCCACGCAATCGCGAAGCGCTCCTCAACCGAGGGCGCAGGCGGAGGCGCCACGCCGGCGATGAGTGCACTCGTTTCACGGAAAATCCACGGCTGACCGAACGATCCGCGGGCGATCATCACGGCCGCGCAGCGCGTCTCGCGCCACATGCGCACCGCATCGTCTGCCGTTTTGATGTCCCCATTTCCGATGACCGGGATGTCCAGCGCGTCGACGACGGCGGCGATCTCTTCCCAGCGCGCCGCACCGGTGTACATCTGCGTGCGCGTGCGAGGATGCAGTGCCAGAGCGCGGGCTCCAGCATCCTGACAACGCAGCGCAATCGCCACGGGATCGCGCGTCTCCTCGCTCCAACCGCTGCGGATCTTCACGGTAACTGGCAGGTGCGTTCCGGAGATTACGGCGCGGATGACGCGCTGCACAAGATCGAGGTCCTTGAGGCAGCCGGACCCACCGTTCCGCCTAACGACTTTCTTGACCGGGCAGCCGAAGTTGATGTCGATGAACTCAGGCTGAAAAACGTCTGTGACTAGCGACGCTGCGTCGCGCATGGCGTCCGCCTCGGCCCCGAAGATCTGCACGCCAATTGGGCGCTCGTCGCCGCCGAATCGCAACTTCGCGATCGTCCCTGGGTTCTCGCGGCGGATTCCTTCGGCCGACAGGAATTCCGTGACGACCACGTCCGCACCAAATCGTCGACAGAGCCGCCTAAACGGGGACTCCGAGACACCCGCCATGGGAGCGAGGATCACGGGCGTCGCCGACGTCGAAAGGAGTCCATACGGGAGCGGCATTATGGCCAACCTAACGGAGCAGGCAAAGCGTTGCAACGCCGCAATTTGACAGCATTCCGGCGGCGGAATAGTTTGCGCCGCCCGGCGTGCGCTGCAGCGGTCACCATGCTACGAGGAGCGATGGAACTTCGGGACTTTTTTTCGGAGGATGCGATTGAGCTGAACCTTCAGTCGGCCTCCAAGGACGACGTGCTGAAGGAGCTGATCGGCCTGCTCAAGCTCGACGAAAAGTCCGAAGCAATGCTGTTCAAAATGCTGAAGCGGCGCGAGAACTTGGGGTCGACGGGGATCGGCCGCAGCATCGCCATTCCGCATTGCCGCTCGCTTGTCGTCACGAAGTTGCGCGTCGCGTTTGGACGCCGGCCAGCCGGCGTAGACTTCCGCGCCATCGACGACAAGCCAGTCAAGTTTCTGTTCTTGATTGTGGCGCCGCCGCTCGAGGTCTCCAATCAATACTTGCCCGTGTTAGGCAAGATCGCGCAGTTCAGCAAAGAGCCCGACGTTCCCGAGCGGCTCCTGGCGCTCACCACGCCTAGCGAGTTTATGGATCTGCTGAAGGAAAAAGGGATCTAGTTTGTCATTGTGACGCGTGGCTGACGCCCGATTGCCATCGTCTCTCCGCAAGAGCTTTTGCCGCAGAGGCGCAGAGCGCGCAGAGAGAATTGGAGACCAATCTCAATGCCATAACCGGGCAGGTTGTCGACGCCGGTATAGAGGTACATTCAGCACTCGGGCCTGGTCTGCTCGAGAGCGTTTATCGCTTTTGTTTAGCGCATGAACTTCGCTTGCGCGGCTTCAGCGTTGCGATGGAGGTGCCGCTGCAGCTTGTCTACAAGGGCATCACGATTGGCGAGCCATATCGCATCGATCTAGTGGTAAACGGCGCGGTTGTTGTCGAGGTCAAGGCAGTGGCGAAGTTGATACCCGTTCACGAAGCGCAGCTGCTTTCTCAGTTGAGACTCGGAGATTACCGTGTCGGTCTGCTTATGAACTTTCACGTCCAGAAACTCAAGCACGGAATCATTCGGTTAGTGAATAACTTTTGATATGGAACCTCTGCGCGCTCTGCGGCTCTGCGGTGAAAGCTCTTTCGTGAGTTCGCTTAAAGAGCTATCCGGTACACGACACGACCCAAGCGAATAAAAACGCGGTAGGTGAGCAGCAGCGCGGCGGATGCAAGGCCGATCACGAGGCCCCACCACATTCCTGCCGCGCCCATGCCTAACGAAAAGCACAGCAGCGCACCGATCGGCACGCCGAGCACCACGTAGCCGATAAAGTTCATCCACATCGGGACCCGCGTGTCCGCGGCGCCGCGGAGGATTCCCGTCGCGACCACCTGCGCACCGTCAAACAGCTGGAATACCCCGGCGATCCGCATGAGCGTCGTGGCCAGAGCTACAACCTCGGGCTCGGATGTGAACGCGCGCGCCAGCCACGGCGCACCGAGCAAGAAGATCAGCGCTGTCACCCCCATGAACCCCACACCGATCGCGAGCGACGCGCCCGCCTCACGTCGCGCCTTCTCGTCATCTCGCGCACCGATTGCGCGCCCGACGAGCACTGCGGCCGCCGCGGATACACCGAGTGGCACCATGTACGTGAGGGCCGCGAGTTGCAGCGTGACATGATGTGCCGCGAGCGACACCGTGCCGAGTAGTCCGACCAGGAGCATGGCTGCGCCGAAGCCAGCGACCTCGAGGAAGAGGTGAAAGCCAATCGGTATACCCACGCGCAACATTTCTACGAACTCCTTCCACGCGAGCGCGCCACGAATGCGTGGCCGCACATATCGCAACAGCCCATTCCCGGCAACGAGTAGCAGCATGCCAAGCATGAGCCAACGGCTGAACGTCGTCGCCCAGGCAGCACCAACAGCGCCTAACGCGGGAAACCCCCAGTGACCGTAAATCAATGCCCAATCGAGCAACGCGTTGCTGACGTTGGCGACGATCACCGCCACAACTATCGGCGCGACGCGATGGAAGGCTTGCAATGTCTGGCGGCACGCAACGAACAGAAAGAACGCCGGAGCGCTCGGTATGACGGCATGTACGTAACTTGTCGCCGCGGGAACAACCTCCGCCGGTTGCCGGGCGAGCGTGAAAACGACTCCAGCTGGCCACAGGAGCAATGCGCAAAACACACTCACGCCGGCGACGAGTACAAGCCCACGTTGCAGAGCCAGCCGAACGTTGACATCGTCCCCCGCGCCAACCGCCTGAGCGACGAGCGGATCGAGCACCAAGATCACGCCCTGCCCAAAGAATACCACTACGACCCAGTAGAAATTGCCTAACGCCACAGCCGCGATTGCCGCAGGCGATACTCGCCCGACCATCAGGACATCCACCACGCCCATCGCCATGAGACCGACTTGCACAAGCGCGATAGGCGCTGCCAACCGTGTTACATCGCGCAGCTCCTGTCGCGTCGGCCAGCGCCACGCGTTCAAAGGGTCAGAGTCGATTGATCGCGAGCCAATCCCAACTGGCTCGGGGGGTCGTGATCAATCGACTCTGACCCCTTTGAACCTTGCCGCGCTACTCCCACTCGATCGTCGCAGGTGGCTTGGAGCTCACGTCGTAGACGACGCGGTTGACCCCTTTGACTTCGTTGATGATGCGGTTGGAGATCCGCGCAAGTACGTCAGGTGGGAACGGAAACCAGTCTGCCGTCATGCCGTCCGTGCTCGTGACGGCACGCAGTCCAACGACGTTCTCGTACGTGCGATAATCGCCCATCACGCCAACGGACCTAACGGGAAGGAGCACCGCAAACGCCTGCCAGATTTCGTCGTACAGGCTCGCGCCGCGAATCTCCTCGAGGTAGATCGCGTCGGCGCGTCGCAGGACGTCCACCTTCTCCTCGGTGACGTCGCTCAACACACGGATGGCGAGCCCTGGACCAGGAAACGGGTGCCTGGCGACCATTTCTTCTGGGAGCCCAAGTTCACGGCCGACATTACGCACTTCGTCCTTGAAGAGCTCTCGTAGAGGCTCGATGAGCTTGAACTTCATTCCCGGTTTGAGCCCGCCCACGTTGTGGTGGGTTTTGATCGTCACCGACGGGCCGCCGCGCGGCGAGACCGACTCGATCACATCAGGATAGAGAGTCCCCTGCACGAGGAATTGCACATCGCTGCCGACACCTAACGCGGCCTCTTCGAACACGTCGATGAACGTGTGACCGATCCGCGTACGCTTTACTTCCGGGTCTTCGATGCCGCGCAGAGCGTCGAGGAAGCGGCGTTCCGCTCTCACGGTGATGAGATCGATGCCAAGGTTGGCGCGGAACGTCCGTTCCACCTGCTCGCGCTCATGCAGTCGCAGCAGTCCCGTATCAACGAAGATGCAGGTAAGCCGATCGCCAACCGCTTTGTGCACGAGGGCCGCCGCTACGGCAGAATCGACACCTCCTGAGAGACCGCAGATCACGCGCGCGTTTCCGACGTTCTTCCGGATACGATCGACTTCCTCTGCGATGAAAGCACCCGGCGTCCATGTCGGATGCGCGCGGCAGACCTCGAAGAGGAAGTTGGCAATGATCTCCTTGCCACGCGTCGTGTGCGCGACCTCAGGGTGGAATTGAAGGCCATAGATCGGCTTGCTCTTGTGGCGTAAGGCAGCGAACGGGCTGCTGTCGCTGCTGCCGATCGCGACGTAGCCACCCGGCAGACTGGCCACGCGGTCCCCGTGGCTCATCCATACTTGCGAAGTGTCGTTAGGTCCGAAGCCGGCGAACAGACCGTGTCCGTTGCCTCGCGCCGCGAACATCGCCCGGCCATATTCGCGCCCTTCTGTGCCCGACTCGATTCTGCCGCCTTCGAGATGAATGATGAGATTCATGCCGTAGCAGATACCTAACACCGGGGCAATATCGAGCAGATCCCGCTCGGCCGTTGGCGCATCAGGATCGTACACCGAGTTGGGACCGCCACTGAGAATGATTCCTGTCGGTGCCCAGGCTCGGATCCATGCGAGGCCGCAATTCGCTGGATGGATCTCGGAATACACTCGCGCCTCGCGCACGCGCCGCGCGATCAGCTGCGTGTATTGTGAACCGTAATCGAGGATGAGAATTCTGCTGTCTGTCACTTGCCGTTTACCCTTAACTCTTCATGCTTAACGTTCACTAGTTAGGTGCCAGAGAGCGTGAAGAAGTCGACTTTACGCGTGTCGAGATCCAATATCGCGGCGGACGGGCGTCCATACAGCCAGCCACACCCTTCCCCGGGATTCACAATCAATGTGTCGCCGCGAGACTTCATCTCTTCGCGGTGCGTCTGCCCGTGCACCACGACAGCATGGCTCTCGATCGACCGAGGGCTGACATCCTGAATGTCATGCACGATCAGGACACGCTGCCCCCCCAACTCTAACGAGTGCGGTGACTCGTACAGCTCGATGCCCATACTCTGCTGTGCGACGGCGCGTAATCCTTCGTGATCGCCGTCGTTGCGACCGAAGACGCCCGCGAGCGGCATGTTCGCCGCCTGAAATGGAAGCAAAGCGAATGGCGCACAGTAGTCGCCCGCGTGTAGCACCATGCTCACGCCGTGCGCCTGCATATACTCGATCAGCTCACGGATTGCCGGGAGACGACAGTGCGTATCGGACATCAAGCCGACGAGCACTACTCGCTCCTCCACTGAAGCTCATGCCGTTCGTGACGTGCCAAGTCCGCGTACTGTTCGCGCTCCGTAGCGACCGCATAACGATCACCGTCGACGACGACTTCCGCAGCACGTGGCCGCGCGTTGTAGTTGGACGCCATGCTGAAGCCGTACGCCCCCGCGGAGAAGACTGCGAGGTAGTCGCCAACCTGAACATCAGGAAGCTCACGGTCGAGCGCCAAGAAGTCTCCGCTCTCGCACACCGGGCCGACAACATCCGAGCGCTGCTCGCTGGAGTCACGCACTTCGACAGCCTCGATGCGATGATAGGCCTGATAGTGCGAGGGGCGCAAGAGATCATTCATCCCTGCATCCGTGACGAGGATGTTGCGGCCGCCGCTACGCTTGCGATAGAGCACTCGCGTCAGTAGTACTCCGGCGTTGCCGACAAGAAAACGCCCGGGCTCGAGCAAAATCGTTAGGCTTGTCTCGGCCGCCGCCGCACGCACAAGCGCGCCGTATTCGGTTAGATCCAACGGCGACTCGGCGCTGTATGTCACGCCGAGCCCACCGCCGATATCCATGTATGCCAAGCTCGTGATGCCAGCGGCACGGAGCTCAGCGAGCAGCGCCACCATGCGCTCGAGCGCGCGGCGATACGGAGCCATAGCAGTCAGCTGCGACCCGACGTGCATGTCGAGCGCTACCAAATGAACGCCTGGAAGCCCTGCGGCAACTTCCGCGATCGACGCAGCTTCGTCGTACGGGACACCGAACTTGTGTCCCTTGTCGCCAGTGCGCGTGTAGGCATGGAAGGCCTCGATCGCCACTTCCGGATTTACGCGCAGACCGACGCGCGCATGCGTTCCCGCCCGCTCGGCGGCAGCGCTAATGGCGCGAATCTCATCTTCGGACTCGGCATTGATGACGAGCACGCCAGCGGCAACCGCTTCGGCGATCTCGCGCTCTGTTTTGCCGACGCCGCCGAAGATGATGTCTTGCGGATCAAACCCGGCAAGCGCAGCGCGATACAGCTCGCCGCCCGAGACGACATCCACGCCTGCACCTAACGCCTGAAGCGTACGCAGGATCGCGAGATTCCCGTTGGCTTTGCAGCTGTAGTGCACGCGATGCGGCGCCTCGCCGATCGCGCGCGTTAGGCGGCCGAACTGATCGCGGATGGCCGCCAGACTGTACACGTACGCCGGCGTCCCCTGGTCCTGCGCGATGCGCGCGAGCGGCACGCCGTCGCAAACAAGCGCACCGTCCGTGCGCGCGAACGCGGCGGCTAGTACGCTCTGGCCCACACGACCTCGTGTTTCGCCGGCTGGCCGCTGTACAGACACGTCTTTGGCGCGTCCTGTGAACGAAACTCCAGATCCGGAATCACGCGAATCGTCGCCTTCGTCTCATTCTTCACCTGCGCCTCGACTTCGGGGTCTCCGTTCCACCCCGCGTAGACGAAGGCGCCATCCCCTTCCATGATCTCGCGGAACCTGGCGAACGTTATCGGTTCGCGCACCGAGTGCGCCTCTCGGCGCTGCGTCGCTGCCTTGAGCATGTCGCCCTGCAGCGTTGCAAGGATGTGCGCCACACCCTCTGCCACGCTCGTTAGGCTTACAGGTTCCTTGGCGCGCGTATCGCGACGAACGGCGACGCATGAGCCATTGGCGAGGTCGCGCGGACCTAACTCCAATCGCAGCGGGACGCCGCGCAACTCCCATTCGTAGTACTTGGCCCCCGGCTTGACCCCTTCGCGCGCGTCGACGTGCACGCGCATGCGGTCGTCGCCGCGCCCATTCCACGACTTCAGGGCGTCGCGCACGCGATAGGCAGCCTCTAAGAGGCGCGCGCGCTCTTCATCGCTCTTCCAGATAGGGACGATGACGACTTCGCTGGGTGCGAGCTTCGGCGGCACTCGCATGCCGTTATCGTCGCCGTGCACCATCACGAGAGCGCCGATCAGCCGTGTTGTTACACCCCAGCTGGTATTCCAAGCGTGTTGGGTTTGACCCTGTTCGTCCTGAAACGTGAGCTCGAACGCTTTGGCGAAGTTCTGGCCGAGGTTGTGCGACGTCCCCGCTTGCAAGGCCTTGTTGTCTTGCATCAGCGCTTCGAGCGCGTAGGTCCGCAACGCACCGGCGAATCGCTCCGAATCGGTCTTGAGGCCGGTGAGCGGCGGCATCGCCATGTACTCTTCCATGAAGCGACGGTAGATGCCAAGGATCGTCCGCGCTTCGGCTTCCGCCTCGTCATGCGTTGCGTGCGCCGTGTGCCCTTCCTGCCAAAGAAACTCGAGTGTGCGCAGGAACAGCCGCGTGCGCATCTCCCACCTAACGACGTTCGCCCATTGATTGATCAGAATTGGCAGGTCACGGTAGCTCTGCACCCACTTCGCGTACATCGAGTAGATGATCGTTTCAGATGTTGGGCGCACGACCAAAGGTTCAGCGAGTTTCTCGCCGCCCCCATGAGTTACAATGGCTAGCTCAGGCGCGAAGCCCTCGACGTGCTCCGCTTCTTTGTGCATGAAGCTCTCAGGAATGAAGAGCGGAAAGTACGCGTTGACGTGACCGGCTTCCTTGAACATGCCATCGAGCGCCTGCTGCATCCGCTCCCAGATGCCATAGCCGGGCGGACGGATGACCATGCAGCCGCGCACCGGCGAATAGTCCGCCAGCTGCGCACGCAAACACACTTCATTGTACCACGCACTGAAGTCCTGATCGCGCGGCGTCAGTTTCTTATCGTCAGCCATGCATCATCCCTTACGAGATACCAAGCGCTCACGCAGATCGGGGCTTACGCGCTCGGGCGCCGCACGAATCGCCGCGAGGAGCTGCGCCGCGGCAACCGGTGTTTCCGGCAGTGCACTGCCTAACGCCGACGAGCCACTTGCATCTTTCGCATGGAGCGGGTCCACGCTGATCAGTTCCTTGCTGGGGTCGACCAGCGCGGCAAAGTAGCGTGCCCCGGCCGAGTACGCCGCCTTGCGTTGCTTACTGACCGATTGTGGCTTGAGCGCGTAGTCGACACTGCAACCGAGCTCGCGCAGCGCCGACGCAGCTCGCAGAACCGCGCTGCGCGGGGCGCCCTCATCGGCCGCCAACCAGAAGTCCGGTCCAGTCACTTCGCCGCGCATGAGCCCGCGCTCGCGCAGCAGTTCGCTCAACACCACATCGCCCATCCCGAAACCTAACGCGGGCATGTTGGCGTCTCCGTCGGACAAATCCGCGAGCAGCGTGTCGTAACGACCACCACCGCAGATCGCGCGAAGCTCACCTGCCGCATCGAACAGCTCGAAGACGATGCCCGTGTAGTACGCCAGACCGCGCACGACGCGCAGATCCAGGCGGACCCACGGTCCCACACCAAGCGCGTCGAGGGCGTCGAGATAGGCTTGAAGGCGCTCGAGCGCGGCGCGCACACCTGCATCAGCGCCGTACGCGGCACCTAACGTTTGGAGATCGCGCATATGTACTGCGTCAAACACGCGATCGGCGACTTCGCGCGACATCCCTTTGTCGGTAAAGCGCTTCTCGAATGTCGGCCGCGGCTCGCGCTCAATCTTGTCGATCGCCGCGAACGCGGCATCGCTGGCGTTCGCAGGCACGCCTAACGCGGCTAGCAGCGCCGTTAGCAGCTGTCGGTCCGACACGCGCGCGAGCACATCCGGCTCCGCGCCGCGATTGAGCCCCAACTCGCGCATGATCTCGAGCGCGACGGCAAGGATCTCGGCGTCGGCGCCGACATCGCTCTCGCCGAAGATGTCGAGGTTGAGCTGGAAGTGCTCGCGCAGACGTCCACGTTGCATGCGCTCATAACGAAAGAGCTGCGGCAGCGAGAACCACTTCACCGGTTTACGCAGCGCGTTGGCGCGCGCCGCGACCATGCGCGCGACGGTTGGCGTCATCTCCGGACGCAGTGCAACCTCGCGCCCGCCCTTATCAGTGAAGTTGTACAGCTGGCCGACTATCTCGTCGCCACTCTTCTTCGTATAGAGCTCGAGGGCTTCCAGCGGCGGTCCGTCGTACTCGACAAACCCAAAACGCCGCGCTACCGCGCGCCAGGCGCGCATGATGTGCGCGCGCTCGGCGAATTCGGTGGGGTAAAAGTCGCGAAACCCTGGTAACGCCCCCGCTGACATCAGGGCAATCTACCCGGCGATTGGATCGACCTGCAAGCGAACCATCGCGTCGCCGACTGTGTGAAAGGACCCGGTGATGAGCACGGTCTCGCCAAGTGCGCGGGCACGCTGTAGTGCGTGATCGAAATCAGGCTCTGCTTCCGCATTCCACCCGTGCTCCCTCGCGAAGCTGCTCGCAGCGTCGAGGTTCCACTCACGACTCGCAGGCGCGGTGGGTGCCATCGTGAGCACGAAATGATCGGCAACGGCAACGAGTTCCTGCATAACGCCACGCCAGTCTTTGTCGGCTAAGACACAGAGAAGCACGACCACGGGTGCAGGCGGTTTGACTGCGCGGACCGTCTGAGCGAGTACCCTGGAGCCGTCAGGGTTGTGCGCCACGTCGAAAATCCAGCCGTCCACCTGGTGAAAGCGGCCTGGGAGCCGCACGCGCTCGAGCGCCCCGCGCGCCTGCTGGTAACGTGCCGCATAACGAGTTCCTGCCGCGTCGAGCATCGCGAGCGCAGTAGCCGCGTTCCACGCTTGATGGTCGCCCACGAGCGGCGTATTCCACGAAAATCCAGTCACCCCGGGCAGCACAAAGCTCGTCCCTGCAGCAGTGAGCGCGATCTCGCGCGGTGCATAACGCTCGCGCACCGCGACAATAGGCGAGGACTGCACGCGTTGCGCGTGCCTAACCAGTTGCATGGCGACGTCGTGCTCGCTTTCGCCGACAACGGCGCCGGCCCCTGGCTTGAAGATCCCGCCCTTCTCCCGCGCAATTTCCTCGCGCGACTCGCCGAGGTATTCCGTGTGATCGATACCGATTGATGTCACACCAGCGACAACCGGAAGGACAACGTTCGTCGAATCGAGCCGCCCACCCAACCCAGCCTCCACCACAGCGACATCGATCTCGCGCTCGGCAAAGAGGGCGAACGCCATCGCCGTCGTCGCCTCGAAAAACGTCGCGCCAAGTCGCTCGACGGTTGGAGTCCACCGCTCGATGAAGTCGACGACATAGGACGCATCCACCGCTGTACCGTCCACCAGAAACCGCTCACGAAAATCGACGAGGTGCGGCGAGGTGTACTTGCCGACACTAAGCCCGCGCCCCCGCAACACAGCGTCCAGCGTAGCGCAGACACTCCCCTTTCCGTTCGTACCGGCGACGTGAAAAACGTCGAAGCGCCGGTGCGGGTTGCCTAACGCCTCGAGCAGCGCCTCCGTGCGTTCCAGTCCGAACTTGCTTTTGCCAGTGGTGCGCGCGAATAGGGCTTGAAGCGCGCTGTGGTACGCGTCCAGTACTAGCTCGTCGCCCACGCCGTGGCGGCTGGCCGCCCGCTCATGTGCCGCAATAGACGCCCCACGGTTGGCTTGAGATCGCGCCGATGCACGACGAGATCGACCATGCCGTGCTCCAAGAGGAACTCTGCGGTCTGAAAGCCCTCGGGAAGGTCTTGGCCGAGCGTCTGTTTGATCACTCGTGGCCCAGCGAAGCCGATGACCGCGCCCGGCTCAGCGATGATCGCATCGCCCAACATTGCGTAGCTGGCACTCACGCCGCCGGTCGTGGGGTTCGTCAGGATGGACACATATGGAATGCGCCGCTCGCCAAGCTGGGAGAGAACGGCAGAGACTTTCGCCATCTGCATCAGCGACAGCACGCCCTCCTGCATCCTCGCGCCACCGGAGGCGGAGATGAGCACGAGCGGGTGCTTCCGCTCAAGGGACCGTTGGGCGAGACGCGCGATTTTTTCCCCCACGACGGAACCCATTGAACCGCCCATAAACCCGAAGTCCATCGCACCAAGGTTGACCGGCGCCTCAGCGAGCTTCCCGGTCACCGTGATTATGGCATCGCCATCGTACCCATTGTCTCGCGCGCGTTTCAACCGCTCCGGATACTCTGGGAAACCGAGCGGGTCGGATGAACGAAGGTCCGATTCGACCTCCTCCCATGAGTTCTCATCCAAGAGCAGCCCGACGTACTCGAGTGGTCGGATGCGCCGGTGGTAGTCGCAGTTGGGGCAGACGCTGAGGTTGCGCACGAACTTCTCGCGCAGGTCGGTATGACCGCACGCCTCGCATTTCTCCCACGCGTCCGCAGGGATCTCAAGACGTTCGCGCGGCGGAACCCTTGGCTTTTTCTCCTTACGGAACCAGGCGGCCATTCCGAATAGTGCTAAGGGATAGGGGATAGGGGATAGGGGATAGTTGCAAGCAGTTTCCTATCCTCTATCCCCTATCCTCCTATCCCCTAGATAGCGAGCGCGTCCGCTCTCCCTCTCCCTTCGGACGAAATCCTCACGAGGATCCCGACCGCCAGCCAGCACGTCAGCATGAACGATCCGCCGTAGGAGAAGAACGGCAGCGGGATCCCTGTGATCGGCATCAGGTTGAGCGTCATGCCGATGTTGACGATCACGTGCACGAACCAGGTCGCTGCAAGCCCGAAGGCAACAAGGCTGGAGAACGAATCGTTCGCCCGCCCCGCGATCCGGATCACGCGCAAGAAGAGGAGCAGAAACAAGATCAGCGCAATTGATACGCCGACAAACCCAAGCTCTTCACCGACGACGGCAAAGATGAAGTCCGTATGCTGCTCGGGAAGAAAGGCGAGGCGCTTCTGAGTGCCTAACGTGAAGCCCTTCCCCATCCACCCTCCGGAACCGATGGCAATCTGCGACTGGATAACGTGGTAACCCGCGGCCTGCGGGTCCTGCATCGGATTGAGAAAGACGAGGAGGCGCTGCTGTTGATGCGGCTTCAAACTCTCCCAAAGGATCGGCGCCAGGATTCCCATCGCAACGTTCGCGACCATGAGTCCAACGCCTTCGATCATGTACGGCTTGTAGCGATAAACCGCGTAGAACAAGACGATGAACCAGATCATCCACGCCTGCGTGCTAAACGCGAGGATCAAGCTGAGTACCGGGCTCGCGATCAAGAGCAATTGCAGGCCTGTCACGCCCGACCAGTACAGCATCGCGAAGAACAGACCGATGAAGACGATCCCCGTGCCGAGGTCGGGCTGCAGCATGATGAGGACGAACGGTATGCCAACGACCATGGCGGGCAGCCAGAGCTCGATCATCGCACGCGGCGCCGAACGGCGTCCCGCGAGGACTTTGGCGAGCAGCAACACGACGGCCAGCTTCGCCACCTCCGAGGGCTGACCGAGCCTAACGCCACCGATCGTGAGCCACCCTTTCATGCTAGCCGCCGTGCCGGCGCCACTACCGATGATAAGGACGACAAGCAGGAGCCCGAGCGCGAGCCAGTACGCCTTGTCCGCCATCCACTCGTAGAAGCGCACGGAGCTGCGACTCACGATGTAGGCGCCCACCAAGCCGGCGCCGAACCACATCAGCTGCCGTTTCCAGGCGACGGTGACGTACCCGACGGAGACTTCGGTCTGTCCTGCTGAATACACAGCCGCGATGCCGTACGCGCTGAGGAGCAGCGCGATGAGCACGAGCGGCCAGTCTGCGACGACGCGCTTGATCACGCGCGCACCGAGCGCACGTTAGGCATCAGAAGCCGCCGACGGGCGGTGGTGCGATCGTGGGCTGCTTGAGGTACTGCGCCATGGCCTTGGTCGCCAGGCGCGCAGCGAAGTAGCCGTGGTCCCCATACTCGACCATCACCGCCACAACGATCTTTGGGTCCTCGAGCGGAGCGAAACCGACGAACCATGCATGGTCCGGTTTTCCGACTTCGTGATGTTGTGCCGTTCCTGTCTTTCCGGCGACGATCACTCCCTCGAGTCGCGCGCTCGCGGCGGTGCCGCGCGCCGATATCACATCGGTCAGGGCTTCGCGTACGCCGGTCATCTGCTCCGCCGTCAGGGTGAAAATCTTGGTGCGGGCTGGTTCGCGCGTAACGATCTCCGGCTTCGCGACGCTCCCGTCAGTGGCGAGCGCGCTGTAGAAGCGCGCCATGTTGAGAATCGTCTGCGAGTTGTCCGCCTGACCAATCGCGAGACTCAAAACTACCGACGGATTCCAGCCTCCCGGTCCGTAGCGCCGATTGAAATAGTCCACCGCGTACGGCCAGATGGGGCGCGACTCGCTCGGCAGGTCGATGCCGCTGCGCTCACGAAATTGCAGCCTGACGCCGCCGGCCAGCAGATTCGTTAGGCCGATCCGTAGGCCGAGCTGGTAGAAGTAGACGTCGCACGACTTGGCGATCGCCTGCGAGAGCGTAAGCGACCCGTGCCCCTTCTTTTCCCAGCAGCGGAAGTAGCGCCCATAATACATCCCACCGGTACAGGGCTGCGGCATGCGATCGCTGAGCGTTACGACCCCGCGCTCGAGTCCGATGATGGAGGTTGCGAGCTTGAACGTGGAAGCCGGCGGGTAGACTCCTTGCAGTGCCTTGTTATACAGCGGCTTGCGCGGATCACTGCGGAGCTGGTCCCAGTAAGCTTGCGGGATGCCGCCGATGAAGCGGTTCGGGTCGAATGTCGGCGCCGAATGCAACGCGAGCACAGCCCCCGTGGTGGGATCCATCGCGACGAGTCCGCCCTGCAACGTGTCGCCGAAGAGGCCGGAAACGTAGCGCTGCAGCTCGAGATCGATATTGGTCTGTAGCGGGTCGGGTGCCACGGCCGGGACGTCCGGCTGAGCGCCCGCTGCCTGAACGACACGGCCGCGCGCATCGACGACAACGAAACGCGACCCCTCGCGCCCGCGCAACTCCCCTTCGTATTGCCGTTCGAGTCCGGCCTTGCCGACCTGTTGCCCGGACTTGTAGCCCGTGTACGTGGGTGAATTCAGTTCTTGCTCGGTGATTTCACCGGTATAACCAACAAACGCCGAAACGGCGGGACCATCTGGGTAGTAGCGTTTGGGGGCGGCCTGGATGATGAGTCCAGGGAACTCCGTGCGTTGCTCCTCCAACACGGAGACTTGGTCGAACGTGGCATCCGAAAGGACCACCGTCGGACGATTCGGTTCGCGCCGCAAACGCCTAACGGCTGATTCGATCTGGTCGTCGGACAGCGCGATCATCGTTGCCAGCCGTCGGAGCGAGAAGCGCAACGAATCCGGCGTTGGGCTCAGCAGCGAAACCGAATAGCCTGGAACACTCTCGGCGATCACTTGACCACGGCGGTCGTACACCACGCCGCGCGGCGCGATGAGCGGGATTTCCCGCAGTCGGTTCTTCTTGGATTGCAGGGAATACTCTTCGTTCTGCACCACCTGCGCGCGGAAGAAGGCGGTGGTGAGCCACGCGATCGCGAGTGCAATCAACCCGCTCGCCACCCGGGAGCGCCGCTGGACGTCGTTCGGATGAAAGCTCATACGTGCTGGGGGTCGAGCGTCATGCGGTAAGCGAGCATCACGAATACCCCGGTCGCCGCCGTAAGTGCTGCCGCGAGAGGAGACCAGACCCCAGCCTGGGCCAACAGCTCGATCGGCGGAGCGCCTCGCGCAACCAGAATATAGATCAGATCAAAGGCCCACTTCCCGACAAAGAAGAAAAACGCGTGCAGGACCACGTTGTCGGCGAAGATAACAGCCCGCAACCACGACGCTGCGAAAGCGACGACGGTCATCGCCAATGCGCCAGCGCCTAACGTGGCAGGTGTGAGAGAATCGCTGACTAGACCGGTGACAAAGCCAATCGCCGCTGCTGCACCAGGTCGTATCCGCACCGAAAGGAGCAAAATACCGATCACGAGGAAATCGATCGACGCGCGCCAGCCGAGCAGCGGTCTGACCGTGTAATGCAGGAGGATCAGGATGAGGAAGGCGACAGTAAGCGCCAGGGCGCGGCGCCAGTTCCTGCGGGACGCCTCGGGATGAAGCTCGGGGGGGGGGGGGGGGCCGGGGCGGGACCAGCCCCCCGGACGCCACCCGGCACTACC
>JBQTIF010000044.1:0-7298 GCA_052388395.1 Gemmatimonadaceae bacterium | reverse complement strand
TGTTTGCCTTTTCTTTCTCGTTGGCCTTGGGCGCCCTCTGTTCTTCGCTCCTGCTTTGTACCTCATCCACAGCCCCACTCTTCTTCGCACCATCTACTCTGACCCCTTTGATTTGATTCGTTAGGTTGCCGGTTGTAGCGCCGGCCGCGGTTGTGGACGGAAGAGGAAAAGGAACAGCACAAACACTCCCAACGCCATGCTCGCCGGCACGACCCAGATCGAAGACCAATCGTGTCCCGTTCCGGTTGCGTAGGCGTCGACGATGCGGCCGCTGGCCAGCGACCCAATGAAATTGCCAACGCCTAACGTGACGAAGGCGAGGAAGCCTTGTGCCGCCGCACGAATGCGCACGTTGGCCTGCGTGTCGACGTAGATCTGTCCGCTCACAAAGAAGAAGTCATAGCAGACGCCGTGCAGCAGAATGCCGACGTACAACATCCACGCGAGCGAGCCAGCATTGCCTGCCGAGAAGAGGAAGTAGCGCGCCGACCACGCGAGCATCCCCAGGAGCATGATCCGTTTCACGCCCAGTCTTGCGAGGAACCATGGCATCAGCAACATGAAGAAGACTTCCGACATCTGACCGAACGTCATCTTCGTCGCCGGTTCAGGAAAGCCGATCTCGTTGAGAAAGAGATTCGTGAAGTTGTAATAGAACTGCAGCGGGATGCACAACAGGAAGGAGCCGATGACGAACATCGCGAACGATCGGTCGCGCAGCAACGACAGTGCGTCGAGTCCCAGGACGTCGCGCGCACTCAAGGCTTTGCCCGCGTTATGCGGTGGTGTGTGCGGTAGGGTCAGGCAATAGAGACCAAGAAGCAACGACGCGCCAGCCGCCAGCTTGAATGGTGTTCCCGTCGCTTCCAACGCAAGACGACCCACGACGAATCCAGCGACGATCCATCCAATGGTGCCTAACACGCGAATCCGCGGGAAGTCGGCCGCCGGACTGCGCACGTGATCGAAGGAAATCGAGTTCGTGAGAGCCAGCGTCGGCATGTAACACAGCGCGTACAGAATCATCATCGGATAGAACGTGCCGAAGCTTGACTGTTCCGACGCGAACCAGAGAATCGCTGCTCCGATGATGTGAAGCACCGCCAGCACCCGCTCCGTCGAGAAAAACCGGTCCGCGACCATCCCCACGAAGAAGGGCGAGACCATCGCGGCGACGGCGGTGCTTCCGTACGCCAGTCCGATCTGCGCGCCGGTGAAGCCTAACGTCTGGCCCAACCACGTTCCCATCGTCACGGCCCAACTCCCCCAAATGAAGTACTGCAAGAACATCATGAGAGAGAGGCGCGTTGTTACCATGAGATCGGTTGTTGAGAGGTCTTGGTCGTTACGTGTTGGTCGTTAGGTCCTAGTTGGTAGCTCTGTGGTCTTCGAACTGCAGGTTACGAGCTAAGGGCTAAGGGCTAAGACCTAAGAACTAAGAACTAGTTACCTGCTAGAGCGCTCGAATTCTGATGTTTCTATATGCAACCCAATCCCCGTGATCCTGGAGTGCGATATGCCCGCGCCTCTCCCGTCCGTAACGCGGCCATGCGACGAACTTGCTCGCCTTGACCTTCGCCTCCCAATCGGGACTCCACAGCTCGTACTCCACGACCTTTTGTCCATTGAGCCAATGCTCCACGTGCGCACCTCGTACGATGAGGCGCACCTGATTCCACTCGCCGACCGGCTTCACAACACCGGCGGGCGCCGGATGCAAGGCGTAGTTCGATCCCGCAGACGTTAGGCGGTTCTGACCATCGCGATGCCCGCCGTCATCCAGCACCTGCATCTCCGGGCCGGTGCGATATGTATTCGAATCGCCTTCCGTCACGCGGAACATGATGCCGCTATTCCCTTTGGGCGCGAGCTTCCACTCCAGCTCCAGCTCGAAGTCGCCGAACTGATCCCGCGTAATGATGTCGCCGCCGCCACCCACGCGAGTCAGCGCGGCGTCGACAATCTGCCAGCCGCTCGGCAGCTCCTGCTGTTTGAAGCCACGCCACGCGCTTGTGCTATTCCCATCGAAGAGCACCGTCCAACCCGCCTGCGCGCTGTTCGAGTTGGCCTCTGGTGAGTCGTCCACTCCGCCCGGAGTATTCATTTGTGAATTCTGCGCACTGCCGCATGCGCAAGCGATAACCACCAGCACATACAATCCCGGTTTCAATACGGGGGCGCTTGCGCGCATACGGCAAACTCTCGGGAAGGGCCGGCGCTAGTGTAGTCCCGCCGACGCGGGACGGCAACTACGGCTTGCGACGTGCGGACGTCGTCTTCGCGACCTGCGCGGTATCGAGGATCTTGAACGAGAAGAGCTGCTGCACCAACTGGTTCACCCGTCGCGGGCCGATCTTGGCGGGCCGAAAACGCATGTGCGGCAGGGTCACTTTCACCGACGTCGCGAACTCGGGGTGCGTTGCTTCCATGATCGTCAGAGAAGCAAGGTCGGCGCGGCCGGTGCTGTCGATCACGTACTGCACTACGACAGAACCCTCTTTGCGCTGGTCGAGCAGCGACGGCGGATACGGCGGTGCAGCGCTTCCATCATAGCGGGCCGCTGCGGTGTCGACCTGGAGCTCGGTGTAGACAGAGTCGATCGAGATGAGCGACGGTCGCTGCGGCGCGACGGCTGGCTCCCCGACGTCGAGTTGCGACTCCTCACCTTGTTTCTTCTTGAGCTTTAGCTCCGCGTCGTTAGGCGCTCCCTCGCGTTCGAAGCCCATACCGAACGACGCATCGATCGGCGTTAAATAGTTGATGTGCTCACGCGCCACGCGCTCCCCCGGCACCTTGTCACGTGGAATCAAGAACTCCGGTGCTGTGAATGACTCCGCGAGCTGCTGCAGCCCAGTCTCATGCCGTGTCGCGAACAGCGCCATCCCGATGATCAGGACATGAACGACGGTGCTAGCGACCGGCCCCTCCGTGAAAAGAACCCACGAAAAGGGGTGCTTCTGCTCGTCGATTATCCGATTGAATAGCATCGCGCCGGTTCGACCCCGCGCCCATCGCTCGTGCGGCTCGATGGGCTGTGCCTCGCAGTATGTGCGACGTTAATACCCGCGGCAACCCTCTCCAGAACAACTCGAACACATGGATGACATATCACGGACGACACGCGTCATCCCGAGCGGCCTTCGCGTGCCGCAGTCTCCGATGAGGTCTGCCCCGTACCGATCACAATCGTCCCCCGGTTCGCTGCCGCTCGCTGCGGAGTGGTCCGCTTTCCGAGCCTGTAGGCGGTGATGCCTAACCAGTAGGCTGCCGCGCAGGCCATTACGTACTTCAGGAGCGCCTTGACCGACGCATCCGTGAAGGCGCGACGCTGTTCTGCCGGTATGCTCGAGTTCAGTTGCACCGCATCGAGCACGAATCCCAGTAACACAACTAGACAGAGCCCGCCCGCCACCAGCGTGGCGACCCCCAGCCCACGCAGAAGACGCTCACTACCGCGTACCGCTGCGACCGCGATTGCGATGAGAGCGCCGAGCAGAGGCGTGAGCAAGAAACCCGATAGCAAGCCCGAGGAAGCAAAGCGCCAGTCAAGCGCAGCCACACGCCACGGCCACACGCCCGAGAAGAAATCCCCGAGAGGGGTGATGACGAGGAGTGCCGCGATGCAGTAGGCCGGTCCGGCAAGAACCGCGAGGCGTTCGCCGAGCTGTGGTTGCGTATCGGTCATCGAAGGAGGGAAGGGGCCAACCGTCGATTCGACGGTCGACTACCGTTGCACGCAACGCCGCAAAATGCAACGGGCCGGGAGTGCCATCCCGGCCCGCCTGGCGAGTCGCTAAAGGGGGGAGTTGCGACCCGTTACACCATCCGCGTGCGCACGACGAGGAAGCCCACAGTGCAGATGAGGCCTGTTGCCAGTAAGAGTAGGGTTGCCGGCTCGGGCGTTACGGACGGAGTGATGAACTCCTGCGTGCCGCCGCCTCGTACGAGGCCTGCGGCCCCGACCGGCGTGACGATGTGGAACTGATTCCAGTTGTACGTCCCGTATGTGGTGCTCGACGCGAACGTGTTCGCCTTGTTGAGCCAAAAGGTCTCAGCGGCGCCACCATTCGGTGCGCCAGGATTCAGCAGATTCCATATCGCGGCTTGGATACCGGCCCATGCCGTCGTGCTGTTGAGCGAGAACTGCGTTGTAAGCCATGCAGCTTTGCGGTACTGCAGCAGCTTCGCACTGCCGTGCCGTGTGTTAGAGAGATTGGTCTGACCCAGGTTCGTGAGGTTAGCGTTCCAGGTCTTCCCCCACGTAATCCTGTTCAGAATGTCGACGCAGTAAAGGCTGATCGTTGGCAGTGTCGGATTCGACGTCACAGTACCCGAGAACGGCCCGACGTAGTAGCCGTATCCGGTGACCGCAGGACTCGGTGGTCCGGACTGGAACTTCAAGCCAATCGGCTGTGCGGCCGCAATTTCACTGGTCGCAACGGCGGCGATAACCAGGCTAAGAGCGCGTAGGACTCGCATCGATTCGATCAATTGGCTCAAGGTCAAAAGTACGTTTGAATTGGCGCGCCAGCCGCCGAGACAATCGGGCCCCATGATCCCCGGATCACTTTCCGATTACCCGGCGACTGTGCGAGCCGCAGGCTGAGCAGCAGTTGTGCCATTCTCTATAACGTTTGCGGTCGTGCGCGTGACGATCACTCAACTCTAAGCGATTCAAGTAGTTAGGCAGGCGGAGCAGGGCACGCGTGAAGAGCTAAAGCCGGAATATTTGCTAGGCGACTTCTGCCGATGCTGCTGCGTCTCGCGAAGTGTGTTGCAAGTCACCGACACATCGCGCGTTACGACTAGACGCGCGTGCCTTTGAGTGCCGCGAACGCGAGGACGGCGACGAGCCCCGTTCCCAGCAGCAGCCATGTCGCAGGTTCCGGCGCGACGTGAGGGTCGAGAGTTGGTGGTGGTGGCGTGACCGGTGGCTCGGGCGGCGGGGGTGGTGGCGGTGGTGGCGGTGGTGGCGGTGGTGCTGGTGGTGCTGGTGGTGCCGGCGGGAGGATGCGGAGCGCCGCGACGTTAGGCCGCGGCCCCTGATTCGACGGAGGCGTCGGCGGATGGCCCAATAGATTATCTGTGCCAGCGCCGTAGCCGTACGGATTGTTCCCCTGAGGGAGGTTCGGCACGCCGTACGGATTGAAGCCGTTAGGCTGCCCGGGTGACAAGCACGGCGGTCCGATTCCCGCGTATGTGTACCCGCTCGGCGTCGCGTTGCGAGGCGATATCGACTTTAGAAAAGCCTGCCAAGGGAAGCCGTATTGCAGGACGTAGTTGATGTCGATGCAGTACACGCCACCGGCAGAATTCGTGTTGGTAGCTCCGGATCCATACGGACCAACGAAGTAGCCGACGCCCGTCTGCCACGGCGAATAAGGAAGACCTGGCAGCTGCGCCTGAACGGCTGTGCTGCCGACGAGCGTGACCAGCGCTGCGGTCAAACAACGTACGACTTTCATGGCAGGGTGCTGTGCGTGAGTGCGAAGCGCGCGAATGCCGAGCAGGCTGAGCAGTCTCTGTGCCACGGGCATAACGAAGCTGTCACTGGGGGTAACAGCGACATAAGCACATTGATAACAGTGAGTTAGTGGCTTCTACTGTTCCCAGACGAGCGGCATTCGACGACGACCACGTAGGTCGCAATTACCGGCTGATCGTTCGTGTGTTGCAGAAGCCAGACAGATCAGAGCGCGAAGGCGTGCGCAAGCCACAATGAAAAAAACGCGGCTCAGCGTTGCTGAGCCGCGAAGAGATCGGTGGTTCCAGTGCACAGTTCCGAACCGTCAGGTCGTTCCGCACCCCGTACCCACCGAGCTTTGAATCAATTCTCCAGACCTAACCTACCGGCGGTTTGACGAACCCGCATCAACTCAGTCACGGTACATCATCACGATGTAATACGCGAATGTTTCGCGCCTACGCGGCCGTGCGCTCGCGACGGGCGGCAATGAATTCTTCGATCCGATCGGCGTCCGCTTCAGCGTCAGCCTCACCCAGCTCGATCAGTCGGCGGAGGTAATCCTCCTGGAACATCACGAGGCTCAAGATGTCTGGGCTCGCTGTGCGTCGGGTACCGAGTCCACGAGTGAGGAAGCGAAAGCCCTTGGGAAGGCGCGGCTCGTACTCGCTCGCAAGGCGACCGAGATCCTGGGACGGACGGATTACCAGAATGTCGATGACGCGCATCGAACCCCGTTGCGCATCGCTCAACCTCTCGAGCAGTCGATTCGCTCGTTCCATACGCGCGACGTCCTGATCGATCAGGTCGAGAAAAATCGCGTTGTAGAGCACACCTAGCACCTGCGCTGGTGGCGGATAGCCAGGCACCTGAGGCTGATCCGCTTCCTGGCGCGAGCGATCATAGCGCGTCGAGATCGTGAGAATCCGCGATGCACCGAGGTGTACGGCCGGCGAGAGCGGGGCAGTGAGGCGGATGCCCCCATCGCCGTACCAGTCGCGGCCAACGCGAACTGCCGGAAACAGCAGAGGCAGCGCCGTAGACGCCATCACATGATCAACCGTTAGGCGCGTCCGCACACTTTTGCGCATCGGTCGTTCCCAGAGCTCGATGGATTCTCCCTGGACCCACGTCACCGATTGCGAAGTGGTGTAGTCGGTGGCACTCAGCGCGACGGCGGTCAGCTTGCCGCTCGCAATGTTGGACTGGATCCCCGGCATCGTCCCCTCCTCGTCAGTGACGAGGGCGCGGCTGAGGAATTCTCGTAGTGGTGCGGTGTCAACGAGGGATCGAATCCGCTCGGCCTCTCCGAGGCCGCCGGCGAACAGCCGCCATCCCCAGCGTGCGGCGTTGCGGCTCAGGGTCCATGGATCGACCCGATAGACCTGATCCGGGGTCAGCGAGAGCCAGAGCCTAACGAGATCGTCTAGCGTGGTTTGCATTGTGCCACGGGACGAGGCGATGTGCGCGGTGTTCACCGCACCGGCCGAGACGCCGGTCAGGATGGGGAAGCAGAGGCCCGGGTAGCGTCGAGCGATCGCCCGCAGGACGCCGACTTGATATGCGCCACGAGCCCCGCCGCCCCCAAGCACGAGGGCTAGACCAGAGCAGTCAAGCGGCGCGAAGATAGACATGGCGTCAGGTCGTTCGCTTAGAGTACGGTCAAAACGCGTGCCTTTATCTCAGGGACGGGAAAATCCGCTCAATCGTTTCCGACCCGCCCCTTCATATACACCCCAACCACAGGAGCCGCCTCCCACGCAACGTGAGCCATGGGGCACACGCAACAGGGCGGGTATCACAATCAAAGGGGGTCAGAGTCGATTGAACGATC
>JBQTIF010000043.1:0-105503 GCA_052388395.1 Gemmatimonadaceae bacterium | reverse complement strand
GCCCCGCAGGTCCCCAGCAGCTCCCGCAGCAGGTCCCTTCCTGTGTCCGGGTATTGGCGTTCACCCGGTCACGACGTTCCACCGTAGCGCCAATCGATCGACCCAGTCGCAGTGACAACACAAAACGGCCCAGGAGATCCAGTCTCCTGGCAGCGAAAAGCGCCGCTCAACGCCGCGCCTTTCGCTGGTGGATCGGGTTCACCCTCCTCCGCGTCCTCCTACGGCGATAGCCAACACCTGTTGGTTGTCGACGATGAGGCAAGCATTCGTCTATCGCTGCATCGCTTTCTCACACGACTCGGCTATCGTGTGAGCGTTGCGCGCAACGGCCGCGAAGCCTTGGCTATTCTGAGCGAGCATCAACAGGTCGACCTTGTGATCACCGACTTGGTCATGCCTGACTACGACGGGCGCGAACTCATTCTCACAATGCGCTCGAGGCATCCCAACGTTCTTGTGCTGGTGATCTCTGGGTTCCCAGCTTCGCTACTGCCGGATCCGGAGCCAGGCGGCCAGCCACTTCCATATCTCGCGAAGCCCTTTGCGCTGGATGCGCTCGCAGCCGAAGTGCAACGGCTATTGGATCAGCGACGCGAGCGCCGAGCGACCGAGTAGACGCCTACTGGAGCTCGACGAGTATGGTGCCTCTCTCGACCGCCATGCCCGGCGAGACGTGCACTGCCTTTACTGTTCCAGCGGCTTGTGCGCGCAGCTCGTTCTCCATCTTCATCGCCTCCATCACGACTAGCCCCTGCCCGGCGCGGACTTGGTCGCCGACGTTCGCATCCACTCGCACGACAAGGCCGGGCATCGGCGCGACGAGTGGCGCTGGGCCAGCTGGCGTCGCGTGCTCTGCGGTCATGTCCCTGATTGTGCGCGTGCGCTCATCCAGCGCTTCCACATCGAAACGAAATCCGTCGAGCCATAACGAGTAGCGACCACGCTGGCCCAAACGCCGCACCGCGACGCGGTGCACGGCGTTGCCGATCGTTACCAAGTGAATGGGAGTCCCCGCGATGTCGGCGAGGTGCGCTGATTGCGGCGTGCCAGCCACCCTAACGCCGTCGCTCGTGAGCTCCACGATCACGCGTGCTCCGTTCACGTCCACGACGTACTTCATCAGCGCTTCACAAGCTCGCACAGCGTTTCGACGTGTGCGGTTTGCGGAAACATGTCGTACGGCTCGGCGCTGGCCACAGCGAAGCTGCGGAGACGACCAACGTCGCGCCCGAGTGTGGCCGGATCGCAGCTGACGTAGACGATGGCGTGCGGTGGCGGCATGGCGGCGTCCAGCGCTCGTGTGACCGACGCAGCGACACCCGCGCGCGGAGGATTGAGGATGACGACATCAGCTGGGAGCGCGCGCTCAAGGGCTTGCTCCACGCGCTGTGCGACGCTGCGACTGGGCGGCGTTAGGCGTCGCGCGGCAAACTCCGCGGCCTCGCGATCGACTTCGATCGCGCTGACGGCGACGCCGGCTTCTGCAAGCGCCGCGGCGGTATCACCAGCACCGCTATACGCGTCGATCGCCGTGCGTGGAGCGTGCGCCAGCGCGTGCCGGATCACCTCGTCGTGCAGCAGCTTGGCAACCGGCGGGTTCACCTGAGTGAAACTGAGCGCCGGAGGTGCGGGCTGCGGACGCTGATCCCACAGTTTTCGGCGTGTGGCCCCTTCTGGGTTCCAGTAGGCCACCAACAGCGATGGGCAGTGCCGCGACAACGCCGCGCTGCGCGCGTCGGGCCACGCCGTCCCGCCCGTCAGGGAGAACGCCGCGCCAGCGCCGATCCAGCGAACCGTCCCGCGCAACCGCTCCGCGTTAGGTAGCAGATGCGCGGCGGCGCGCACCTCGCTCCACGCGCCTAACACGCGCTGGTCGGTGATGAGGCAATCTTCCATGGCGAAGATGCGCTCAGGATCTTCGTAATCGCGCAGCCCAAAGGTCCACGATCGTGTGGTGCCGCGGCCGTGGCGCCGGATAGCGAGCGTTAGGCTGATACGGTAGCGCCAGGGAGCGGGCGCCGGGCGTATGTCGTGAACGGCGGCGGCGACCTTTCCAATGCGCACGAGTGCATCGCGCACAATCGCCGTCTTCGCCGAGCGTTGCGCGTCTTCGCGCAGGTGCTGTAACTGGCAGCCGCCGCAGCGGTCGCGCGTGTAGTGCACGCAAGGAGGGTCGACGCGATCGGAGCTGAGTTCGCGCCAGGCGAGGACGCGCCCGCGCGCGAAGCGGCCATGTGGTTCCAGCTCCACATCGACCACGTCCCCAGGAGCGGTCCGCGGAACGAACACGGCGAGTCCCTCACTGCGCCCCACGCCGTCACCGCCGGCTGCCAGCGATTCGATTCGCAGTGTAGCGTTCACGCGCACGCCTAACGCAGCGACTCACGACGGGCCGCGTCGCGCCAAGGCGTTCCAGGCTCCACACCATTCGCCGCCTGGGGAGCGCCGCGATTGACGGGCGTGCCGCGATCGCGATCAGCAAGTAACGCCGCGGCCACCGCGGCCGCGTGGACGACGTCTGCGGGTGGGGCTGCGTGAACCAATGCGGGGAGTGACCGCTCGAGCCACTGAATGTCGATGTCCCCGCGTTGGAACGCGGCGTCTTCGAGGACACGGATGTGAAATTCGCGCGACGTCTCCACTCCAACGATGGTGAGCTCGCGTAATGCGCGATGCATGCGCGACAATGCTTGTTCGCGGGTGCTTCCCCACGCGATGAGCTTGGCCAGCATCGGGTCGTACGAGAGCCCGACATCCGCGCCGGCTTCGATGCCGCCATCCCAGCGCACGCCTGGTCCTGCTGGGACATGGACGTACTCGATGCGGCCTGTGGACGGCAGAAAGCCGTTGGCGGGATCTTCACTCGTTATGCGACACTCTATTGCCCAGCCGCGCGGGACGAGCTCAGTTGGAAACGGGAGGCGCTCGCCCCCCGCGACTCTCAGCTGCCACTGCACGATGTCAACGCCCGTTACCATCTCGGTGACTGGATGCTCCACTTGCAGCCGCGTGTTCATCTCGAGGAAGTAGAACTGGCCATCGCGGTCGAGCAGAAACTCACAGGTTCCGGCGTTCACGTAGCCGACGGCGCGAGCGACAGCGACGGCCGTGTCTCCCATGCGACGGCGCAGCTCGGGCGTTACGGCAGGGCTCGGGGATTCTTCCAGCATTTTTTGGTGCCGGCGCTGAACGGAGCACTCGCGCTCGCCTAACGAGAGGATCGTCCCGTGCGCATCGGCCAGGATCTGAATCTCTATGTGGCGCGGGCGCTCGATGAACTTCTCCACGTAAACCGCGTCGTCACCAAAGGCGTTCTTTGCTTCGCGCTGCGCCGATTCCAGCGACGACTTGAGCTCCGACGCGGCATGCACGACGCGCATCCCTTTTCCGCCGCCGCCAGCTGCGGCTTTGAGCAGCACGGGATATCCGAACTCTTCGGCGACCCGCGCTGCGTCGTCCGCATCACGCAGCGCAGCGGTGGTACCAGGGACAATGGGAACTCCTTCGCGGATCGCCAGAGCGCGCGCGGCCGTCTTGCTCCCCATTGCCTCGATGGCCTCGGGTGGCGGCCCAACGAAGACCAGCCCCGAGTCCCTAACGAGGTTCGCGAACCAGGCGCGTTCAGAGAGAAAGCCGTACCCGGGATGAATGGCTTCGGCGCCAACCGCCCGCGCGGCCGCAACGAGCTTGTCGCCGCGCAGATAGCTCTCTGGGGCCGGCGCGGGCCCAATAGGCACCGCCTCGTCGGCCTCGCGGACGTGAGGAGCTTGCGAATCGGCGTCGCTGTATACAGCAACGCTTTTGATGCCAAGCTCCTGGCAAGCCCTAACGATTCGTAGGGCGATTTCGCCGCGGTTGGCGATGAGGACTTTGGATAGCATCAGGTCCTAGTCGTTAGCTCTTAGCTCTTAACTTTTAGCTCTTGGAAGGTCAGCATGAGCGCGTACGCAGCTCGACGCTCGGCGTCTAACGCTAAGAGCTAAGAGCTATGGACTAAAGACTACAGCGGAATATTCCCATGCTTCTTCGGCGGATTCTTGTCGCGCTTGTTAACCAGCGTGTTCAAAGCGTCGATGAGGCGCGGTCGAGTGTCGCGCGGGTCGATGATGTCGTCCAGGTAGCCACGCGACGCGGCGACGTAGGGGTTCGCGAACTTCTCGGTGTATTCCGCGACGCGCTCGTCCATTGTGCGCGCAGAATTGGTCGATTCAGTGATCTCGCGCCGGAAGAGTATTTCCACGGCTCCCTTGGGTCCCATGACGGCAATCTCCGCTGTGGGCCACGCCACATTGAAGTCGCCGCGGATGTGCTTGGAACTCATGACGTCATACGCGCCGCCGTATGCATTACGAGTGATCACCGTGAGCTTCGGGACCGTCGCCTCACAGTACGCGTAGAGCAGCTTCGCGCCATGCCGGATGATACCGCCATGCTCCTGCGTCACGCCCGGTAGAAAGCCCGGTACATCCTCGAACGTGACGATAGGAATGTTGAATGCATCGCAGAACCTAACGAAGCGTGCGCCCTTCACCGACGCGTTGATATCGATCACTCCAGCGAGCACGGCCGGCTGATTGGCGACGACGCCGACGCTGTGACCTCCAATGTGCGCGAAGCCGCACACGATGTTCTGCGCATAGTCGCGATGGATCTCATAGAACTCGCCGTCGTCGACGACGCGCCGGATGACGTCGTGAATGTCATACGGTTTGTTCGGATGGTCCGGCACGACGTCGAGCAACGCTTCGTCGCGGCGGTCACGCGGATCAGCCGTCGTGCGCCGCGGCGGCTCGTCCAGATTGTTCTGCGGAATGAAGTGAAAGAGCTCACGAACGCGCGTTAGGCATTCCAGCTCGGACTCACAGGCGAAGTGGGCGACACCTGACGTCCCCGCGTGCGTATCTGCGCCGCCCAGCTTCTCCATCGTCACGTCTTCGTGCGTCACCGTTTTCACCACGTTAGGCCCCGTCACGAACATGTACGACGATCCGCGTACCATATATACGAAGTCCGTGATCGCCGGCGAATATACGGCGCCGCCCGCGCACGGGCCGAGGATCGCAGAGATCTGTGGCACGACCCCGGAGGCCAGCGTGTTGCGCAGGAAGATCTCGGCGTAGCCGCCGAGTGAAACGACCCCTTCCTGGATTCGCGCTCCGCCCGAGTCGTTGAGGCCGATCACCGGAGCGCCGTTGCGCACCGCGAGGTCCATCACTTTGCAGATCTTCTCCGCAAACGTCTCGGAGAGCGAACCACCGAAGACCGTGAAGTCTTGCGAGAAGACATAAACCAAGCGGCCGTCGATGCGGCCATACCCGGTGACGACGCCATCACCGTAGATCTTCTGCGCGTCGAGCCCGAAGTCTGTGCTGCGGTGCGTCACGAAGCGATCGAGCTCTACGAATGTCCCGTCGTCGAGCAACAAGTCGAGGCGCTCACGCGCGCTGAGCTTGCCTTTGTCGTGCTGCGCCTTGAGTCGCGCGGCACCGCCCCCCTGCTCCGATTCGGCTCTGCGTCGTTCGAGCAGCTCGAGTTTTTCGCGCATCGTCATGGGCGCAAAACTACTGGATCCGAGCTCAGCGCGCGCGGCCGGCTCCACCGTTTGGTCAGAGCTTTCTAACTGCACGCCACGGATTCACACGGAGTGCTAGTGCGATTTCTCACGGAAACAGCTGGGTGCCCTTCCCATCCCATCAAGCACAGTGGCAAACGGTTTCCTAAAAGGCAGTCTCCGTGAAAATCCGCCTCCCTCCTCCGTGTGGCTCCGCGGCGAAGCAGTTTGACATGTTAGGCATGAAAAGGGGCCCCATGTTTGCACACGGGGCCCAATCACTTGGCCACGAGAATCACTCGTCGCTATCGAGATCGATGTCTGCCGGTGCTGAAGGCGGCTCGTCGGAATAAATCTTCACCGGGCCTTCCGGTCGCGGCGGCTGCTCTTCTGGAATATCTGTCACCCCGAGGACGATGCGACGGTGAATCGGATCGACCTCGAGCACACGCACGTGCATGTTCATCCCTTCATACACAACGTCCGCCGGCGACTCGATCGCTTTCTCGCTTGGCAGGTGCGACAGCGGCACGAAGCCCTCGAGGTCGTTCCCCATGTCGATCACAACGCCCTTCTCCATGAGTCGCGCGACCTTGCCTGGTAGCTCGGTGCCGACCGTATAGGTCTCACCGATCGAGAGCCACGGATCTTCGGTGGCCTGCTTGAGGCCTAACGAGATGCGCTTGTTCTCGGCGTCGACGTTGAGCACGACGACTTCAACAGTGTCGCCCTTCTTCACGACCTCGGACGGGTGCTGCACACGTTTCGTCCAGGACATGTCGGAGATGTGAATCAGGCCGTCGATCCCCGGCTCGATCTCGACGAACGCGCCGAAGGACGTGAGGTTGCGCACCTTGCCGCTGACGCGCATCCCGACCGGATACTTGAGCGGGAGCACCATCCACGGATCCTGCTCGGTCTGCTTCATGCCGAGCGAGATCTTCTCTTCGTTCGGATCGACCTTGAGAACGACGGCTTCGATCGTCTCGCCGATGGAGACGATCTTGGAGGGATGCCTAACGTTCCGAGTCCAACTCATTTCGCTGATGTGCACCAGGCCTTCGATGCCCGGCTCGAGCTCGATGAACGCGCCGTAGTTCGTGATGGAGACGACCTTGCCGGCGACGCGCGTTCCGACCGGGTACTTCTCGATGACGTCCTTCCACGGATACGGCTGCAGCTGCTTGAGCCCTAACGAGATGCGCTCGCGGTCCCAATCAATGTCCAGGATCTTGATATCGAGCTCCTGGCCGATCTGCACCATCTCGGTCGGATGCTGAATGCGGCCCCAGGACATATCCGTGATGTGCAGCAGGCCGTCAACACCGCCGAGATCGATGAAGGCACCAAAGTCGGTGATGTTCTTTACGACGCCCTTGCGCACCTGATCCTTCTCCAGCTCCTTCATCAACTTCTCGCGCTTGCCCGCGCGCTCGGCTTCCAGCATCACGCGACGCGAGACGACGATGTTGCGACGGCGCTTGTTGAGCTTAATGATCTTGAACTCGAACTTCTGGCCGAGCAGCTCGTCCACGTTAGGCACGCGCCGCAGCGCGATCTGCGAGCCTGGGAGGAACGCATCGACACCCATGAGGTCGACGACAACGCCGCCCTTGATCTTCTTGACTAGGGCGCCCTGCACCGGCTGATCCGTCTCATACGCGACGCGGATGCGCTCCCACACGCGCATGAAGTCGGCCTTCTTCTTCGACAGGACGACCGCGCCGTCATGATCTTCGAGGCGTTCGAGCAGGACATCGACTTCATCGCCCGCTTTGAGCTCGGGCATGTCCTTGAACTCTTCCAGCGGGATCGCCCCTTCGGATTTGAAGCCGATGTCGAGGACGACCATGTTGTCGCGGATCTCGAGCACGCGCGACTTAACGATTTCACCCTCGTCAATCGACGCGAGGGTGCCGTTGTACATGTCCATCATCTGATCGAACTCACTCGAGGTGTATTCGTCTTCCTCGTAGAGCTCGGGCCTACGGTTGGCGAGCGGGCGCAGTTGGTTCTTTTGCGCGGCGCGCTTTTCACGCTCCGCTTCGCCGATTGTGGGAGCTGTGGTGGTTGCTTGTTCAGCCATCGTGAGAGGGTGACTCCTTCTGTCGCGGGGTTGCCTCGCCGCGCCGAGGAAAAGGGTGAAGGCCGGGCGCAGCCTGTACGCCCGGTGCCGGAATTGTGGAGCCTGTAAGCTTAGGTCAGTACTTGGCCTGGGTCAACGCGGAAGAGCCATGAGACAGCGCCGCAGGTCCGTGACCAGCTCGCCGGCGCCGGCGTAGCGCTCCTCGGGCGCTTTGCGCAGCGCCGTTAGGACGATCTTATCCACGTCTCCCCAGAGCGTCTCGGCCACAGTGGTCGGCGCGCCAGCCGATGGCGGCTCAGGGTTCTCCAGCACGATGCGCCGCGGCAGATCATAACGCATACCGCCAGCAACCTGGTAGGGATCGCGCCCGGTTAGCAGACGATACAGGACAATGCCTAACGAATAGACATCGCTGGCGGTTGACACAGGCTTGCCTTGCCCCTGCTCCGGGCTCGCGTACTCCAGCGTCATCGGGCGCGCGCGACCGCGTGTGCGGGCCTGCGTGGTCACGCCAGCGACATCGGCGAGGAGCTTCGCGATACCGAAGTCGAGCAGCTTCACCTCGCCCGCTCGCGTCACCAGGATGTTCGCCGGCTTGAGATCGCGGTGCACGATGCTGCGCAAGTGCGCGTAGTGCACGGCATCGCACACGGCGACGAAAAGCTGCATCCGATCAGAAATCGTTAGGCCGGTTTGCTTCCGCGTAGCGGTCGATCGGACGGCCGTCGACGTATTCCATGGCGAACCACGGTCGCTCATCGTCGCTAACGCCGCCATCGAGCAGCCGGGCGATGCCGCGGTGTTCCAGCGCCGCCACGATCTGGCGCTCGACGACGAAGCGCTGGAGAGCCAGCGGGTCCGCTCGAACCCACCGACGCGCCACTTTGACGGCGGTTGACTCGCATTCCCGTCGTTCCGGGAAGCCAGATACACAATGCCCATTCCCCCGCGCCCCAGCTCTCGTGAACACCGTGCTGCATGCGATCGCGTTGACGAAGCGGAACGGAATCGTGGACGTATTGCCCAACCCATACCGCAAAGAAGCGCGAGCGCGCGGTGTGAACTTGTGCGGCGATATTGCAGGCACCCTGGGAAGTGCATCGTCGGTTCGCGCGGTGCTTTGGAGCAAGTCACCCTGCGACCCCTAGATCGGTTGTGCAAATTAACCACGAACCGAGCGTTAGGCGGCCCGTTAGGTGTTCGTGCGACGGGCGCGCTGATGAATCGCGCTGGTGGCTAACGCCACAATCCGCTCGACCTGTTCTTCCTGCGTCACATACGTCGTGTCGACGAGCACCGCATCCTTCGCCGCGGCCGATTGCGTGGCATCAGCCGCGTCGCGCTTAACAAGACGCTCGGTTTCCGCTGCGATTTCATCATCGTTAGGGTTGCGCGACAGCGTCTGGATGAGGCGCCGGCGGGCGCGCTCCCAGGGGTCGGCCACGAGATAAACCTTGAGGTCGGCGTCGGGAAAGACAGCAGTCCCCATGTCGCGTCCATCGACCACGACGTCGTACGCGCGCGCCGTCCTCCTCACGAGCTCGTTGACCCACTCGCGGACGGGCGGCATTTGCGCAACCCGTGAGACGTGCTTCGTCACATCGGCGCGGCGAAGTTCGGCGTCCATCACATCGCCATCCAGCGCCGGTGCGAAGGAGCGCGCGGACTCTGCCAGGGTGATTGGCTGCGCTGCGCTCAGCACCCGCTGCGGATTCCACGCGTCCGGCGCGATGTTCAGCCGCAGCGCGACTGCCGTCGCCGCGCGATATAGTGCGCCGGAATCGATGTGGCGCAGGCCAAGCCGCTCGGCGACGCGATGCGCTGTCGACGACTTTCCTGACGCGGCAGGGCCATCGATCGCGATGACAATGTGCCGATCCGCGTCAGCCACTCGTGACGTGCGCGAGGTCGCGCCAAAAGTCCGGGTATGAGATCGCCACACACGACGGATCGTCGATTTCTATCTCACCGCCGGACGCAGCGCCTAACGTTGCAAACGCCATGGCGATGCGGTGATCGCCAAATGAGCGCACACGTCCCTGCAGGCGCGCTGCTGGAGCGCCTATCACACGCATGCCATCGGCAAGCTCCTCCGTCTCCACGCCAACAGCGCGCAGATTCAGCACAACAGCCGCGATGCGATCACTTTCTTTCACGCGCAGCTCACCTGCCCCGCGAATCGTCGTTTCACCTTCGGCGCGGGCCGCGACGCACGCGATCACGGGAATCTCGTCGATAAGGGCCGGAACTTCGCGCTCTGCGATCGTCGTGCCTACGAGGCCTGCGCTCGGCCGCGCAGTGAGATCGCCGATTGGCTCGCCGAAGGCTTCGCGTTGGTCGAGACCGATCTCAGCGCCCATGCGCCGGAGCACAGCAATGAATCCAGTGCGTGTTGGATTGAGCGCGATGTTGCGCAACGTGATCTCCCCGACGCCAGCCATCGCGCCGAGCGCCGCAAAGTACGCAGCGGACGAGGGGTCCCCAGGCACCGTGATGTCGAACGCAGGCAAAGCGTCACCCGGCGTTAGGCTGACGCGGTTCACACCATCCGCAGCTCGAGCGGACGGGACAGCGATGCCTAGCGACGCCAGTATGCGCTCGGTGTGGTCCCGCGAGCGCTGGGCTTCCGTTACTGTCACTGGCACCCCACCACAGAGCCCGGCGAGAAGGATCGCGCTCTTGATCTGCGCGCTCGCCACCGGCGTCGTCCACTCGAGAGGGCGCAGTGGCCCACCTGTAATCGTGAGAGGCAGGCCATCGCGCGTCACCGGGCTTTCGATGAGCGCGCCCATCGTTCGAAGCGGCTCGGTCACACGACGCATTGGTCGCTGGCTCAGCGAAGCGTCGCCGCTGAGCGTGGAGTTGAAGGGGTGCGCCGCCAGAATGCCTAACAGGAGTCGTGCCGTTGTGCCGCTATTCCCGCAGTCCAGTGTGCCAGCGGCGTGAAGGAGGCCGCGTAAACCGCGTCCATCGACAATTGTGACCGGCCCCAGAGGGGAGATCGCGACGCCTAACGCGCGAAGGACGCGGGCGCTCGACTCGGTGTCTCCCGAGGTGAGCACGCCGCGGACTGTACAGCGTCCCGTCGCCAGCGCGGCGAGCAGCAGTGAGCGGTGTGAGATCGATTTGTCGCCCAACACCTGCAGCTCGCCTGCGACGCGCAGGCGCCTGGTACCTAACGTCATCGCAGCCATTTCTCGAGCGTCGTCGACAGATCGGTCTTGGCGTCGCGGTATTTGACGATCACCGGTGTTTGCAGCGCCAGCCCCTGCGTTTCGGCCCAGCGGCCACGCACGGCACGCGCGCCAGGAACGACGACAGCACGCGGCGGCACTTCCAGCGTACCATCAGGCCGGGCCACATGAACGCGGTCGCGCGCCAGGTCGAAGATGGGCGTTCCGCGAGTAAGAACCACGCCGGCGGCGAGCACCGCGCGCGAACGGACAACGGTACCTTCGTACACGCCACAGTTGCCGCCAACGATGACGTCGTCCTCGATCACGACGGGCGTGGCGTTGACAGGCTCCAATACGCCTCCGATCTGGGCAGCGGCGGAGACGTGCACACGCTCACCGATTTGCGCGCAGGATCCAACAAGGGCGTGCGAATCGATCATCGAATCGCGTCCCACATAGGCGCCAACATTGATGAACATCGGTGGCATGCACACCACGCCAGGACCGACGTACGCGCCGCGCCGCACGCTCGATCCTCCCGGCACGACGCGAACGCCTTCCTCCGGCTGTAGGAGTCGCGCGGGAACGGTGTCTTTATCGATGAAGCGGACGACCGGCGGTTCGCCGGACACGGCGACTGATTTGGCCACTCCCACGCGAAACGCGAGCAGGATGCCGAGCTTCACCCAATCGACGGCCTGCCAATGGCCGTCGCCGTTAGGCAATGCCGCGCGCACCTTTCCCGTTTCCAGGGCATCGAGCAGCGCCAGAACCGCGTCGCGCGCGTCAGACGACACCGTGCTGCCGCGCGGCGTGGCTGCGTATTCACGTATACGCTCCTCGAGGGCCGTTAGGTTGGACACCGCTCGAGAGCGCGGCGTCGGGCGCGGCGGCCTCGGGCGGGCCGCGGCTGCTGCCGGCTTGGGTGACGCCGCTGCGGTTGGCGACTTGGTTCCCGCGGTCTTGGCGCCCTTTTTCTTCGCTGTCACAGCGCGCCCACGGCGGTCAATCCCGCTCGCACCAGCGCCTCGTGCTGGGCGAGCATTGGGACGAGCGGCAAGCGCAGCACGTTCTGCATGCGGCCCTGCATCGCGAGCGCCGCTTTCACGGGAATCGGATTCGATTCGATAAAGGCCGCTGTTACAAAGGGCGTTAGGCGATGGTGCCAATCGCGCGCCGCGCTCCAGTTTCCGGCGAGTGCCGCGTTGCACAGCGTCGCAACCGGCCCTGGGGTCGCGTTGCTTACAACCGAGATGATCCCTTCGCCGCCTAACGCCAGTACGCTGAATGTGAGCGCATCGTCTCCCGACAGCACCGCGAAATCCGCTGGTCGTTCACGAATGATCGCGCTGATCTGCGCGAGGTTACCCGAGGCCTCTTTGATCGCCACGATGCCGCGGATGGCCGCCAGCTCGAGCGATGTGGCGGCTTCGATGTTGCTCGCTGTGCGACCCGGCACATTGTACACCACAATCGGAAGGTCCGTGCTTTCGGCGATAGCACGGAAGTGAGCGACGATGCCGCGCTGCGGCGGCCGGTTGTACATCGGCGACACATGCAGCAAGTGCGTGGCGCCCGCCTGTTTCATCGCCGCCGACATGGCGATGGCCTTTTTCGTATCGTTCGAGCCGGCGCCCGCGCAGATCGGCACACGGCCGCGTGCTTGTTCAACGACTATTTCGACGACGCGTCGATGCTCGTCAGGCGTTAGGGTTGCCGCTTCACCGGTCGAACCGCAGGGAACGAGGAAATGCACGCCTTCGGCGATCTGCCAATCGACGAACGCTTGCAGCGCCGGTTCGTCGACGCTGCCGTCCGCGCGAAACGGCGTCACGAGCGCCGTGCCACAGCCGAACAGCTTCGCCGTCGTCATGCGTTGGCTCCTCCATTGTCAGCCAGTACGTCGCGCAGAGTGAATACTCCACGACGCCCCCCTTGCGCTAGCCACTCCGCCGCGGTGACAGCACCATCGGCGAAGACGCGACGGTCGCGCGCGTCATGCACGAGCCGTAGTTGCTCGTACGCTGCGTCGAGAACGAGCTCGTGCTTCCCCGGGACATGGCCGACGCGGATCGACGTCGTAGGAAGCGTGCACCCTGCGGCATCGGCGTACAGGCGCGCCAGCATCGCGGCCGTGCCGGACGGCGCGTCCTTCTTGGCGGCGTGATGCGTCTCGATCAGTTGCGTGGCGAAGCCTCGTCGCTCCGGCGTCAGCCGCGCCAATCGCTCGACCAGCTCGGCGAGGAGTTGCACTCCCATGGAGAAGTTCGGCGCCCAGAGCAAGGCGCCCTTCGCCTTCTCGACTTCGAAGGTGAGCGTCGCGAGAGCCGCCATCCAACCAGTCGTGCCAAGGACCACGGGCACGCCGGCGCGGATACACGAAATCGCGTTAGGCACAGCCGCATCTGGTACGGTGAACTCGACGGCGACATCCGGATCACCTAAGAGACCGCGTGTGAGCGGCCGTGCCGCGTTGCGCGCAATGACAGCACTGATGGCATGCCCGCGCGCCAGGGCGATCTGTTCGACCGCTCGTCCCATCTTGCCGTGACCGATGAGCGCGATGCGCAACGCCATGCGTTAGGAACCGCCGGCGGCGTCGAAAAACGCCGAGTGAAGTGCCTGCATCGCCGGCGCGACGCGATCGCCGTCGATGATAATCGTTAGGTTAATTCCGGTCGCGCTCAACGACAGCATGTGCACCTTCATGCCGCGCAAGGCCGCGAGCGCCGTTGACATGGCTAGCCCGTCGCGGTTCAATCCGGCTCCCACCAGCGCTACGATGCCGCGCTGGCGCTCAACGCTCACGTCGCCCAGCTGCGCGAGGTCCACGATGACACTGTCGAGGTGCGTCGCGTCATCTACCGTAACACTGACGCTCACCTCCGACGTTGCGACGACATCGACCGACGTGCGGTGCCGCTCGAACACTTCGAATGCCGTGCGCAAGAATCCATGCGTGAGCAGCATGCGCGGCGAGCGGACCCTGATGACCGTCACGTCGGTCTTGCCGGCGATGGCGCTCACGGCGCGCTCCGGCGCGTCATCGGTGATGCGTGTGCCGTGCCCCTGCGGGTTGTGCGAATTGTGCACGAACACCGGAATGCCTAACCGTACGGCAGGAGCAATCGTGCTCGGATGCAAAACCTTGGCACCGAACGACGCGAGCTCGCTCGCTTCGTCGAACCGGATACGCTCGATCAGCTGCGCCCCCGGTACCACGCGCGGATCGGCCGTGAGCATCCCGTCGACGTCGGTCCAGATCTCGATCGCCTCAGCGCCTAACGCAGCCCCAAACAGTGACGCCGAGAAATCCGAGCCGCCGCGGCCCAGCGTGGTCGTAATCTGCTGTTCCGTCGCACCGATGTAGCCGCCGACGACCGGGACGAGCCCCTGCTCCAGCAGCGGTGCGAAGACGCGTTGCGAGGCTTCAGCGATCCGGTCCGGCATGGGATCGGCGCGGCCGAAGCGGTCGTTCGTGATCATCACCGACGTCGCCTCGACATGGTGCGCCGGAATCCCGCGCGCCTCGAACGCGGCGACGGCCAATACCGAAGAAACCTCTTCGCCCTTGGACGCGATGGCGTCCTGGCTGCGCGGTGTCATGTGGCCTAACGTCGCCAACGCCTCAGCCAGGCTCGCCAGCTCGTCGAACGTCGCGCTGATATCGCCGAAGAGATCGTGATGGATCGGCGCGTTGCCTAACAACTGTTCGGCAACCTGCATGTGACGTTCGCGCAGCCCTTGCACGCCGCGCATGGCACTGATCAGTTGCCCTTGAGCCGCTTGCTCCGCGATGGAGAGCAGCGTGTTGGTGGTCCCTGCCAGCGCGGAAACGACAATGAGAGGCTGACGCGGTATCCGGGTTTTGACGATCGCCGCGGCTCGTTCGATGGCCGCCGCGTCGCCAACGGAGGTGCCACCGAACTTCACGACGATCATGCGCCAATGACGCCCTGCCGCACGAGAACTTCTGCGTTGAGGATCGACCCCCCAGCCGCACCGCGGATCGTGTTGTGGCCTAACGCGACGTATTTGACATGGAAGAGCGGATCCGCACGGAGTCGGCCGACCGTCACTGTCATGCCGCGTCCGGCATTGACATCGCGGCGCGATTGCGGCCGGTCCGGACGCGTCGCGAGCGCGAGCGGCCGATCGGGCGAGGACGGCAGGCCGCAGGCGACAGGATCTCCGCTCCACGCGGCGACCGCCCGCTCAATCGTCTCCATCGCCGCCGGCCGCTCGAGCTCTACGGACAGGCAGGTGAGATGCCCGTGCTCGACAGGCACGCGATTCACTTGCGCACTCACGGCAAAGGGAGCCGCGACGATACCACGCCCATCGAACCGCCCCAGCATCTTGTTCAGCTCGCGCTCGATCTTGGGTTCTTCATCGGCGATGTACGGAATTACGTTGCCTAACGCGTCGAGTGATGCAACGCCGGGGTACCCGGCGCCCGATACGGCCTGCAGCGTCACGACGAAAACGCGCGTGACGCCGAACGCATCGTGCAAGGGCGCGAGTGCCATGGCAGCAACCGTAGCCGCGCAGTTCGCGTTGGTCACCATGCCACTGGCAGCCGGCCAGCCACGCGATCGCCGCTGCACATCGAGCAGACCGAAGTGTGCGGCGTTGACCTCGGGTATGACGAGAGGCACGTCCTCCGCCATGCGGTAGTTCTTGGCATTGCTCAAGACCATTGCGCCCGCGCTCGCAAACGCGGGTTCGACAGCACCGGCTATGGCAGAATCGAGCGCGGAAAAAACGACGCGCGCCTGGATGGCCGCCGGGTCGCACCGTTGTACAGTTAGGTTCGCCACCTCTGACGCAAGGTCTCCCTCGAGCCAATGGGTCGCCTCGCGGTACGATTTCCCGGCCGACCGCTCCGAGGCAGCGACCTCCGCGACTCGGAACCAAGGATGGTCCGCGAGAAGGCGGATAAATGTCTGACCGACGGCGCCCGTAGCGCCGAGCACCGCAACTGGGATGCGACCGCCGTTAGGTGCTGACATCGCTAGACCGATGACAAGAGCGAGCGGACCAGGCGCGAGTACGCCTCGACAGAGGCGCGCAATTCAGCAACGTCGATGTACTCATCGGGAGTATGCGCGACGTGGATCGATCCCGGACCAAACAGCAGCGGTTTCCCCCAGCGCGACAGCAGCGGTATGTCGGTGGTGTACGCTACCGGGCCGTGTTCGAAGCCGTCGATCGTGTGAAAGAGCATGGCCGGAATGGTTGATCCGTAGGTGAGCTGCGCGCGGCCGGCGATCCATCGCTCCAACGTCTCCTTCACGTCGGCGACGTCCCCGATCAGGCGGAACATCAGCTCCACCTCACAGGATCCGGGAATGATGTTCGCTTCGGTGCCGCCGCGGATCGTCCCGATGTTGACAGTCGTCTCGCCTAACTGCGGGTCACGCGGCCATTCGACCTGCTGAATTTCGCTGAGCAGCGCAACCATCGGTACGATGGCTGACTCGCCCAACTCGGGATAGGCGGAGTGCGCTTCCCTCCCGCGAGTTCGTAGCGTGACGCGTAGCGAGCCCTTCGCTCCGGTTGCGAGTTTGCTTTCGGTCGGCTCGCCGTTTACGAGGAAGTGACTCGTCGCCGGCAGCCGATTCGCGGCGCGCGCGCCGTCGGAACCCTTCTCTTCGCCGACGACCAGTAGGAAATCGACCCGATTCTCTCCGCTCTGCGCGAGTTGGTGCGCGGCGGCCATCATTGCGGCCGCGATCCCTTTGGCATCGCAGGCGCCACGACCGTACAGCCGATCACCATTCAGGCGTGGCGGAAAGTACGGTGGCACGGTGTCAATGTGCGTCGAAAGCGTGACTCCGCCACCGGCGCGCGACGCCCATACATTGCCGCGCCCCTTTCCGGGGGCAACTTCCTGCACGGTGACGTTCCAGCCCCGTGCGATCAGCCAGCGAGAAACGTAGTCAACCGCCTTCTCTTCGTGCGACGTCGGCGAGTCGATCGAGAGCAAATCGGCGGTTAACGCGACGACGTCTACCATGCGGCGAATGTTAGTCGCGCTGGAGCAGAGCAGACAGGCCGCTGTGAGATTTAGCACTGCAATGCATGAGCGAGAATGGCTAGGTTTGCGCGGATCGATGCCGCCCCAGCATCGCATCCACAAATAGCCGGGTTCACACGTCAGGCACTTATGCTTTTAGCTCCGCTCCGCGTCGCGATCCTCGGTAACGACGCAGTGTTGGAGGCGCGTCCAGCGACGCCGACGCAGCTTGCGCAAGCGTGTTTGCGCGCGAGCTTCGACCTCGTAGTGCCGGCAAGCTGGGGGGAGGAGTTACTCGCGCACCAGTACGCCGAATCGTTAGGACCCTACAATGGTCCCCCGCCGGTGCTCGGCCACTGTCCAATCGTCGCTCAGGCATTGGGCGACCACCCGGATCGCGTGTTGCTCGCGCTCGCGCCGCCACCGATCGCGACGGCACGTTATCTCCGTCGCGTGTTCGGGCCACGTCCGTTGGTGATTACGTACGCCGGGCGTTGCCCCGGGGCCATCGGACCCGAGCTCGACGCGGTTGTAGCTCCCGATCGGTTGCTGACCATCTTGAACGATGCGGGCTTAAGTCCTGCTTCGCAGTCGGAGTTGTACCAATCCATGGTGCCGCCGGATCGCGGACGCTACGCCTCACAGCCCGGCGGATCGCCTAACGAAAGTTTCCTGCTGCGCGAATCCGGTGTCACGCTGCGCGAGGTCTCCCCGGCGGCGCTCGACGTGGCGAGTCAAGGAATCGCGGCGCATGAGCGTGTGGCAGTCGATTGTGGCCGTCTCGCCGGATGCGTGTGCGCGGCGCAAGCGCAGGCAGTCGTTGCCCAGGAACCACCGCGGCGCAAGGAGCCCGTGGTCGCCCGCGTGGATCTGGACCTCAGCGCGGCAGCGTTGCGCACGGCCTCAGCGTAGCCTTTGTTGGTCATGCCCGCACAGGGCGGGCGGCGTTCTCTCCCAACGATTTTCAACGCTATGAAACGCTGGACTCTCGTTCTCTTCGCCAGCGGCGCCTCGGCCCTGGCGAACGCACAGCCGGTCCGTCGGGCTGCGGTCGATCCGCGCCTGGAGCGGCTCAAGGCGGAAGCCCTAACGAAGGTTGCCGAGCGGTCCGAGCTCGTGCAGCAGATCATCGATCACGTGTTTTCGTTCGGTGAGCTTGGGATGCAGGAGTTCGAAACGTCGAAGTACCTCACCGGCGTGCTCGAGCAGCACGGCTTCAAGGTCGAGCGTGGCACGGCGGGGATGCCAACAGCGTGGGTTGCCACGTTTGGATCGGGAAAGCCGGTGATCGCGTTAGGCTCGGACATCGACGGCATTCCACAGTCGAACCAGAAACCTGGTGTGGGATATCGCGACCCGATCGTCACGCAGGCACCGGGACACGGCGAGGGACATAACTCGGGTCAGGCGGTGAACATCGTGGCCGCGATCGTCGTGAAGGAGATCATGGAGCGCGAGAAGATCCCAGGGACACTCAAGCTGTGGCCGGGCGTCGCGGAAGAGGCCGTCGCCGGGAAGGCGCATCTCGTGCGCGCTGGTGTGTTCAAGGACGTCGACGTCACACTCTTCACACACGTCGGCAACAACCTCGGCGTCTCGTGGGGCCAATCCGGCTCCAATGCGCTCGTTTCAGTTCTCTTTAAGTTCCGCGGGCAAACAGCGCATTCGGCAGGCGCGCCGTGGCGCGGCAAATCAGCGCTGGACGCGGTGATGCTGATGGCGCAAGCCTGGGAGTTCAAGCGCGAGCACCTCGAAGTTGCGCAACGCTCGCATTACGTGATCAAGGACGGCGGCGATCAGCCTAACGTGGTGCCCCAAACGGCGTCGATCTGGTTCTATCTGCGCGAGCGTGACTACGATCGAGTGATGAACATGGTTGGCGCCGCTCGTCGTATGGCACAGGGAGCCGCGCTCATGACGGACACGCAGGTCGACACGGTGCAGATCCTCGGCACGGCCTGGTCGGGACACTTCAACAAGTCGATCGCGCAGACGACATACGACAATATCCAGCGCGTGGGGCTCCCGACATGGGACCCGGCGGACGTCGCGCTGGCCAAGGGGATTCAGAAGGAGTTGGGATCGAGGGAAGAAGGCCTGGCGACGGAGATCGATTCCTTACAGGGGCCGATCGACCAGTCGCGCTCGTTAGGTGGCGGCTCGGACGACATCGGTGACGTTTCCTGGAACGTGCCGACGGTGACGCTACGCTTTCCATCGAACATTCCGGGTTTGCCCGGCCACAACTGGGCGAACGGGATCTCGATGGCGACCCCGATCGCGCACAAAGGCGGCGTAGCCGGAGCCAAGGTTCAGGCGCTGACGGTGCTCGACATCTTGCTCAAGCCGCAAGTTGTCGCCGACGCTTGGGACTATTTCAACAACGTGCAGACGAAGGAAACGAAGTACAAGACGTTCCTGGGGCCTAACGATGGACCGCCGATCTGGTTGAATGAGGACATCATGGCGCGGTATCGGCCGGAGATGCGCAAGTACTATTTCGATGCCACCAGATACAAAACGTATCTCGAACAGCTGGGGATCAAGTACCCCACCGTCAAGGCAGTCGCGCAGTAACGCTCCGGCCGTCCCAGCCCGGCCCAAAGCTATGAGGTGAGAGCCATGAGTGAATCAGGTATCAGGTGAGACGCGGTACAGCCCAACGTCTCACCTGAGAGCTGTCGCACCGAAAGCACTGCCTTCACACCTTTGAGGGAGGGAGGAGGGCCTTTTCGAGGCTCGCTCGCCTAACGTGGATTATGCTCAGGGCGGGACTCGAACCCGCACGCCCTTACGGGCAAGGGATTTTAAGTCCCTCGCGTCTACCATTCCGCCACCCGAGCGTTAGGCCTGAAAAAGAACGCGACAGACCGGTGCACGAGGAAAGGTCTGTCGCGATCTCAGAGCGGGAAACGGGACTCGAACCCGCGACCCCAACCTTGGCAAGGTTGTGCTCTACCAACTGAGCTATTCCCGCAGCCGTACGCGAAGTATAGGCGCGATTGTCGTTGCCTACAATCGCAGCTACACACGCTCGATGAGCAGGCCCCCGCTCGCCCGCGTCAGCCATACTTCGCACGGCTGGCCAAACTGCTGCGCGTAGCGCGGCACAAGGGCGTCGACAGCGCGGCGCAGCGCCCCGAGGTCCTCCCCCAACGCAATCGCGCACCCGCCCCATCCTGCGCCCGTCAGCCGCGCCCCTCTTACGCCGGGATACTCGGCGACCGCTGCGACGATCCAATCCAGCTCGGGACAGGAACACTCATACAGCGCACGCAGCGATTCATGTGACGCGGTGAGTAAATCCCCGGGCAGGTGGCCCGTCGCGCGCAATGCTGCAACCGCTTCGCTGACGCGCGCCTGCTCTTCGATCACATGACGTGCGCGGCTGCCTAACGGCTCGCCAAAGGGAACGCGCTTGAATACATCCGGCGGTGCTAAAGCAAGGCTCGCTGCTGCCACGCCGGCGGCGCGCATCCACGCCAGCGCCGTCGAGCATTCACGTTGCCGCTCGTTGTACAGCCCGAAGCGAAGCTCACGCCGCACTCCCGTGTCGAGAATCAAGACGTGGTCGACGAAGGGTACGTGCTCGAATTCTCTGGAATCGCAGTGCAGCAGCAGCGCGTGTCCTTCGCGCGCCAAGGCACTTGCGAACTGGTCCATGATCCCGCTGGCCACGCCGACGAAGCCGCGCTCGCCGTCGTTCGCGATCTCGGCGAGTGTCTTCTCATCGAAGGGTGAGTCGACGAGGGCGTTCACTGCCGCAGCGACAGCGACACCGAGCGCACCCGAGGAGCCGAGTCCCGCTCCCTGTGGAACGTCGCTCGCGATGGCAAAGTCGAATTGCGGCAACGTGACGCCGCGCTTGGTGAAAGCCCACAGCACGCTGGCGACGTAGTCCCACCAGTCACCTGTCTTCTGCGGTGCGAGCGCGTCAAAGATCCCTTCGGCGCCGGCACCGAGACTGCGCGCGCGCGTCTTACCTAACGAGGATCGCATAGCCGCAACGTACGTCCGCTGCCCGATCCCCATCGGCAGCACGTCACCGCCGTTGTAGTCGGTGTGCTCGCCGATGAGGTTCACGCGCCCGGGTGCGGATGCCACCAGATCAGGCATGCGTCCGTATCGTTGCTTGAACGCGTTGGCGGCGCGCATAACAGTGGACGCACCAGTCGTCATGGGCGCAGCCCCGCGGCGTGAATCGCGTACCAGAGGGATGCTGCCAGGAGTCCGCCTAACGCCGCGTCCCCACCATCGCCGATAGCCTGACCGTCCGCGTCCACAACGCCCGCCGCGCGTCCATGATCCAGCGGCGCGCGTCTGAACCACTCGAGCACCGTCTTCCCGTTGGGTCCGAGCAACCGCGCGATCTGCTGCGTGAGGTCACGCGGCTCATCACCGATCGCCTTGGCGGTGCGGCGATACAGTGAATCATCGCGCGTGACAACGTCGTACATCGGAAGCCAAAGCGCCGACGCGGCCGGATCGTCGCCATCGGCATAGTTACCGGTGAGATCCGTTGCGGCAGCGAACACCTCTTTCGTCGTCGACGCATCGCGCACGAAATGACGCCGCAACGCTGCCCGCACCGCTTCGGGTTCCTGGACGTCGCGCGCGGTCTCTTCGTCGAGCGTGCGCCGTAAGATGTCAAGCGCCTGCGAGACGACTGCATTGCCGTGCAGCGTATACGGAAGCGCCGCCGGAGCGCCGGAGGGCGTCACGTCCGTCGAGTAGAGTGGCCACTGCGCGTGGCGCCGCGCGGCGAGATCCTCGGACACGACGTATAGCGTGTCCGCGAGCACGGCGTCATCCACGATGTGGTCGTCTCCCGTGTCGCGGATGTAGCGATCGGTTGCCAGTGCGTACGCCGCGCCTCCCTCGAGGTTGAAGCCGGGTTCGAAAAGGGTCCCATCGAGATAACGCACCCCGAGTCCTGGAGAGTAGCCGTGTAGCTCGCACATCCGGAGGAGCAGCTCACGCGCAAGTCCATGATCAGCAAGTTGTACGGCGGGAAGTGTCCACGCGAGAGCTTCCCATTCGCGAACCGTTAGGCCCCTCGAGTGCCACGGGACGCGCGTGCGCACGACGTAATAGTGCGCATCGTCCAGCGCGCGGCCGACAGAATAGAAGTATGCCAGCAGCAGATTGTGGTTCAAGAGACGATCGAGTGCCTCATGTCCCGTCGACTGCTCGAGACCGCGCAGCGCGTCGCGCGTCGCTGCAAGCAGATCGCGCCAACCACGGCGACGCATAACGTGAACGGTCGCGTGCGCCCCGTCGCCTTCCGGTCCCGCGGCGATGTAGAACGCGACCTCAACGCGCCCATTCGCAGGCAATTCAATTTGTCGCTCAACAGTGTACGATGGCGTTGCGCCTTCGCTCACGGACACGTGCGCATCACCGTCGGTTCCTATTGCCAGCGCAGCCAAGCCCGGCAGATCGCTACCGCCAAGGATGACGACGCCGTCAGTTCGGTGTTGAATGACGTGCGCGTCACTGAACGAGCGCGCCGAGCGCACGCGCAACTGCCTGTGCCCGAGCGTTCCCGAAAGAGCTATTCTCGCGGTCGTCGCCGATTCGCCACGATATTCGACCGCGAATGCATATACGATCCCGGCTGTGTCACTGTCGCGGCCGAACGGCGCGAATGCTGTCGCGCGGACAACAACGTCACCGACGCTGCAGGTGAATGTGGGGAGCCAACCAAGTGCGCGCTCCCACGCCATCGGCGCATCGCGAAACGCGATGAGTTCGGAACCAATACGGAGCGTGGGGTACGCGAGCGGTGGCCCACGTCCACTCACAAAGTCGCGCGAACCTGCAAACTCGATGGCGGAGCGCGACGCCCGATGCAGCATACCGATTGCGTAAATCGCGCCATCAGCAGGATGGATGCACGGCACAGACAGCCAGTGATTCCCTGTGATCTGCCATGGAACTGATGGAATCGGCTGAGCGTGTGCGTGTGGCGTGGTTTCGTGCAATTCGTTGACTCTCGTGCTGGGCGCGCATAACCTAACCAGACTTTGTCTCGCTTCGCAGCGGCTGATGCTTCATATCGAGTGAGTCGACCCTCGCACCTCGCACCTCGCGTCACCACGAGGGTTGCAGGTTGGCTTGCAGTCGCGCTTCTCGCCGCATTGCCATTTGGTACCGCGCGGGCGCAACGCGTCCTCGGTACCACCGAAGACGCGACGGTTGTACCGCGGGGGGCAATTCGGGTCACAGCCGGCATCTCGTTTTCGCGCGCTGACGAACGCTTCGCTTCTGGGCACCCGGGCGGAGCCGCGCGCGGCCAGCGCGAACCACTTGGCGCGAGCCTCTCGTTCGATACCCTTGGCGTGAACCAGATTGAACGGCTCGCGCCGCTCACGCAACCGCTGCGGACGCTCAGTGGGCAGTCGGCGCTGGAGCTGTCACTCGGAGCGTTGGGCGTTGCGCTCAACCGCGACGTGCGCACGTTGCCGATTGCCATCGACGCGGGCCTAACGAGTCGCCTGACGCTCGGCGTGTTCATCCCGTACCACTTCGTGCGCAATGACGTCGCTGTCCTTCCAGGTGGCGGTGGCAACCTCGGGCTCAACCCAGCGGCGAGTATTCCTGATGCCCAAACGCGTAACGGAGCGGTCCTGTCGCAACTCTTCGCGGCGTCCGCGCGGCTGCGCGCGCGACTCGCATCGTGCGAAACGGATCCATCCGGCGCGGGATGCGCCGATCTCAATGCCAATCGGCAGCAGGCACTCGTGTTTCTCACACAGGCCGACGCAGGGGCGGCTGGGCTGCTCGCCGTCTATGGTGACGCGACGCGCATTGGTTCGCCCTTCGCACCTATCGCCGGGTCCTCACTCGAACAGGCGATCTTCGCGCGGCTGAGCGCGTTCAACGCGTCGTTTCAGACATTCCTATCGCTGCCGGTCGACTCCGTCCTTATCGCGGCCAGGCCGGTGGGAGCTACGCGCTTAACGCTCATGGACGTGAACGCCATTCTCAGCGACTCAGCGTCTGGAATTCTTGCCGCGCCTCTGGAGTCAGTAGAGCACGGGCATCTTGGTGACGTCGAGGTCTCCGCAAAGTTTCTGTTGTACGACGGCTTTCAGGGAAGGACGTCGCGACGGCTCGCGCGCGTGGATGGCGTCAAAGCCCGACTATCGGTCGGAGCGGCCTACCGCTTCGCGACGGGGATGCCGGCCTCGCCTAACGGTTTCGCCGATCTCGGCACCGGCGACGGAACCCCTGACATCGAAGCGCGCGGATACCTCGACGTCGTCGTCGGCAATCGGTTCTGGTGGAGCACTGTCGTACGCTTTGGGTTCCCGCAGCCAGACACAGTGACGGTGCGCATCCCGGACGCGAATGCTTTCGGCCTCCCAGCGGCCTATCGCCGGCACAATGTCGAGCGCGCGCGCGGCAAGTATCTCGAAGCGGAGTGGAGTCCGCGATTGGTACTGAACGATTTCTTCGCCGTCGCGGGATACTACCGCTACCGCCGCAGCGACACCGACAACTACGCGGGAACGTTTAACGTGACCGACTTGAGCGGTAATACACAAACGCTCGACGCGTCCTCGTTAGGTGCGTTCACGGACACCCAGGAACATCGTACCGGTTTCGCGTTGTCGTACTCCACGATCGCTGGGTATGCCGCGCGCCGTTCCGGCGTGCCGTTGGAGCTGACGTTGCTCATCGCACGCGTCGTGCGTGGCGCCGGCGTCCCGGCCGAAGCGCAAGCCGCGTTCAGCGTGCGCTGGTTCCACAAGGTCTTAGGACCGAACGAGCTTCGGCGTTAGGCGTGTTTTCTCCGGGACACTCCGGCTTATCCGCACCGTAGGGGTCGCTGTTGTTACAGCCGCCCTAAGCGCGCATTTTGCGCGTACGCGCCGGCCGCGTATCGACAGCTGCAAGCAGCTCCCTGGCATGCGCGCGGCTCACGTCGCGCTCAGCGTCGCCACCCAGCATCCGTGCCAGCTCACTTACGCGTTCGTCATCCGACACACCGCGCACGTCCGCGGTCGTGGTCCCATCCTGTGCTCCCTTCTCCACGACAACGTGGTGGTGCGCGCGCGAAGCGATCTGCGGCAGATGGGTAATCGCCAGCACCTGATGCTGCTCGGCGAGGCGCCGCATCGTATCTCCTACTTGGAGAGCGACGCGACCGCCGATGCCGCTGTCGACTTCATCAAAGACCAGCGTCGGTACGTGATTCAGGTTGGCGAGAATCGTCGTGAGCGCCAACATGACTCGCGAGAGCTCACCGCCAGACGCGACGCGCGCGAGCGGGCGAGCGTCGTGGCCAACATTGAGCGCGATGAGAAAGGCAACGTCTTCAGCGCCATCGCGTACGATCACGCTGCGCTGAGTGAGTGAAACAGAGAAATGGCCATCCGACATTCCCAGGCCCGGGAGCTGCGCATCGACCGTTTTCGATAGGCGTGTCGCTGCCTCCTTGCGCTTCGTGCTCAGTGACATGGCCGCTGTCGTTAGGTCGCGCTCGAGTTGTTCTTCACGCGCTTGCAGTGTGGCCAAGTCCAGGTGCGCGGAATCGACCAGGGCCAACTCAGCACGGGCTTCTTCCGCTGCCGCAAGTACAAGCTCGATTGTGGAACCGTACTTGCGCGTAAGGCGGAAAATGACGTCGCGGCGCTCTTGCACCTCACGTAGGCGGTCGGGGTCGGCGGAAACGCCAGCGTCATAACGCTCGAGCTCGCGCCGCAGCTCGTCGACGGCGTAGCTGGCGGCGTCCAGCTGCTCGTGCATCCCACCTAACGAGGCATCGAGGCGATTCAGCGCGGTGATCTCGCGTCGCGCCTGAGCGAGACGTGCCAACGCGGCGTCGGGACCGTCCAGGGCGACCACTGCGTCGGCGACATGCCGCCTGCGCGCTTCCACATTCGTGAGGCGTTGCGCCTCGTCATCGAGCGCTCGATCCTCACCTGACATGAGCCGCGCGGCGTCGATCTCTGCGACGACGTGGCGAAGATAGTCCGCTCGACGCTCAGCCTCTCGGCGCCGACTCTCGAGAGCCGTCACGTCACGCTTAACGGCTTCGCGCGCGTCATGTGCCGCTCGAACTTGCGCGGCATCCTCTGCGGCCCCGCCGAAGGCGTCCAAGAGATCGCGCTGGACGCCGGCGACGAGCAAGGTCTGCGACTCGTGCTGGCCGTGCAGATTGACGAGGGCACGCGCCACGTCGCCCAGAACAGTCGTCGTCACCGGCGACCCGTTGATCCATGCTCGAGAGCGCCCGCCGGTTCCGCTCAGGACTTCACGCGAAAGGATGACCGTCCCTTCGTCGGCATCGATGCCTCGCGCGTCCAGATCGGCGAGAAGCTCCGGCCGGCTTGCGGCATCAAAGGCGGCCTCAACGCGCGCTCTGTTCGCGCCGCCGCGTACGAGATCCGCCGAGGCGCGCTCGCCTAACAATAATCCGAGCGCCCCTACAATGATCGACTTCCCTGCGCCCGTTTCGCCCGTCAGCACGTTGAAGCCTGGCGCAAGCGCGAGCTTCACGTCCTTGATGATCGCGAGATCGCGGATGCGCAGCTCGGTCAGCATCAGGCGCCCGGGACACCCCCAGGAGTTGTCCACGCCAGCTTCTCTCTCAGCCGCCGGAAGAAGCTCGTGTCGGGGAAGCGAACGAGCAGCACGCGGTGCGCGGCGCGACGCACGCACAGCGCCTCGCTTTCACTGAGCGAGCGCCCTACCTGACCGTCCACCGTTAGGCGCCGTTCACCCGCCTCACTCGTGGTGGTGATCGTCACTGTAATCTTGGGTGAGAGGAGCAGCGGCCGGATCGCCAGCGTATGCGCGGACACCGGGGTTAACACGATGCATTCCAGTGTCGGATCGACAACCGGCCCCCCCGCACTGAGCGAGTACGCGGTCGATCCGGTCGGCGTGGACACAATCAGACCGTCGGCTGCGAATGACCCTACGAGGTCGCCGTCAGCTTCGACGCGCAGGCGCATCATGCGCGCCTTCCCGGTGATGTGCAGCACGACGTCGTTCAGAGCGTACCATCGCTCGCCCGTCACTGGTCCGCCGACGGCAAATGTCTCGAGCACCATGCGCGGCTCAGCGACGTAGTCGTGCTGTACCAGCCGCGTGAGCGCGAGCTCCGCGTCGTCACGCCGGCACGCCGTCAAAAACCCGAGCTGGCCGAAATTGACGCCGAGGATAGGAATCTCGCGGCCGCCGAGAAGTCGTGCCGCGCGCAGCAACGTACCATCACCGCCTAACGTGATAAGCGCGTCGAGACCGGCGCTGTCGAACGGTTTTGCGTGCTCGCCGAGCAGCGACTGTAGCTCGGGTTCGAAGACGAGCGCCGCTCCAGCCTGTGGCGCCGCCGCGCCGAGTTGCCGGAGACTGCTTTGCAGATCGGCGTAGCCAAGGTTGCCGACGACGCCGACGCGCATCACGACGTCATGGCCTCACTGGCGTGAAGGGCGCGCACCTTCTGCGCGATACCGGCGGCATCGAGCTCGCACCTCGCCAGTTGACGGCTACGCGGCGCCGCCACGATGATGCGATCGGGGACGCCATGCGTCACCACCCGCGCCGATGGGTCGACGTGCTGGATGACGCTGCTGACGTACGCGCCGAAGCCGTTCGTGACGGTCCCTTCCTCGACGACGAGAAACTGGCGGTGGCTGGACAAGAGAGCTGCCAATGTGATCTCGTCATGCGGCTTGAGGAAGCGGCAATTGACGACAGTGACGTCGAAGCCTTCCCGCGCCAGCTTCTCCGCCGCGGTCAGGGACGGCAGTACCATCGTACCGACAGCGAGGATCGCGAACTCGCCGCTTCCGCTACGCAGCACTTCCCATGAGGCAAAGGGAACCGCTGGAATCTCGGACATTGCGGGCGGCGCATCGGGCGTCGTGTCGCGGGGATAGCGTAGAGAGAACGGTCCCGCGTTATGCATAACGCCGCACCGCAGCAACGCGAGCATCTCGCGACCGTCTTTCGGCGCCGTGACAGTCATGCCGGGCACCGCCAACATGTAGGCGATGTCGTAAAGCCCCATATGCGTCTCGCCGTCCTCGCCCACTAATCCCGCGCGGTCCATTGCAAAGACAACCGGTAGCGACTGCACCGCCACGTCGTGGATGATGTTGTCGTACGCGCGTTGTAGAAATGTCGAATAGATCGCGCAGACCGGATGGATGCCGCGCGTCGCCAATCCCGCTGCGAACGTGACGGCGTGCCCCTCGGCAATGCCGACGTCGAAAAAGCGCGTCGGGTGAGCCTTTGAGACCGCCGCCGTGCCCGTGCCGCTCGGCATCGCCGCCGTGATGGCGACGACATCCTCGCGCTCGCGCATGAGCTCTGCGAGCCCCTGGCCAAACACCGCGGTGTAGTTCGCGTTGCCTGACGAGGTTTTGACCTGTTTCCCTGTCGACGGATCGTGTCCCGGCGGAAGTGCATGCCACTTCTCACCATGCTCGCCCGCGGGAAATCCCTTCCCCTTCTGCGTGACAACGTGCACGAGCCGCGCTCCGCTATGCGAGCGGATCGCGCTGAAAAGATCCACCATGGCGTGCACATTGTGGCCATCGATAGGACCGAAGTACCGGAAGCCGAGCTCCTCGAACAGGACACCTGGCGTGAGGAAGGACTTCATCGATTCTTCCCATTTGCGCACCAGGTGGTTGATCGCGGGGGCGTGCTCGATGATGTCGCCGATCTTCGCACGCACGCGGTTGTACAGCGGATTGCGTTGTATCTGCGTGAGGTACTTAGAAATCGCGCCCACGTTAGGCGCGATCGACATCTCGTTGTCATTTAGAATGACGATGATATCGCGTTCCGACGCACCGGCGTTGTTGAGGCCCTCGTACGCCAGGCCACACGTCAGCGCACCGTCGCCGACCACGGCGATCACTTTGTAGTCGCCCCCCATCAGGTCCCTGCCCGCCGCGATGCCTAACGCCGCCGACATGGCTGTTCCGGCATGCCCGGCACCGAATGCGTCGTACACGCTCTCGGAGCGTTTGAGAAAACCGGAGAGCCCTCCCTCTTGTCGCAACGTCTCCAACTTGTCGTTGCGTCCGGTCAGCACCTTGTGCGGATACCCCTGATGCCCCACATCCCACACCACCTGATCGCGCGGCGTGTCGAACGCATAGTGCAGCGCAATCGTGAGCTCGACGACGCCGAGGCCGGCGCCGATGTGCCCGCCGGTGCGCGAGCAGACGTCGATGAGACGCGCCCGGAGCTCGCCCGCCAGCTGCGGAAGCTGATCGCGCGAGAGGCGACGCACGTCGTCAGGCGAATGAATCGAAGCGAGGAGTGACATAGTCGTCCCGTACGCGTCGGTTAGGCGCTTCGTTCCACAGCGTAACGGGCCAGGGCGTCCAGTTCGTCACTCAGCAACCCATACGCCTCCAACGCGGATCGCGCCGCGTCTGCGCGCGCCCGCGCCTGCGCCATTGCCGTCGCGACGCCCAGCAGCGCCGGATATGTGCGCTTCCCACGAGACGCGTCGCTTCCTGCAGTCTTGCCTAACACGGCACTCGTCGATGTCACGTCGAGCACATCGTCGACGATCTGAAAGGCGAGTCCGAGCTCAGCGCCGAAACGGTCCATTGCCGCGATAACTTCGTCCGACGCTCCCGCTGCCCGTGCTCCGATGCGCGCGCACGCGCAAACGAGCGCCCCGGTCTTCATGCGATGCATGCGCTCGAGATCGTCGACAGTGGTATCACTGCCTGACGCGGAGAGGTCGAGCCATTGTCCCCCGACCATGCCCAATGCCCCCGACGCCGTCATCAGCTCGCGCACGATCTCACATGCCTGCTCTGGCGCCAGACCGAGCGCGCGCGCCGCGCGATGTGCGCTGCGCACAGCCATTGGAACCATGGCAACACCGGCAATCGTTGCGGTGCACACATCGAACGCGCGATGCACCGTTGGGCGGCCACGTCGGAATGCGTCGTCGTCCATGCACGGCAGATCGTCATGTACCAGCGAGTACGCATGCACGATCTCGACGGCGGCGGCGAGCGCCGACGCATCGCCGCGACCACCACACGCTCGATACGCTGCCAGAACGATGGCGCCGCGCAAGCGCTTCCCCGTTCCGGCCAGCGCATAACGAATCGCGTCGGCAACGGCGCCGGAAGTACCGCTGAGCTGCTCTGCGCTAGCGTCTCGCAGCGCGCGATCGACGAGCTCGCGCTCGCTCGCAAGCGGCGTTAGGCCCACATCAACCATCACGATCGACCGTCTCGAACGTGCCGTCCGCTTTCTTTACCAGCATCTTCAGGACGCCTTCAGCGCGCAGTAGCTCGGCCGACGCTGTCTTCAGGTGGCCAATGCCTTCCTCGAACAGCGCCAACGCGCGATCAAGCGGTACGTCGTCGCGATTCAGCTCGGCGACGATCGCCTCGAGTCGCGAGAGCGCGCTCTCGAACGTCATCGCAGCGCCCCGCCACTCGCATCCTTGGACTCGACACGCGCACCGAAAGAACCATCACGCATGCGCACACGCAGATCGTCGCCGACGTTGACTGCTCCCGCGTCGCTGATGGCCGCGCCTTCACCAGTGAATACAGCGGCGTACCCTCGACCGAGTGTAGCGAGCGGGCTCAGGGCATCGAGGCGGCCGGCGTACGATTCCAGACGCAAACGACGACGTTCGACGACTTGTTCGGCGCGGGCTTGCAGTCGTTGCGTCAGCACACCGAGCCGTTCGTGGCCTAACGCTGTCAATCGCGCCACCTGGCGGCCGAGCACGAGCGCGCAATCGGCCACGCGCTCGCGCAATTCCTGCAGCTCCGGGACAGCCATCTCAGCCGCCGCTGAGGGTGTGGGGGCGCAATGGTCGGCGACGAGGTCGCAGATGGTCGTATCGACTTGATGCCCAACAGCGGAGATCGTCGGAACGGGACAGGCAGCCACCGCCCGCGCGAGTTGCTCGTCGTTGAAGGCCCAAAGATCTTCGCGCGAACCTCCGCCGCGCCCGATAATCACCAGATCGGCGCCGCGCCACTTCGTTAGGCGCGTCAGCGCACGACGCAGAGACTTCGGCGCTTCATCACCCTGCACGATCGCCGGGATGACTACCAACTGCACGATCGGACAACGCTTGAGCGCTACCGTCACGATATCGTGCAGCGCAGCGCCGTCCTGGCTAGTCACGATCGCGATGCACCGCGGGAAGGCGGGTAACGCTCGCTTGCGCGCTGGCGCAAAGAGACCGTCGGCTTCGAGGCGCTGGCGCGTCTGCTCGAACGCCATACGCAACATGCCGTCTCCCACAGCCTGGAGCGCCTTAACGCTGATCTGTACTTCGCCGGCTTTCGCGTACATCCGCACGAAGCAGAGCGCCAGCACAGATAGACCATCCACAGGCGGCACTTTCATGCGCTGTGCGTCTTGCGCCCACATCACGCATTTAATGACCGCGTTATCGCCGCGCAGCGTGAAGTACCAGTTTCCCTTGCTATAGCGCTTGAATCCGATGATCTCTCCGCGGATCCAGAGTCCCCCCGGTGGGAAGGCGCCCTCCAGGATGTCGCGGATGAATCTGGTGAGCGTACTGACTTCGATCGCCGTTTCCGGAGTGTATCCCGGCGCGGTGTTGGCTGGGCGCAGCTTGACTCGAGGTGAGTCGTTAGGCACGACGCAGCGGTCGCCCGCAGCTCTCTCGAAGAGCTCGGGGTGCGAATCTCCCGCGTCGCGCTGCCGCTCTCTCACTGCGACGATCCCGTGATTCGCGCGATCTGCCGCGCAGCTTGCACCGTATTCTTGAGCAGCATGGCGATCGTCATCGGCCCCACACCACCCGGCACCGGCGTTATGCGCGACGCCACACGTCGCGCGCTGTCGAAGTCCACGTCGCCGACGATCCGGTATCCCTTTTCCGCCGTGGCGTCTTCGACGCGATTGATACCGACGTCGATCACCACCGCCCCCGGCTTCAGCATGTCGCCGTGGATCGATGCCGGCCGGCCTAACGCCGCTATCACGATGTCACCTTGCCTGACGTGGCCAACCAGATCATGCGTCCGGCTGTGACAGACGGTCACTGTGCAGTTGCCGCCTGGAGTGTCCTGCATGAGCAACGCCGCCATCGGCTTGCCGACGATGTTGCTGCGACCCACGACGACCGCGTCCTTACCCTTCGTTTCGACACCTGACCTAACGAGCAGTTCTTGCACGCCAGCCGGTGTGCACGGGGCAAAGCCGTCGCGCTCGCCGATGAGGAGCTTGCCGACGTTCACCGGATGAAAGCCGTCGACATCTTTCGCAGGGTCGATGCGACGGATCACTGTGTTCGGATCGATCTGCTTGGGGAGTGGCATCTGCACGAGGATGCCGTGTACTTGCGGATCCGCATTGAGACGATCTATGACGGCGAGCAGCTCGGCTTCGGGCGTATTCGCCGAGAGTCGAATCGTCTCGCCGGCCATCCCAGCTGCGACGCTCGCGCGTTCTTTGGAGCGCACGTAGACGGCGCTCGCCGGGTTTTCTCCAACCAGCACGACCGTTAGGCCGGGCGTCACACCGACGGCGCGCAGCGCGGCCACGTCGCGCGCTACATCTGCTCGCACGGCGCGCGCGATAGCGTTGCCGTCAATCAACTCGGCGGCGTCCCGCGCTGTCATCGTTTGCATCGCGCTCCCCCACTCATCATCGCGCGACGTCTACTGCGCGCGTCTCACGAATCATTACCACTTTGATTTGTCCTGGATACTGCAGCTCCCCTTCGATCCGACGCGCCACTTCATCCGCAAGCGACGTCATGCGGTTGTCGTCGATCTGATCAGGGTGCACGATGACTCGTACTTCGCGCCCCGCTTGGATCGCGTAGACCTTGTCCACGCCGCGATAGGCCGACGCAATCTTCTCGAGCCCCTCTAAACGCTTTACGTAGGTCTCGAACGCTTCACGCCGAGCACCGGGACGTGAGCCTGAAATGGCGTCCGCCGCCTGCACAATGACAGAGACCTCGCTTTCGTGCGGGACGTCGTCGTGATGCGCGGCGATGCAATTCACAACCAGCGGATGCTCGCCGTATTTCGTCGCGACTTCGACGCCTAACTGCACGTGGGTCCCTTCGTGCTCATGTGTGAGCACTTTGCCAACGTCGTGCAACAGCGCACCGCGTCGTGCCATTACAGGGTCGAGTCCCAGCTCCGTCGCCATGATGCCTGCGAGGTGCGCGACTTCCTTTGAATGTGCCAGGATATTCTGGCCGTAACTGGTGCGGTACTTCATACGACCCACAAGCTTGATGAGCTCGGCGTGGAGGCCGTGCACGCCGGCATCGTACGCGGCTTCTTCACCTGCCTCGACGATACTCTGCTCCACTTCTTTGCGCGCTTTCGCTACAACCTCTTCGATGCGCCCGGGATGGATGCGTCCGTCGGCAACGAGGCGCTCGAGACCCAAACGCGCGATCTCACGCCGGATCGGATCGAAGCAGGAGACGACGACGGTGTCCGGTGTATCGTCGATGATCACGTCGACGCCGGTGGCAAGCTCGAACGCGCGGATGTTGCGTCCCTCGCGGCCGATGATGCGACCTTTCATTTCATCGTTAGGCAGCGCCACAGAGGAGACGGAGATCTCAGCGGTATACTCCGCCGCGATACGCTGCACCGCGAGCGCCACAATTTTCTTTGCTTCGCGCTCGCCATTGCGCTTGGCCGTCTCACGGATTTCGCGCAACCGATTGGCGGCGTCCGCCTCCGCCTCCTGCTCCAATCGCTGCATGAGCTGCTGCTTCGCCTCCTGAGCCGTCATCCCCGCGAGCGCTTCCAGGCGGCGGCGCTCGTCGTTCATCATGCGTTCGAGGTCTTCCTCGCGCTCAGTGACGAATTTCTCGCGACGTCCCAAGTCACTCGCGCGGCGGCCGATTTCCTTGTCGCGCTGATCTAGGAGATCGAATTTCTTGTCGAGCTGCGCTTCGCGCTCGCCGACGCGTCGTTCCTCTCGCTCTACTTCGTCCCGCCGCCGACGCTGCTCCCCCTCCCACGACTCGCGCAGCTTGATCATCTCTTCCTTGCCGGCGATCACTGCGTTCTTGCGCAGCGTTTCAGCTTCGCGGTCGGCTTCTCCGAGGATGCGCTTCGAGGTTTCTTGCGCGGTCAGCTTGGCAGCCTGCTGCGCGCTGATCTCGCTCGCGCGTCCGCGCACGCGCCCTAAAAAGAAAAAAGTTGCGCTGGCGAGTACGACTAACAGCACGCCAACAGCAACCTCTAAAAGTCCGAGATTTTGCATGTATAGCTCCACCGCAGACGACCCGTCCGCGCACGCGAGATGTGCTCGCCGTCACAGAGGCGTCGCAACGGGTCGTGTCACCGGGGTGGCACCGGCATAGGGCGCGAACCGGGTGACTCGAAGCGCTAACTCCCGTTGTCGCTTTGACCTACGCGACGTCGGCAGAAGCAGAAGCTATGTACGACGGCGGCAAAAGGCAACGACCGGCCCGCCACTACGGGCACATGACGACCGACTATCCGGCCGGCAGTTGGGCGGCGTGCTCGCCGGTGACTTCGCGCTTTGCTGGTGGCAGCCAGCGCCGGATCTCGTTGCTCAGCGCGCGCAGGGCGGCGTCGGATTCATCAACGTTCGCGCGCAGCTTGAACAGCTCGTCGGTGATTTGCATGGCCGCGAGGATCGCGGCCCGATGTGGTTCGAGGATCGCGCCGGCATTTGAGATTCGCTGGATCGCGTGATCGAGGTATTCCGCGACGGCGACTACGTGCTCCGGCTCCTCGTCCGTGCGGATCGTGTACTCCTCGCCTGTTATGCGAAGTTTAACGACGTGCCGTTTGTCGCTCATCGCTCGGCGATAGACATCGCCTGAACAGCCTGCTCACGCTGTTGGCGGAGAAAACGGAGTTGCGCCAGGAGCACGCGAATGCGCTCGATCGCATGCTGGGTGCGGGCGCGAATCGCTGTGTTCTCAGCCTCGAGCACGCCGAGCCGCTGCTCACCAAACAGATCGCCCCCCTGCGCGGCGGCTTCGAGCGACTTCGCGCGCGTCTCAGCGGACTGCGCGCGTTTGCGAAAAGACGCCAACTCGTCACCCATCGCATGCACGAGCTGCTCGAGCTCGCGCAGCGGGTCGGATGGCGGCTGATCAGGATGAGCGGGGTTTGACACCGAGTTCGTGATCGAGGGCGCGAATGATACGGTGACGACGGCCTTCAATTTCCTTGTCGCGAAGTGTGCGATTGGGGTCGCGGAAGGTCAATCGCCAAGCGATGCTGCGGTGACCGGTAGGTAACTCGGCCCCAGCATAGAGATCGAACAACTCGAGCCGCTCCAGCAACTCGCCTCCGGTGCGCGCGATCAGCGCCTCCACAGTCGCGGCCGGGAGATCGTCAGGGACGACGAATGCGAGGTCGAACTCGGCAGGCGGCGTCGTGGGCAGCGGACGGCTGCGGAGCGGCGCTGCGGGCGCCTCGTTAAGCATTTTACCGCGGGCATGTTCACCGTGCGCCGCGATGACATCGTTCGCCATGACGCCGAGTGTTATCTCGACGCCGTAAGCGTCCGGAGCCCAGACGGGTTTGTCGAGCGCCACACGACGCACCTCGCCGACGGTTCGATCATCGGCGCGCACGTCCCACAGGACTGCTGTGCCAGCGGAGCTAGGCACCGCGTCAACAGGAACGCCGGGAAACGCCGCGGCGGCGACGTCCAGCGCGAGACCTTTAGCATCCCACTCGTCGATCATGCGCGGATTCCGCTCTGAAAAGTGAATCGGATAGCGCAGACCGATCGCTACCGCACCGACATGTATCGACTCGTCGGGGAGCGTACCCTGGCGCGGCGCAAAGACGGCGCCGACTTCGAATAGACGCACGTCGCGCTGCAGCCGGCTCAAGTTGTACTCGACGCGCGGGCCTAACGTCTCGAGAATCGACGTCCGCAGGTGTGGCTCCGCCTCGTTCAAGGGGTTTGCAACGCGGACGTGCGTGCTGTCATTCGCCGTAACGAAAGGGAGCGGCGACGTTTCGAAATAACCTAACGCGACGAGGCGGTCACGCACACGGCGGCCCGCAATGTACAGTGGGTGATCAGGAACCGTGCTTGGGAGCCCGGGGCGCAGTGTGTCAGGGAGCTTATCATATCCCCGGAGACGGGCGACCTCTTCGGCGATGTCGCACTCCCGTTTGACGTCTCCGCGCCAGCTCGGCGGCGATATTGTGAAGCGGTCCGTTTGCTGCCGTTGGACGGTGAAGCCGACGGACGTGAGGAGACGTTCCGTTTCGGACGCTGGAATGTCGTCGCCTAACAGTGCCGCAATGCGCGCAGGGCGCGCTAAAACCGACGCTGCTTGAGCCGGCGGACCGCCGACGTCGACCGGCGCGCCGTCCACTCGGCCGCCGGCGTAGCGCACGAGCAACCCTGCGGCGATTTCCAGCGCGAGCGGCGTAACGGCTGGGTCGATCCCGCGCTCGAAGCGGTAGCTCGCGTCCGTGGAAAGGCCCAGCTTGCGGCGCGTGCGCCGCACGTTAGGCGGCGCGAAGTACGCCACCTCGAGGAAGACATCGGTTGTCACCGCACTCACCTCGCTGTCACGGCCACCCATGACGCCCGCGACAGCGACGGCGCGCTCGGCGTCGGCGATCACTGTCATGTCCTCGGACAGCGGGCGCGAGATCCCGTCCAGCGTGACAAGCGCCTCGCCGGGATGCGCGCGGCGGACGATCACGGCCCGGCTCGCGAGCCGCGACAGATCGAACGCGTGCATCGGCTGCCCGAAACCGTGCAAGCCGTAGTTGGTGATGTCAACGACGTTGGAAATCGACCGCAGACCGATCGCCGCGAGACGCCGAACGAGCCAATCCGGACTCGGCCCCACGCGCACGCCGCGCACAACGACGCCCATGTAGCGCGGGCAGCCCTCGATGTCCTCGATCGCGACGCGAACCCCAGCCGTCTCCCCCTCGCGCTCGGCGCGCACCGGCACGTCGGCGTAATGCAGCCCGCGCACTTCCGCGGGAAGGTGCATGGCGATGCCAGTCAGCGCGGCGAGCTCGCGCGCCATCCCAAGATGCGATAAGAGATCGGCACGATTGGGGAGGACGTCGGCCTCAAAACACACGTCGCCTAACGGCATGGCATCGAGCAGCGGCGTCCCCGGTGGCACATCGATATCCAACGCCATGATGCCACTCTGATCATCGCCTAACTCCAACTCACGCGCCGAGCAGAGCATCCCGTTGGACGTGATGCCACGAATCTTCCGCTGCTCGATTGTGACGCCGTTCGGGAGCGTCGTCCCAGTGCGCGCAAACGGATAGAGCGTCCCCGCCGTCACGATTGGCGCGCCGCATACAACCGCTACGAGCGCGCCGCTGCCGTCGTCCACCTTGGTGAGCCACAAGTGATCGGAATTCGGATGTCGTGCGACCTCAACGACACGTGCAACAACGATCGGCGCCAACTCGGCGCGTAGCCGCGTCATCGCGTCGACGGTCGCCACGTGGGCCGTCATCAACTCACGCGCTTCGTGCGCCGACAATGCGTGCGGCACGAACGCGCGCAACCATTCGTGCGAGTACTTCATCCGGCGAACTGCTCCAGAAAGCGGACGTCCGAGTCGTACAGCAACCTGATGTCTGTGATGCCATAGCGCGCCATTGCGATGCGCCCAGGGCCCATCCCGAACGCCCAACCAGTGTATCGCTCGCTATCGAGTCCGACCGCTTCCAGCACGGCGGGATGGATCAGTCCCGAGCCCATGATCTCCATCCAGCGCGCCCCGCGCCCATCGTTGAGGTCGACGCTCACTTCGACCTGCGCCGACGGCTCCGTGAACGGGAAGTACGACGGGATGAAGCGCGTGCGCGTCCCTTCGCCGAATAGCTCTTTGGCGAAGTGCGCGAGCGTGGCTTTGAGGTCAGCGAACGAGACGCCCTCGTCGACAACCATCCCTTCCAGCTGAGCGAACGCAGGAGCGTGCGTCGCGTCGAACATGTCGTGGCGATAAACGATGCCCGGCGCGAGGATGCGAATAGGAGGCTTGTACTGCTGCAGCGTGCGCACCTGCACTGGCGACGTATGCGTGCGGAGCAGCATGTCGTCGCGCAAGTACAAGGTGTCGTGCAGGTCCATCGCCGGGTGATCCGGCGGGAAGTTCAGTGAACCGAAGTTGTACCACTCCCACTCGGCTTCGGGGCCTAGCGCGACAGTGAATCCGAGTTTACGGAAGATGCCGACGATATCGTCGACGACGATGGAGACCGGGTGCCGCGCTCCCTTCCAGGCGCGGCGTGGCGGGAGCGTCAGGTCGCGCGGTTGGCCGTCACTGCGAGCACTCGTTAGGGCTGCGTGTCGCGTCTCCAGGAGCGTATCGATAGCGCCCTTGAGCGCGTTCACGGCCTGTCCCGCCGCGCGCCGTTCCTCCGGCGCCAGCGCGGGGACGTGCGCCATGAGCTGCGTCAGCCGCCCGCTCTTGCGACCGACGAGTTGGTTGCGGACTTCCGTCCACTCCTCGGGCGCTCCGGCTGCAGCAACCTCGCGCTCCGAGTCGGCCCGCAGCGCATCACATGCGGCGATGAAGTCGGCGAGCGTCATGCGCTCCCCAGCAGACTCCTACGCGCGCGCGGCGCGCGCTTTGTCGGCCAGCTCGGCGAAGGCGGACGCATCCCGCACGGCGAGATCGGCGAGAACCTTGCGATCGATCTCGATCCCCGCGCGCCGCAGACCGTTCATGAACGTGGCGTACGAGAGCTCGTGCAGACGAGCCGCGGCGTTGATGCGCACGATCCAGAGTCTGCGGAACTCACGCTTCTTGTTGCGACGATCGCGATAGGCGTAGCGCCAGGCACGTTCGACCGACTCCTTGGCAGGGCCCCAGAGCTTGCTGCGCGCGCCGTAATAGCCGCGGGCGGCTTTCATGACCTGCTTCTTGCGCTTCAGCCTAACGACGTTCGATTTGACGCGAGGCATATGAGTTCTCCTTAGGCCTGCAGCAGGCGCTTCAAGACTTTGGTCTCACCGGGCGTCTTGATCAACGTGGGCCGGCGGAGACGACGCTTTCGCTTCGCGTCCTTCTTCGTGAGGATATGGCTCTTATACGCTTTCAGGCGGCGGACCTTCCCCTTCCCCGTGATCGAGAAGCGTTTCTTCGCGCCTTTATGTGTTTTCATTTTCGGCATAACGAGACCTCGACTATTTCGGGGCCAGAATCATCGTCAACGTTTTCCCTTCCATGCGCGCCGGGCTTTCGACTTTGGCCACGTCAGTGAGGAGCGTCGCCACCCGTTGCACGACCGCTTCTCCGAGCTCCGGATGGGCGATCTGCCGGCCTCGGAACATCAGCGTGACCTTCACCTTGTTGCCTTCGCCCAGGAAGCGCCGAGCATGGCGCGTCTTGGTATCGAAGTCGTGCTGGTCGATCCCCGGTCTGAACTTCACTTCCTTGAGCTCGATCACGTGCTGCTTCTTGCGCGCGAGTCGTGCTTGCTTGGCCTGTTCGAACTTGAACTTGCCGAAGTCCATGACGCGGACGACCACTGGCCGCGCCAGTGGAGCTACTTCGACGAGATCGAGTCCGGCTTCGTCGGCGAGCGCCAACGCTCGCTCGACTTCCATGATGCCAAGCTGGGAACCATCGGCGCCTATGACTCGCACGGGGCTGATGCGAATCTGCCGATTCACGCGAATGCGTGGTTGCTGTTTTGCTGCTTCCGGTTGAATCGTCGGCTACTCTCCTGTTGGGGACGGGTGAACGATTGCCTAACGGCGACCGTCCATAAAACACGAACGCGAACCCACATGGAGTCCGCGGATAGCGACGCGCTACGCGTTGGCGTGGACGAGTCACTGAGTCAAGGACTCCTGCAGCACACAACCGAGGTCGCGGCCAGAGGGTGAGAGCACGTTCGCTCTGCTTAACGAATTGTAGCGGTTGAACTTAGTGACCTAAGTCTCGAAAGCAAGGCGATGCTTTGCACCTCGGTTCATGGGGCGAAGCGCAGCCCCAGCCGTACCTCACTCGGCAGTGCACGGGGCGCGACAAGCAGACCGAGATCCCTATTCGACGAGCGCGTAGCACTGTGGATCTTCCGCTGACGTTGAATGGCGCGGTGGGCGTCATACACTCCCCACAACCACGCTGCGAAGCCGACACCGATCAACGCGCCCTGAGTCTGGAGATGCGAGCGCGAACGCTCAACACACTCCGCCTCCCCACACAACACATTGCTCAACCCGTCCGCAATCATCCAACCAACGCCGACGATCGCCAACGAACCCGTACCAAGAATGAAAGCTCCGCGTTTGTTCTCACCCGCATAGAAATGGCCCAGCCCAGGACCAACGTATGCCAACGCGGTCGCTGCGACTTCGCTGCGGTCATACGGTTCGACTCGCGTGCTGTCTGGCGCCTGGCCCGCGCCTGACGCGAATGGAATCGTGATAAGGGCTGCCACTGCGATGCAATTCCGACTCATAAGACCTCCTGGCTGCTGTTAACACGGGACTCGCGGAAGTGGCCACGCAACGGAAACTTGCGTGTTGACGCGCCTCAAACGTCCCGACGTGTCAGAGCCTAGTCAGAAGTGCGGCTTACCACGTCCAGCGCATACCGACTGCCAGATCCGCCGTGCCGAGACGCGGTGAAACAACGAGGCTTAGCTGCGGAGCCGAGGAACGCGGTCGATTGCGCAATTTCCGCTGACGTCGGACCGCCAAACGCGCGTCATACAGGCCGAAGAGCCATGCACCCGCACCGATACCTACCATCGTACCCTGCGCGTAGGCGTGCCATCGCGGCCAGTCGTCGCAGTCGGGGTCGAAGCAAAGGCCGTAGCGGAGCAAGTCGACCACGACCCACATCTCTGCAACGAGGATAAGCGCGCCAAGCATGAGGATTGTCTCGCCGCGGCGTTGCTCATCGGCGTATAGATGCCCCAGGCCGGGAGCGATCCACGCGAGCGCGGTCGCAGCGAGTTCACTGCGCTGATACGTCTGCAGATTGGTGCTGTCCATTGCCTGCGCCTCGCCCAAGGCGAAAGGGACCGCCAAAACGAATGCAAGAGCCACACGCCTCATGCCTATCATCAGTCCTCTTCGCAGCGACGTTCGTGATGGACACGCTTGTTCGCGTTCTCCCGCACACTGTCGATGTCAGAAGTGAATTATGTCGCACTCGATGTGCGTTGGATCACCGCCTGTCACAACGACTCGTGGTACTTCAATCGCCCTGCTGACACGGCCGTCGCCTATCGCGAGTTGATACCAGGCCGGCGGTGAACGCCCAAGAATCGCTTTTGGGGCTTGTGATGCGCAGGTATTCAACAGAAGAATCAGCGGCACAGTCTCGCGCCAGGCCTCGAGGCCGCCTTGCTATAGACGCGGGCGTCCGCCACCTGCAGACACGTATTCAGGACGCGTTAGCTCATCCATTCTCACAACCGATCGATCTCACGCGCGTTGTTGGTAGCGCAGGAATCACTCGAGCCGTCGCGCACCTAACGTTGCTTGTCGTCGGCCCGCGGCGCACCGACGGCCATCCGATCGAGTTGGCCGTGGCTAGAGTTCGTGAGGTTTGTCCGCACGTGGGGATCTTTCTAGTGACCGATGGCGAGCCAGCAGCGCACCACAGTCTCGCAGCATACACGCGAGCCGGCATTGATGAAGTAGTGGACATCGCAGATCAACCGCTGCTCAGGCGATTCGCTCGACTGGTGCAGGCACGCTTGGAAGCGCCTGCACCGGAAGCAGCCCTTTGGCGTGTCACAGAGCTGACACAATCCTCGCTCTTTGCCGTGCCGCAGTGGTGTGTTCGCAATTCATATCGCAGGCGACGAACCGAGGAGATAGCGTCCCGTTTCGGAGTTGATCGCACGACGTTGCAGCGGCGCTGCACCGGTGAATGCGGGGCGTCGCCTAACGAACTGATGCGACTGGGCCGCCTTCTCCACTTCGAGGAATTGCGTCGCACGACGCGCCTCACTCGACAGCAAGTCGTGATCCGCCTTGGAATGGAATCACCAAGCGCTATCTCCATGCTGAAAGCGCGGCTTCTACATAGCTTGCCATCGCAGTGGCAGGCTCTTCTGCGCTGCTAGAAACAATCAAGCTCGACAACGGAATCGGCGCGAGAAAAACCGTGTTCGGCTGCATTGCGTGACGCAGCGCATCAAGCGAGACCACCTAACGATCGCTCGTCGGCATACGTTCGCGTCCCTCGATGTATCGCTCTTCCCTTACGCGGCGCGGCACCGATGCCACAAACCATCCCGAAGTCCATTCCAATATTCATGCTCGGCGCGCTTCTGCTCGGCGCATGTCGCGAGGCCGCCGAGTTCACCGTACGGCCCGACACCTCAATCACACGTACGCAATTCCCCGGTGGTTGCGGAGCGCAGTTCGTCGCCACTGTGACGGAAGACGACAATGAAGTGGCGGGCCTCGAAATGCCCGCAACAACCACCGAAGAATCCGAGGTTTGCGAGACATGGACCGGTAATGACTATTCGTATCAGATACGGACGAGTTCGGAGTCCGACGCCGATCCTGAGATTCAGCCTGACGAAGTGATGGGCGCAACGTTCTTCAGCGGCGTAATCACGCCCACGGACAATCTTGGCCAGCCCACCGGTGCCTCCGGCTCGATCGATCCAACGACTTTCGATTTGCAGACAGCGTCCAGCTCTGAACGGCAAGCGTCGTACGATGATCCGTATTACGGGATCTACACAGGCTGTCCGCCGCCTGAAATCATCTGCGATCCACCGAATGCGCTCGTGGTAGACGAGTCGGCCACGCGCACGGCTGCTGTTGATCCGCTCGCGCGGCACGGTGTAGCCCGACGCGGCGTTCGCGCACTCATTGCTAACGGAGTTGAGCTTAGCCGTTCGGCGCTAGGCGAGCGCCGATTTAGCGTTAGGCAGCCGCAGGGCGAAACGATTTACTCAGTTGATCCCGTAAACGACCTTCTCATGGGCCAAGAGTATGTCTCGGGCAGCGACCGAGTCTCCGCGCGCTACACGTGGGTGCCCACAGCCGGGGGACTCGTAAAAGCGCGAACGGACATAACGATCGATGAGACCCGCAACGGCAAACGCACGACAAGCCGCGCGACAATCGCGATCGCGAATGTTCACATCAACGGTTACCGCATTCATTAGCCTAACGCCTCGGCCTCGATTCTCGGAGAGAAAATGATCATGACATGGAAACCGACGCTGCTGGCGTGCGCAGTTGCCACGCCATCGGCGTTGGTAGCGCAAGCATTTGAACTACGGCGGAACGGTGTTCGTGCACGGTTTGGTCGACTCACCATCGCGCTGGACGAATCCGCTCAACGGAGGCGCGTCGCCGTTCGACCGCTACAACGCAGTCGTAGATGTCGGGCCGCCGACGTTCCCCGCGCTGTCAGGTGCCGCATCAATCGCTACGCAACGCGGGCAACTTACGTCCGTATTGAATGCAGCTGGCGGGCCGCGCGTGGTGGTCGGTCACAGCATGGGCGGGTTGATAGCCCGCTCCTCTGCTATTAACGGAGCCAGCAATGTTGCGGCGATTATCACGGTCGCAACACCTCATCAAGGGAGTTACGCCGCGAATAACGCAGCCAAGCTACACGGATTCATCAATAAATCCATTGATCGCTCCAGCAGCGTCGCTTCCACGATTGGTTACCGATTCTTAGGTCCCATCGCGGGCTCTATCCTGAACCAATACATGAACACTCACTTTTGGATCCCCGCACGCAACGAGCTGCAGCTGCGCCTTCCTGATCCGGCCTCCGCCGCGGTCAATGATCTAAAAGTCGGTTCGAGCGCCATTAACACTCTCAATGCCAACACAAGCGATGCCGTACTACCGCGGGCAAACATAGTTGGCCATGTGCCTGTTACGAACTTTCCGCTGCGCCTGGTAGCCTCTTCGACCGGTCGCGACTTTAACGATATGAATCAGAAGCGGAAATGGGCCATGTCTGCACTCAAGGCGTGCAAACACGTCGGCTACCTCACCATTGTGCACCACTACATCGGCAGGAAATGCAGTCTGGCATATAAGCACTTTGCTCGTCTTGACGGCCGGTTTCTTCTCTGGACGAATGGTGCCGGGCCCGGCAATCGACCGCGCAACGTGCCGTTCGATGGAATTGTCGCGGCTGAGCGAGCTAACTACCCGGGCTTCAGTCCGGCGCAGAATATCATCTCCAACACCCCAACGTCAGACCATTTTGGCGTGCTCGGCGACGCCAACCGAGTCAGAGATGGGATGAGCAGTATCGGGATGCGACTGAGGTAAATTGCGACCCAGCTCCTTCGTCACCGTAATGGCGTAGACCGTCGTTAGGCAATGGTATCTGCAATGCATGTGCTACGCGCGGTTCCTTGGTCGTTGCTTGCAACCGCCGCGCTGGCCGGTGCGGTTGCAAGCTGCGACCTATTTACCGGAAACGATAGCCAAGCCGCCCTGCGGCTGTGCTGGCGTACAGCGCAGCGCACCGGGATTACTCTTACGCCACCGGCCGTGAGTGGCGATGTCGTGGCCTTCGGCGAAGGCGACGGTACGATCACCGCACGAGAAATACGCTCTGGCGCCGTGCGCTGGGCAACGCGCGTTGACACGGCAGCCCCGCTCGGAATGAACATGCCAATAAGTGGCGGCCTTGTTGTGGTGCCCGTCGCAGGCTACACGGTTGCTCTCGACCTGCTTACTGGACGCGAGCGTTGGCGCTACGAAGCGCCGCTCGACGTGCGTGAGAACCCCAGTGCACCCAAGCCGGGGTATGTCGGCGGCAACCGCGTCGCCATCGATCAATCGCTCGTATTCATCCCTGCATGGGGCGCCTCGGTGTCAGCGGTCGAGATCTCGACAGGAAGGGCGCAGTGGATCTGGAAGCCAGCGGACTCCATTCCGAATCGGTCAGGTGCCGAAGGCGTCGCGCTGAGCGGTGATACGGTGTACGCTACGGTGTGGCACTACGTAAACCCGTTAGGCGGCCGCAGCGAACCGTGGCTGGTCGCGCTCGATCGAGCCACTGGCCGCGAACTCTGGCGCCTCGCGTTCCCCAGCTACACAAGCGGTAACGTCACAACTGGTGGTCCGGTGATCCATGGCGACCTTGTGATCTTCAGCACCATCGGTGGACACGAGTTCGCAGTGAATCGCTTTACTCAGCAGGTCGTCTGGGGGTTCACGCCCAATACGCAACAAGCGACCTTCGCGCAAACCCAACTCCACGACGGGCTCGTATATCACGATGGTGGGGATCGTTTCCTGTATGCGCTGCGCGCCGGCGATGGTACGGTCGTATGGAAGACCGCGCTCCACAATCAGCCTAACGTGGATTTCGTCGTAACGAGCAAGTACATCTATGTCACTGACGATCCAAAATTACTCGTAATAGACCGAGCAAGCGGCCGTCGTGTCTTTGAGATCGACGAACTTGGAACGTCGAGTGGGCGATTCAACTCTTCGGTCGCCGTTTCCGGCGGCCGCATCTTCATCGCCAGCGCGACGGCGGCGATGTGTTTCCACGAGCCGCGTTAACACTCTCGGTGTAACTACTGCGCTGCTGCGAGAGCAAACGACTTGCCATCGTGCATGACGCGGCCCCACGGAATACTCGGGTCATGCTCGAAGATCACCAGCGACTGAATCTCCCGCGCCATCGTTAGGATACGGCGCTTCGATTCCAGGGTAACGAGCGGCTCGACGTCGTAGCCCATGATCCACGGGAGTGAGAGATGGTGCGCCGTCGGGACGACATCGCCCAGGTAGACCGCCGTTTCACCGCCGCTCTCTAACACGATCGACTGATGGTGCGGCACATGGCCAGGCGTGCGCCGCACTCGGATCCCCTCCAGTATCGCAGGCTCGCCTTCAATCAGCTCCAGGCGCCCCGCCTCACGGATCGGCTCCCAGTTGCGCGGAAAGTAGCTCGCCAGCGTTCGCTCGTTAGGCGTCATTGCGAACTCGTATTCGCCGCGCTGCACGATATACCTGGCCCTTGGGAACGTCGGTCGCGCCACAGCGTCATCCTCGACGTACGTGTTCCCTCCAGCGTGGTCGAAGTGGAAGTGCGTATTGATCACGATGTCGACGTCGTTCAGTGCGAAGCCGGCTGTGTGTATGCCGTCTTCCAGCATCGTGCGGCCGCCGCTCCCCGCGTTCTCCAGGCCATAGATCTGGTGGAACTTCTCGCTTTCCTTATTCCCCGCCCCAGTATCGATCAGCACCAACGCATCAGGATGTTCGATCAACAGACAGCGCATGCCCAATTGGATCCGATTCCGCTCATCCGGGGTGATCCGACGCTCCCACAGCGGTTTAGGCACGACACCGAACATCGCGCCGCCGTCGAGCTTTTGACCACCCGCCTGGATCGCGTGAATGCGCCAGCGCCCCAAGAAGCGCGTCTGAACCAGCGGGCCTAACGCGCTCACGCGATGTGCATCGGTTCAAAAGCGCTCGGCAGAAACGAGCGTCGGCGGCGCGGCCGCGCTCGACGAAGGCGATAGGCCGCGACGTAAGTGTCCAGGTCGTCCAGCGTCGCCAGGCCGGCATCCTGCGCCGCTTGCAGCAGCTGCGTTAGGCAGTGCGCCGTGGCAACGGCATCGCCCAACGCGCGGTGCCGCCCGTTGATGGAGATGCCGAAATATCGCGCGAGGTGGTCGAGCGACCGGCGTTCCAAACGGCGGAGAAAGACGCGCGCCAGCCGAACGGTACACAAGCGCCGACCTTCCGCGGCGAAACCATCGCCCGTCGTCCGCTGCAGCTCGGCGTCCAAAAAACGCCAGTCGAACGCCGCATTGTGCCCCACAAAGACCCGCGCGTCGAGCCAATTCCGCACATGGTCGGCGACAGCGAAAAACGGCGGCGCATCACAGACCATCGCGTCGTTGATCCCCGTCAGCGTCGTGATCCATGTTGGTATCGGCCGTTGCGGATAGATGAGCGTGCTCCACGAGCGTCCCACTTCCCCACCCTGTACCTCGACCGCCGCAACCTCCGTGACGCGGTCGCCGCCCCAGATGCTGCAGCCGGTCGTCTCCACGTCGACGACAACGAATGGCAGCTGATCCAGGGGCACGTCGCCGGCGACCATCGGCAAAACGTCTGCGGATAGTTCACACAACTCGGACGGATCTGATCGAGCTTCTTCTAGAAGCAGCGTTTGTGATCTCGGAGGGCCGGCAGTGGACGTGAGACAGCGATTGAGAATTAGGCGACGAAACGGATCCGATCTATCAGTATCGTCCGATAAATCGGTATGAGGTTTTGCAGTTGCTCTTATGGCAAGGATGACAGAAGCGTTAGGCCGACGTCAAATCCATGGATCATCGCGTTCGACTGGACACGTCATACAGCGCGGTCCCCCGCCGCCGCGCACCAGCTCACTCCCTTCGAACGTAATCACGGCGCGCTCCGTATCGCCAAGACGGCGTCCTCCCGTGAGATACGCCACCGACGAGATGAGCGAGAAACCCATCTTCGCCATCTCGTGCAGCGTCGCCTCATTGCGCGAGTACGACAGGACCAGGCCGGGCCGCAGCGCCACGAAGTTGCAGCCCGAGGACCACTGTTCCCGCTCTTGCATATTCCGCTTTAACCCGCCGCAAAACACAGGCTCCATCGCGATGCCGCACTCCTTGAGCCCGGCGAACACGTTAGGCACTTCCCGCAGCTGTGCTTCTCCCTTGCGCCAGATCAGCACGGTCAACCGCTCGGGGCCGATGAAGTGCGGTGGGTAGATGACGCACAGTTCGCGGTCCACCTGCGTAAAAATCATGTCCAGGTGGATCGCGGCGTTCTCCTTTGGCATTACGACCACGATCACGTTCTCGACAGTCGTCTGGTCGAACAGCAGCCGCGCGAGGAGATCGATCCCGGCGGGGCTCGAACGGTCGCTGAAGCCGAGCATGATCGTGTCGGCTCGCAGCGAGTGCACGTCCCCTCCCTCGAGCGAGTAAGAGACGCGGCGCTCCGCCGAGCCGTCGTAGAGCACACCGCGGTTCTGCATCGCGGGATGGTGCCGGAAGAGCGCTTTCATGATGAGCTCCTCCGACCAACGTACGCCGTGGCGCATTGCGCCGATCAACACATGCTCGTTGACTGCCATCGCGCTGTCGCGCGTGAAATACAGGTTCGGGAGCGGTGGCAGTTGGTAGCCGTCGGCGTTGAGGGCGCTGCCTAACGGGCCTGGGGTATCGTGCCGTCCCTCGATCAGCCAGCGGACCAGCGTCTCGGCCGACGCTTCGGCAAGCTCGCGCGCCAGGGGCTCGGAAGGGTCGATTCCCATTGTTTCGCGGATCACCTGATCGCGGGTCGATGCATCCTCCAGGATCTCGCGCAGCGAGTTGGCCACCTGAAGCACTGCGGCAAAGCGCTCAAGGACAGCGACGAATCGCCGGTGCTCACGACTGGCACCTTCGACATCGATGATGTCGACGTAGAGGTAGTCCGCGACCGTTGATGGTGTGACCGCCAGCAGCTCCGCCCCCGGCGTGTGGACGAGCACGGTCTTCAGCCGGCCGATTTCGGAAGGAATGTTGACGGGCCTGGCCAAAGATACACGGGCTCCCTCCCTGGACCGGGTTTGGGAAGGCGTGCGTAACTGGTTTCGCTATCGGCGGATTGCTATCTTGTGAAACGATTCACAAGCGAGCTCATAGTCCGTAGCTCTTAGCTCTTAGGGTTTCGATGCCAGGTGCCTTCCGTCCGTGAAACGCATCGCTGATAGCACGGTACGTCGCCTCTCCGCGTACTTGCGGTTCCTCGAGGAATCGGCGCGGCGCGGCGTGAGCACCATATCGAGTGACGAGCTCGCAAAGCGCGGCGGAACTACGTCTGCGCAGGTTCGCAAGGACCTCTCGTTCTTCGGATCGTTCGGCAAGCGCGGCCTGGGCTACGGAGTGGACGAGCTCATCGACTCGCTGCGCGACATTCTCGGACTCGGACGCGAGTGGAATGTCATCATCGTCGGCGCCGGAAAGATCGGGACAGCACTTGCGCAGTACGAAGGGTTCCGCCGCCGCGGGTTTCTCGTATCGGCCATATACGACCGGGATCCGCGGAAGGTCGGTGAGACCGTCGCCGCGACCGGGACTCAGCATACGATCCGCGACATCGCTCAGATCGAGCGCGACGTGGCGCGCGAGAAACCTGACATCGCGGTGCTCACGGTGCCCGGCGAGGACGCGCAAGCGCTCGTCGACATTTTGGTAACGGCCGGTATCCAAGCGATCCTCAATTTCGCCCCGGTCCAGCTGCGCGTGCCTAACGAAGTTGCCCTGCGCAGTGTGAACATGGCGATGGAGCTGGAAAGTCTCAGCTTCGCTCTGTCGAATCGCGCGAACGCTGAGGACGCCGACTAGACGCCAGAGCGAGCGAAAGCTCGGCGCGCCGCGCGGCGCGCAACAGGTCGACGAATCGCTGAGGCGGCAGTACTTCGGGACGTGCATCCGGCTCGATGCCGCACGTAGCGAGCAGCCGCGCCGCATTCTCGGCGTCGATGTCATAGAGATTGCGCACAACGCGGATCATCTGCTTGCGGCGCAGGGAGAACGCACCCTGAACCAGGGTCTTGAACGTCGGCTCTTCGTGCGGCTCAACGAGTGGGCGAGCGAGCGGCGTTAGGCGCACGATGACCGAGTCGACCTTGGGAGCCGGATTGAAGGCTCCCGCGGGAACTCGACCATGACGTGACACATCGGCGAGCGCTTGCGCCGTCACCGATAAGGCGCCGTACGCGTCGCTCGCCGGCGCGGCAGCGAGCCGGTCACCGACTTCACGCTGCACGAGGAAGACAATGCAGCGCGGACGCGGTGAAGCGAGCGCGTGAAAGAGGATGGGCGTGGTGATGTAGTATGGGACGTTGCCGGTGACGCTCCACGTCGTGCTGTCGCTCAGATCGGCGAGTCGGAGATCCAGCGCGTCGCCTTCGATAACCTCAACATTTGCCGATCCGCCGTAGCGCTCGCTCAGCGCAGCGGCCAGATCCCGGTCCAGCTCGATCGTGACGAGACGTGCTGCGCGACGCTCGAGCAGCGCGGTAAGAGTTCCCTCACCGGGACCGATCTCGATAATGGTTTCGGTAGGCTGCGGGTCCAGGACATCGACGATCCGCGCAAGGATTCGCCGGTCGTTGAGGAAGTGCTGGCCGAGTCGCTTGCGAGGACGATGCACGGTTCTTAAAAGCGATAGCGCGGACACACGCGGACAAGCCGCGGAATAACGCAGACGCTTTTGTAATGTTTTTCCTGTGTCTTCTCGGCGTTCGTCGTGGTGTCTCCGCGTTCGTCCGTGCTGTCGCTTTTTATGTCCGCGCGACAACCAAGGTGAGATCATCTCTCCTTGGCGTCCCAACTGTGTGTGACTGCACGATCGCGAACACACGGTCGACCACCGTGCTCGGTCGCTCATCGCGGGCTTCGCGCACCGTATCGAGCAGACGCTGCTCGCCGAGCTTGCGATCGAAGCGGTCGCGTGCATCGCTGAGGCCATCCGTAAACAGCACGAGCAGGTCATCCTCTCCCTTCCAGGTCTGCTCAGCCTCAGACGGTCGCGTCGCTTGCATGCCTAACGGTGGGTCGAGCGCGGCGAGCCGCTCCGCCGCGCCGTTGCTGCGCACGATGAACGCATGCGGATGGCCGCTGTTCGCGTAGCGGATGCGTCCGGCGCGTGGATCGATCACGGCGTAGAACATCGAGATGAACATCTCGGTCGTCGACAGCTCGTCCTGCAGCGACGTGCGCATACGGTTGAGAAGGTCTGCTGGCGCTTCCGTCACCTGCGCGTGAATCGCCGCAGCACTCATCGCGAGAGCCATAATGAGGGCGGCGCGATAGCCGTGGCTGGAAACGTCGCCGATCAGAATCCCTGTGCGCCCTCCTCCTAAGCGAAAGAGATGATAGAAGTCACCGCCAACACTGTCGGCCGGCGCTACGCGTGCTGCTACCATCGCCTCCGGAGAAACGCTTTCAACGTTCGGGAGGAGCTTCATCTGCAGATCATGCGCGAGCTGCATCTCCTGCTGCAGCCGCTGCTGCGCTACGGACGCGCGCACAAGGCGCGTGTTTTGAATCGCGGTGCCGATCTGGGTCGCGATCGAAAAGACGAGCTTCTCGTCACCGGCGCTGAACGTCTCTCCCTTGCGCCGCTCGGATAAGTTGACGACACCTAACGGGAGTCCGGTGGAAGATCCTGGGTTCGTCCACAAAATCGGCACGGACAGGAGCATGCCGCGTCGATAGGTCCGTTCCGCTTCGCACGGCATCTCCCCTTCGTCAACCAAGAGCGCACGCTGCTCACGGAACACACGCGCCGACACCGCCTGGGGATCGTTGGACGCAATCGGGATGGCGTCCTCCGCGTCGAAGCCTAACGCGGTGACGACCTGCAGCGTATCCGTCACACGATCATGGACCAGGATCGCGGCTCGCCGCGCACCAACGGTTTCGCAGATCTCACTGAGAATACGGCGAGTAGCCTCCTCGAGCGACACCGTGCGTCCGAGAATCTCGCTGGTGGTATACAACAGGTTGATTTCTTCGTAGCGCTCCGCCAGCTCCCATGCCGCGTGCTCCACCTCGAGCGCGGATTGATAGAAGTGCGCGATAACCGGCGCCAGAAATGCCGCGTAGGCGTGAAGCTGCTGCGTCGAGGCCGCCGTGGGGCCTAACGCGAGTACCGCGCGCTTCGGTCCCGGCAAGCTCACGATCACTGCTATCCCGTCGTCGGTGAGGACTTCGGCCGGTACCGGCGTCGCTGACCAGGCGAGCACTCCCGGTGGGAGCGGCGCCGTGGGATGGCCATGCTCAGCGACGAGTGGAGCAGCAGGCTCGGGTTGTAGCCACACGACCGCCGGGCAGCGCACAGCTTCCGCGAAGCGATCGAGGATCGCCCCGAGTTCTTTCACGCTCGACGCAGCGTTAGGCGCACCATGTTGTGACCGTTACTCACTTGCTCCACATTGTCCATCAGCTTGCGCATCAGGAACAGGCCGCGACCGTCCTCGCGCAGCAGGTTCTCCAGCCTCGTGGGATCGTTTGTCGACGCCTCCAGATCAAAGCCCGCTCCCTGATCGTAGACTTCGAGAACGAGTGCGCCGTTGTTCAGCGTCGCGCTGACACGGACCGCCTTTTCTACGTCTTCGCGATTGCCATAGAGAATCGCGTTCGACAGCGCCTCGCTCAGTGCCACGCGCACGTTGAACGCGAGCGCGCGCGGCGAGAAACCCGCCGCGCGACAGCGGTCGACGACAAGCTCCACGGCACGTTCCACAAAGCGCACATCGCTGGGAATGCGCAGATCATAGGGTAGACTGACCCATTCCGCCGCGGAAGTGGCGTCAGCGGACGCAGGGTCTGGCAGTCTAACCACGATCCTCGTTAGGCACGGGCGCCCGGTGCGCTAAAAGCTATCCAGCGCCCGCTCGCGGGTCTCGGCGATCTGAAACAGCGTGTCGAGCTTTGTCAGTTCGAACAGCGTCTTGAGATCCTCATTGAGGTTCGTGAGTCGCAGCTCACCGCCGTGTTCGCGAATCTTCTTCGATAGCGAGACTAGCACCCCGAGTCCCGAGCTGTCGATGTATCCGGTCTGGCTGAAATCGACCAAGAACTTGCGTTCGCCGCGTTCAATCTCGTCCAACACCTTCTGTTTGAGCTCTTGCCGGTTACCAACAATCAGCTGCCCTTCCACGCTCACAACACACACATCCCCCTCCTTATGTAGTGCAAAACTCATTGTGGGTCTCCGTTGGGCCCGCTCGTTCAGGCAGCCACTTCGCGCGATTGCAGGGCAGTAATCGCAGCGACATTGATAATGTCGTCAGTTGAAGCGCCGCGCGACAGATCGCAGCATGGTCGCGCGAGTCCCTGTACGATTGGACCGATCGCGAACGCACCTGCGAGCCGCTCAACCAACTTATACGCGATGTTTCCCGCGTCGAGCGACGGGAAGATCAACACATTTGCCGCCCCTGCCGCTGGGCTCGCTGGTGCCTTACGGGCGGCGACGTCGAGCATGAGCGCGGCGTCCGCCTGGAGCTCGCCATCGAGCCGTAGCGAGGCGTCGCGCGCGCGGGTCAGTTCGACAGCTCGTCGCACGCGATCTACGGACTCGGACTGTGCACTGCCGAGCGTGCTGAACGAAAGAAAGGCGACAATAGGTTCGTCACCGACGATGCGGCGCCGATCGCGCGACGCGGCGATCGCAATGTCGGCCAGCTGCTCGGCCGTTGGATGCGGAATCACAGCGCAGTCCGCAAATGTCACCACTTCGGCGTTTTCCCCTCGAAAGGCACGCGTCGCCATATAGAACGCGCTCGAGACGGTTGTAACGTCCGGCGCAGGGCCAACGAGTCCGATCGCCGCGCGCAGGACTTCGGCCGTTGTGTACACACAGCCAGCCACACTTCCCGCTACCTCCCCTAGGCGCACGAGATAGTCGGCGTAATAGAGTGGTTCGTTCGCCAGACGCGCCGCATCCGCCGTCGTTAGGCCGCCTCGCTCCGTTCGGCGTCTTCGCTGTAGGATCAAGCGCTCCAGTTCGTCGACGCCGCCATGAACGGACGGATCGATCGTCTCAGCACCAAGCTTTCGCACTGCCGCGTGTGATCCCGGACGTGCAGGATCGAGAACGAGCACCGGGTCGACGATTCCCCATCGCGCAAGAAAACTTGCCGCGTTCTGGACGCGCTCGTCCCACGACTCGGCAAACGCTATACGCGCACGCTGCGTCGACGCGCGTCGCCGTAGCTCTGCGAGAAATGGATGCACTTCCAACGAGGTCTGAGGTCAGAGGTCTGAGGTAGAGCTACCTCTGTGGACTGGACCGCATGCGTTTCTCGAGCGCAACTGCGACGTGCGGATGGACGAGCGCGTCGAGCGGCCCACCGAAGCGCGCAACTTCGCGCACAAGGCTCGAAGAGACGTAAGAAGTCTCGAGCGAGGGAACCATAAAGACCGTTTCGAGAGCTGGCGCGAGGTGGCGATTCATGAGGGCCATTTGATACTCGTACTCGAAGTCGGCGACAGCGCGAAGTCCACGAATGAGTAGCGTCGCGCCACGCGAGCGCGCGTATTCGACGAGCAGGCCGTCGAAGGGCTGAACCTCGACGCGTGCATTCCCGTCGATGGCGGTGCGGATCATCTCCACACGCTCGTCCACCGGGAAGAGCGGGGCCTTGTTCACGTTGGTGGTGACCGCCACGACGAGACGGTCGACGAAGGCAAGCGCGCGACGGATAAGATCCTCGTGGCCGCGCGTGATGGGATCGAAGCTCCCCGCATAGACGCCGATGCTCGGCATGCGTCGTTAGGTTCGGAAGAGGGTGATCGCGGTGCTTCCGTAGGTGCGCGTGTCACCGCCCTCCGGAAGCTCCTCGTGCGTGTCGTGTTCGACCCCAAGTATCGCGGCGAAGGGATGGCGCAGCCAGAGTGAAGTTAGGCGCTGCGCCATTCCCAGATTGTAAGGGGGATCGGCGAATGCAATATCGTACGCCACCGGCTGCACCTTGGCCACGAATCGGAGGGCGTCGGCGCGATGAACCTTGGCGCGCGACGCCGCTCTCAGCTCGTCGATGTTGCAGCGCAATGCCTGCAAACTGGCGGGTGCAATCTCTACGAAGTCGGCGTGCGTCGCCCCGCGCGATAGCGCTTCGAGACCGAGCGCTCCGGAGCCCGCAAAGAGGTCGATGACTCGGGCTCCGGGGAGATCCGGCTGTACGATACTCATCCAGGCTTCGCGTGCGCGATCGGCAGTGGGGCGTACGCGCGCGTCGCGCGGGACGCGGATCGACCGGCCGCCCCACTCGCCGGCGATGATGCGCACGCGTTAGGTGCGCACCGCGCAAAGCCGGGCAACAACGCGCTCCTCGCCCTGGAACTCATCGCGCTCCAGACGGTACGCGACGTCGAGCGTGGCTCCCGGCACGAGCGACGCCGCCAGCTCCGCCATCCCCCAGCCAATCGCCTCGAGCGATCCCTGCTCTCCGCGCAGCGCGAGTTTGAGGCCGTCCGCACCCACTGTTCGCGGTGGATTCACCAGCGTCATACCGCGCGAGACGAACGTTGGCGCCGGATTCCCCATGCCGAAGGGTTCGAAGTGACGCACCGCAGCCTCGAGCTTCCACAGCGTGTCGTCACACGGCACTTCGAGGTCGATGCGCTGCTCAGGAATCAAGTCGTCAGGCGTTAGGCGCTCCCGCGCGACGGCGTTGAACGCGGCGGAAAACGCGCCGATCTGGTCCTGCGCGATGGTGAGGCCGGCAGCCACGCGATGGCCGCCGAAGCGCATCAGCAATTCGCGACACGCGAGAATCCCCGAGTGCAGATCGAAACGGGACGTGGAGCGCCCCGAGCCTTTGCCGATTCCGTCCTCGGTGGCGATGAGGATCACTGGCCGTGTGAAGAGCTCCACCAGCCGCGAAGCGACAATGCCGATGACGCCAGGGTGCCACGTCGGCGATGCCAGCACCATGCCGTACGTCGCGTCGAGATCGAGCTGCTCCGCCATCTGCCGTGCTTCTTCCAATGTTTGCCGATCGATCGACTGTCGTTCGCGGTTTAGCTCTTCCAGCTCGCGCGCGCGTTCCAACGCCCTTTGCTCGTCTTGTTCCAGCAGCAGGTCGACGCCCAGCATGCCGTGGCCGACGCGGCCGGCCGCGTTGAGCCGCGGCGCCAGGACGAATCCGACGCGCCCGGCGTTTATCTCCTTCCCTTCGAGGCCGACGGCTCGGATCAGCGCGCGGAGCCCAAGGTTTCTTGTCTCCTGCAGTAAGCGTAGCCCGTACCTAACGAGGATCCTGTTCTCACCGCGCAACGGCGCGACGTCAGCCACCGTCGCCAGCGCGACGAGATCGAGCATGCCCAGTGCGAACGTGTCGCTCTTTCCTCTCGCCCGCAGCAACGCTTGCGCGAGCTTGAAGACAACGGCGGCGGCGCAGAGATCCTTGTCCGGGTACGTCGAATCGGAGGCGCGCGGGTTCAGCACAGCGACGGCACGTGGCAGCGGCCCGCCAGGTAAGTGGTGGTCGCAGATGATCGTATCCACGCCCGCACTCGCCAGCTCGGCGATCGGCTGCACCGCGCTTGTTCCGCAGTCACACGCGATCACCAGCGTCGCGCCAACATCCAGCGCGGCGCGCGCACCGGCAGACGTTAGGTCATAACCGTCGCGCAGCCGATGTGGAATGAACGGTACCGCGCTGGCGCCCAGCCTTTGGAGCGTGCGCGTGATGATTGTGGTGGAGCACATGCCGTCGACGTCGTAGTCGCCGTGCACGAGAATGCGCTCTCCTGCATCGATGGCTCGGCTGATTCGCGCAACAGCGGCGTCGATACCAGTCAGCGCCCCGGGGTCGATCAACCGATTGAGGCGCGGGCGCAGGTAGTGCTTTGCATCGTCAGGCAGTGAGAATCCGCGCGCGGCCAACAAAGCGCAGACGCGCGAGGGCATCTTCACTGCTTGTTCCAACAGACGTACGACGCCTTCGTCGGCGCGCGGAGAAAAAATCCAGCGCGGCGTCGGTCGCACCCAGGAAACCGTTGTCGGCAGCGTCACGAGCGCAACTTAGAAATGCGCCGGTGACGCAACAAGCATCATTTTTCCGCGTACAGCAGAACGCCGCACGCCTCACAGACGTCGATCATTCCGGAGGTGGCCATCGCGTTGCGTCGATGGATTGGGATCGCGGTGTCGCAGCACGCGCACGCACCGCTCACAAGCGCAAAAACGGCGTGACCGCGACGCCGCGCGCGGATGCGATCATAACGTGACAGGACGTTGCGACTGATCGCGGCCGCCTGTTCGCCGCGACGCGTGCGCGCGGCCGTGAGGTCGCCGCCAATGCGCGCCCCTGCCTCCTCCAACTGACGCCGCTCATCAACCTGGGATGCCTCGAGCGCCTCGATGGCGCGACGCTGCTTGACGGCGTAGTCGCGCGACGTCGCAACGCGCCTAACGAGCGTATCCAACTCTTGCTCCTCCTCGATCAGCAGACGCCGCCCGGCCTCGACCTGGGCCATCGCCGCGGTGGCCTCGCGGATCCGCTTGACCTGATCCAGCGCCGCCAGGTTGCGTTCCTGTTTCGTGCGGTGATCGGTCAAACGCTCTTCCAGCTCACGCCGCCGCTTGTCGTCTGTCACGATGCCGCTTTCAGTCGCCGCCAGCTCCGCCTGCGCCGACGACCGGGCATCATCCAACGCCCGCTTGCGAGGCGCCAAGGCATCCAGGTCGCGCTGCATCGCGTCGACCTGATCATCCAGCGACTGCAGCGCTAACAGTTGTTGAATCTCGGGTGTCACCACGCCTCCTGTCATGTCACCTCCCACGCACCCCGTACCGGCGAGCACCGGTGCCGCCTAACGCTTTGATTTCGTCGCGAATCGCGATCTTGCGATGAAGGAGCACGTCTTTTTCTCCGGCTTGGGCGATGGCGACTTGGCGATCGATCGCCGCCGCTTCGTCTTCGAGGACTCGGACACGCAGCTTGGCGATGGCATCGTCCACCGTGCGCTGCACGTCTTGAATAGCTTCGGGTGCTGCTACGAGCTCATCGTACACTTGCAGGGCCGTCTCACTCAACACGCCTCCAGCTGACACAAGCTCTGGTGTCAGCTCGCCGCCACGCCGGATCACGAGCTCCGCTATCTCTCGATACCGCGCGTCGGCTAAGGTGATCCCATTCGACCGCAGCCGTTCGCCGACCCCGGATGCGAGCTCGGGCAAACGAAGCATCGCCCGGATCAACTCACGTTCAATGGCCGAACCTGAAGCTACACTCGGGCCGCGCCTTCCCAGATCGCGTCGCGGTGGCCCGCTACCGCCCCCACCGACTCGTACTGGCTCCGAAGGAACTGGTCGATCGCGCGGCGCGCCCCGTGAAACTGTCGAGTGTGGTGCAGTCGCAAGCGACGGACCACTCACTTCGCGGGCGAGGACTGTCCGGTCCACACCCGACGACTCAGCGGCTCTCGCAATATAGAGCTCACGCAGGAGTGTATCAGCGGTAGCGCGCAACGTCGGCAGCAGACGGTCCAGAGCGGCGCGGCGCTTCGGGAGATCGGCAAACCACCCTCCCCGTTCGAGGATCTGCACTTTTCGCTCGAAAACATCGAGTGAACGCTCGAGAAGACGCTCGAGCGCTTCGGCCCCGTGCCGAGCGACGAAGCTGTCCGGATCATCCCCTTCAGGGAACGTCACGACGCGGACGGTCGCGCCCGTGCGCAGCAGCTCGTCGCCGGCACGGAACGTGGCTTTGAGACCGGCCGCGTCGCCGTCGTACAGCAAATACACGTTCTTTGAGTAGCGCGTGAGCAGTTGTGCCTGGTCACCAGTCAGCGCGGTGCCTAACGGGGCGATGACACATTCGAGGCCAGCGCTCACAATGCGCAACGCGTCGAAATACCCTTCCACCAGCAACATGCGATCCTCGCGTCGCGCCGCGAGCCGCGCGGTATGCAGATGATACAGCAACTTCCCTTTGACGAAGATCGGTGATTCCGCAGAATTCAGGTATTTCGGCTCGCCGGGGCCGAGCAGTCGCCCTCCGAATCCCGCCACATGGCTGCTGAGATCATGGATCGGGAAGATGAGCCGGTTTCGAAAGCGCGGACGTGGTTCCGCCCCCTCCTCGCGCCGGATCATCAGTCCGGCGGCTAGCTGCAGCTCCTCCGCGTAGCCTAACGAGCTGAGATGCGCACGCAGTAGACCGATCTCGCGCGGCGCGAAGCCCAGCCCGAAGCGGTCCGACAGCTCGCGCGAGACTGCGCGTTCGGCGAGGTAGTCACGCGCTGGTGCGCCTAACGGGTCATCCCACAGCACCGAACGGAAAAACTCCGCCCCTGCCGCCTGAATTTCCCAGAGTGGCTCGCGCGGATCGGGACCCTCGCGCTGCGAGCGAACCTCACGCAGCTCGAGACCCGACTTCTCGGCCGCCATGCGCACCGCGGTTGGAAAGTCGACGCCAAGCCGTTTCTGAAGGAACGTGAAGACATTCCCCTTTTCGTCACAGACGAAGCAGTGAAACATGCGTCGTCGCGCCGAGACTGAAAAATTGCGATGCGTGCCCTGGTGAAAGGGGCATGGGCCGCGCCAGTCGTTGCCGACGCGACGCAGCGCAACGTGCTCGCCGATGATCTGCACGATGTCGGCGGACTCGCGGATCCGTTCGACCTCTTCGTCAGGAATCATGAGCGGCGAGGCGCGAAACTCGAAGCTCGCGGCGAACTACTGCGGGGGGGATCACGGGGATCACGGGGATCACGGGGATCACAACTCTGCTACGGTAACGCCCGCACCTCCCTCATTCCAGGCGCCCAGCCGGAACCCCGCAACGCGGGTGTCCTTCTGCAGCATCTCCGCGACCCTTGCGCGCAGCGCGCCGGTCCCTTTGCCGTGTATGATCCGCAGCGCCTTCAGATCGGCGCGGATAGCTGCATCCAGCGCCTGCATAACGACATCATCGATTTCATCGACGCGCATGCCGCGCAAATCGATCTCACTCTTAGCCTGCACTTCGGGAACGTCGCCCAACACCGGGACGCGCGTCTCCGCAGTGGATCCTGCCGCACGGCGCCGCACATCGGTCAGCGGCACGGCGAGCTTGACAGCATCGAACGCCACCAGCGCCTGGTCCTCGCGTAGCTCGACGACACGAGCCGGGCGTCCGCCGAGCGAGAGGACATCGACAGTGTCGCCCGGCGCGAGCTCCCCGGGTGCCTCGCTCGACTCGTTAGGCGCCCCAGCGGCTCGTTCCGCCGCGTCTAGTGCTTCCAGGCCCTTGTTATGTACGTCCGCCATTGCCTCAATGCCACGACGGGCCTGGCGCGCCGCTTCGTCCATGCGATGCTCAGCCGTGCGCTTGAGCGACCGGATCGTGCGCTCGATTTCCGCGCGTGCGTCGAGGAGATAGCGCCTCGCTTCTTGGCGTGACTCGCGTTCGACGCGGCGCTCACGGTCTCGCACGTTACGCTCACGCTCGGCCAATCTCTTTGCGCGCGCCGAAGCCGATTCTTGCGATGACGCGACGTCGCGTTCGCGCTCGGCCAGCGCTCGATCTCGCTCCTCCAGGCTTGCGAGCAACGCGTTCACGTCACGTTCGGCGCTGGGCACCCGCTCCTCTGCTCGCTGCAACACTGCATCCGGGAGCTTGAGACGATGGGCAATACGCAACCCATAGGAACGACCTGGCACTCCTTTGATCAGCTGGTACGTCGGCGCCAGTGCTTCTTCGTCAAATTGCAACGACGCGTTTACAACACCTGGCGTTTCTGCAGCGAGATCTTTGAGTGCGCCGAGGTGCGTCGTCGCCAGCGTCATCGCTCCGCGGTGCGTCAACGCCTCGAGTATGGCACCGCCTAACGCGGCCCCTTCGACCGGATCCGTGCCCGAGCCCAGCTCGTCAATGAGCGCCAGAGACCGTGGCGTCGCGCGGACGAGAATCTCGGCAAGGTTCTTCACGTGCGCGCTGAACGTCGATAGGCTCGCTTCGATTGACTGTTCATCGCCAATGTCGGCGAAGATGTCGTCATACACCGCGAGCCGGCTTCCCTCGGCAACCGGAATCGGAATGCCGCTCTGCATCAACGCGGCGAACAGGCCGAGCGACTTGAGGAGCACCGTCTTGCCGCCCGTGTTCGGCCCCGACACCAGTAGCGTCCACTCGTTAGGTCCCATCGCCAGGTCGAATGCGACAACGGCGATCCCCTGCGCCAGCAGGAGCGGGTGACGACCATCCCGGATGGCGAACCCGTCACCTGGTTCGCCGAGCACAGCGTTGCCGCAGCGAAAGTCGTTGGCGAAGCGCGCGCGAGCGCGCAGGGTATCGAGCTCGACAAGGGCCTCCAACGACTGCGCAAGCTCCTCGTACAATGGTCGCACGGCGTCGGTGAGCTCTGCGAGGATGCGTTCTACCTCGGCGACTTCTTCAGCTTCGAGCTCACGCAGCCGGTTGCACGCTTCGATCGCGGCGGGTGGCTCGACGAACAGCGTATTCCCCGTCGCGGATGCGTCGTGCACTAGGCCGCCGACCGCGCCGCGCGCCTCGCGGCGAATGGGAATGACCCAGCGCCCGTTGCGCATCGTGACGGACATGTCGGCGACGCGCTGATGCGGATCCAGCCGTTGCATGGTGCGCTCGAGGAGTGCCACCAATTCGCCTTCGCCGGCGCGCAGCTCGCGGCGCAGCTTGCGTAGTGCCGGGGAGGCGTCGTCGCGCAAGGCGCCGTCGGGCTCCAGCGCCCGCGAGAGACGCTCCTCGTCGCCAGGGGCAGCAACGAGTCGCTCACGCAGATCCTGCAGCAAGGCGATGGCGACGGCGGGCTGCCGCGCATCCGCCAACGCTGCGCTCGTTAGGCGCGACGAACGCAGCAAGGTCGCGACGCCCACGAGGGCGTGCCCCTGAAGCACGCTGCCGATGACGCGCAGCCGCTCGAGCGCGTCCCCAAGGTTAGGGGTGCTCTCAGAGGGACACCCTGCCTCTCCATCGCAGAGCGCACGCGTCGCGGCGATGCGCGCATGTGTGCGTTCGAGTTGCGCCCGGTCGCTGCTGGGTTCAGCCGCACGAATCCGCTCGGCCGCCAGTGATGACGCGCAGCGCTCGGCGACCAATTCAAGGGCGCGAGGGAATTCGAGGACGGCGAGCGCGTGACGGTTCATGCGGGAATACGCGGGGAGACGCGGCGAGCCCGATCGGGCGACTGTGCCGGACCGGGCTCGAAGGTGTATCGGCAGCGCCTAACGAGGCGCCTGGCCGCGGCGGCGCGTCAGGCCGAGCGCGGGCGACGCCCCTTGCGTCGCGCCGCATTCATCTTGCGCTTGCGCCGCTCCGATGGCTTCTCGTAGTGGCGATGCTTGCGAAGATCGGAGAGGATGCCGGCTTTTTCGATCTTCTTTTTGAAGCGCTTGAGTGCGCGTTCAAAGTTTTCTTCGTCGTGGATAATGACTTCGGACAAACGAGATTCTCCCGGGATGGCCGCCTCGCGGCCTGGTTTAGCAAACCTTTATTTTAGGGCGGCAACCGGCGATCGGTCAACGGCCATTAGGGCCGAGATCGAAAAATCGGCAGCGCAGATTAACGCTGAAACTGACGCTGATTTACGCAGCAAAGCTGTTTGAACAAAGCTCATCTGCGGTGGTCCTCTGCGTCGGTTTCGGCGTGCATCTGCGCTGTCAGTTTTGATCTTGCTTATCGGGTGAGGCCGTAAATGAGATAGTTGATCGCCAGCTTGTACGCGTCGTTGGTGATGTTCACCGGCCACCAGCCATCGTCCGACCATTCCATATAGTCGCCGATATCGTTGTTGTAGTTGATGATCACCGTGAGACGCTGGCTCGGATCGTTGTCCTCGTGAATCCCGAGAAACTCCGCGTCGAGATACGGGTTGTGCGGATACTTCATCTCGAGCGAGCGGATCTGGAAAAAGGTGTCGAAGATCGGATGCGACACGTCGAGCCTGTCGATGCGTGCGTTAGGCAGCACCCGCATGATCTGGCGCTCGAAATTCTGCCACTCACCGCGCATAAAATCGTCCACGATCAAGAAGCCGCCCTTCGCGAGGTATGTCCGCAGACCGACGACCTCTTCCTCGTTGGGAAACCAGTACCCGGGTTCAGAGAGGTACGCCACCGGGTATTTGAGCAGCTCGGGATCATCCAGCGTATGGATGTTGCTTCCGGCGACATGCGGTTGCAGCGAGGTGATCTCGCGGACCATTGTCAGGAGATGCCGCTCCATGCGCGGATAGTCGTACGCCCAGCCGTTGCCGCGGTACTCGGTGTACCGGATGCGCGCGAATGTGAAGCGACCGTCGTACGGGACATTGGGTTCGTATGTCACGCGCCAGCGTTGCGCGGCGAGCACGCCTAACGCGCCTGACATCAGCAGGGTCGCCGCAAGAACGAAAAGCCGCAGCGCAGATGCACGCCGAAACAGCGCAGATATGCGCAGATAGTGCATTTGATTGATTGAACCGCAGTATGCGCCTTTATCTGCAGCGTTTCTGCGTGAATCCGCGCTGCCGCTTTTAGTCATTGCGGTCTCATCCTGGCGGCCACGTCATCTTCCTCCCGCCTAACACATGCGCGTGCAGATGAAACACTGTCTGCCCTGCCCCGGCGTTCGTATTCAGCACTGTGCGATATCCTGTCCCGTCGATCCGTTCAGCGCGTGCTATCTCCGCCGCCATCAATAAGACACGCCCGATCGTCTCCGGGTCCTTCGCCTGATCCAGCGAGTCGATGTGCTCCCGGGGGACGACCAGGATATGCACCGGCGCTTGCGGATGGATGTCCCGGAACGCGACACAATACTCATTCTCAGCGACAATCGTCGCCGTGATCTCCTTCCTAACGATTTTGCAAAAGAGACAAGTCGGCGACATCGCGCGTAGATGGAGTCGGTGCGTCGAGTAATGATCGCACGATCGCCAGAGCGGCGATCGCGGCCGTCTCGAAGCGAAGGATATTGCCCCCCAAGCGCACTGGCAGGAAGTGAGCAGCATCCAGCGCGCCCATTTCGCCAGGCTCCAGTCCGCCCTCGGGCCCGATGGCGAGAGTCACCGGCGCGGTGAGATCCGGAACTGTGGCGATGCTTGTCTCAGCCGCCGGATCGAGCACGAACCGCGCTCCACTCGGTATCGCGGCGAGCGCCCGGTCGAGCGGCGCGTCAGGATGAAGCTGCGGAAGCCAGGCTCCTCCGCTCTGCTCCAGCGCGCCGATCATGCGCGAACGTAAACGTCCTTGAAACGTCATCCCCTGGCCACGCGGCTTCACACTGCGCGACCGGCGCCAGAGAATCGGGCGCCAGCTGGTCGCGCCAAGCTCGGCCGCCTTCTCGCCTAACCAGAGCATACGGTCGCGATCGGCGATAGGGACGACAAGGTGCACACTCGGCGGCGGCAAATACGCAAGTACCTCCGCGATGTCGATGGCCGCGGACGTTGTGCCGAGCTTGCTCACGAATCCAATGGCGCGGTGCCCGATCCCGTCCAGCACCGCGACGCGGCTCGCTACGGCGAGCCGCCGCGCTCGCATGTGCCGCGCGACACTCTCGCCTAACGAAATGGTCGTACCGGCTTGCAGCGGTTCGTCGCTGCAGAAAAACGCCGCTAGTTCTTGGCGATGGCTACGGTCCACCAATCTCCCTCGCTGCACTCGTCGATAGTGCGCCAGCCGCGCGCGTCTAAGACCTCGCCGAATGCCGTACGTTCGCTCAGCAGCAGTCCGCTCAAAATGGCGCGACCTCCAGGTGCGAGCGAGGCCCCGATGGTCGGCAACAGCCCTTCGAGCACCGACGAGATGATGTTGGCAAGAACGATGTCAACTGGCGCTACGAGCGTGAGCAGTGCTGCCGCGTCTCCCTCCAGCACGTGGACCCGCTCCGCGACCTGGTTCACCCGAACGTTGTCTTCGGCGTTGCCGATCGCATCCGCATCTATCTCGATCGCGTAGACGCTCCGGGCGCCGAGTTTGGCCGCTGCGATGGACAGCACAGCGCTTCCCGCACCAAGATCAGCAACGACAGCATCAGCGCAACGCATCTTGAGCAGTAGCTGCAGGACACCGCGCGTGCTCGCATGGTCTCCCGTGCCGAATGCCATCCCCGGATCGATGACAATAGTCTTCGCGGGATCGAGGGAGTCAGCGCGCCACGGCGGCGCGATGGTGAGGTCGCCGACGCGGTGAGCTGTTACGCTTGAGCGCCAGGCGATGCTCCAATCCAGATCGGCGACGATGTCGAGCGTCACGGTCGCGCCGGCGTCGGCGCCGCGAAGTGCCGACTGAATGTGATCGAGATCGCTGGTTGGAACGTGTGTAACGAGCGCGGATCCGTCTTCCACGACAGCCTGCACCCCGGAAGCGAAAAGAGCCGCGACGATCGCGTCGCGGCTCCCCGTTTCATTGTTGCTCGGCAGGATGCGGAGCGCAGCCCACGTCACGCGCCTAACGCTTCCTTCATCTTGGTCCAGAACCCTTTTTCGCGCGGTTGCTCCGGCGGCCGCTCTATCGCGGCAAGCTGCGTGAGCAATGTTTCCTCTTCCGGCGTGATTGACGTGGGAGTCCACAATTGCATCCGCACGTGCAGATCGCCGATCGCACCGCCGTTCACGCGTGGCAGCCCGCGTCCGCGCAGCTGCAGCATCTGGCCGCTTTGCGTTCCCGCAGGAATGCGCACGCGCAGGGTCCCGTGGATGGCTGGGACTTCAACGTCGGCGCCTAACACGAGTTGCGGATACGACACCAGGACCTCGGTATATAGGTCCTCTCCGTCTCGCTCGAAGCGCGGATCGTCCAGCACGTCGAACACAACTAGTACGTCGCCGCGGGGGCCGCCACGCGGACCGGCGTTTCCCATGGCGCGCAGCGTCATGTACTGCCCGGTCGCGACACCCGCAGGGACCTGAATCGGCAGCGTGTGTTCACCGCGCATGCGTCCTTCGCCGCGGCACTTCTTGCACACAGCGTTGATCACGACGCCTTCACCGGAACACGTTGGACAAGGCACCACGCTCACGAACTGTCCGAAGAACGAGCGCTGTGCGCGACGCACCTCGCCGCTCCCTGCGCACGTGTTGCAGCGCTGCGGCTTGGTCCCCGCTTCCGCACCGGAACCGCTACACGCGTCGCAGGGATCCAGGAACTTGGCGGTGACTGTCTTGGTGATACCGCTCGCCACTTCGGCGAGGGTGAGTTCGATCGCAACTTTCACATCGGCGCCGGCGCGTGCGCCGCCCGCACCGCGCCGCTGCGTACCACCAAACAGATCACCAAACCCGGCGAAGCCACCGAAGTCGCGCATGAAGATGTTGAGCGCTTCGGAAAGATCGACGTGATGGAAACCGCCGGGCATCCCGGCTCCACGCAGCCCTTCCACTCCGTAGCGGTCGTACGCCGCACGCTTCTGGGGATCGCGGAGGACGTCGTACGCCTCGGTGATCGCTTTGAAGCGCTCCTCTGAATCTGACGACCCCTGGTTTCGATCGGGGTGGTACTTCATCGCGAGCTTGCGGTACGCCGTTTTGATGGCGTCGTCTGACGCGTCGCGCGCGACGCCCAATGTCTTGTAGAAATCAGCCATGGTTTATTGCAAGACTTCGGAAACGAGTTGGGACGCATGCCTAACGAGCGCTATCACCTTGTCGTACGGCATCCGCGTTGGGCCGATCACTCCGATTACTCCGGATAACGGTCCCGCGTGATACGAAGCCGTCACGAGGGTCAGGTGTTCCATCCGCGGGTCGGCATGCTCGTTCCCAATCGTAATCGAGATCCCAGAGCTCTCACTCCTACGGCGCAGCATGTCCGCTAGTTGCTCCTGCCGGTCGGTCAGCGCAATGAGCCGTCGCATGTTATCCCCGCTTGCGAACTCAGGCTGCTCAGCCAGTACCGAAGTCTGTCCGAGCACGACGCCGTCGTCGTCTGGCACAAGGGGAACGTCGAAGAGCACGTCACCTTCCTGGACGAAGACGTTCAGCAGCTCGTGCGCGTCGCGAGATGGCGCGGTATCGCGCACCCGCGAGGCCAGCGTCGCGCGAATGTCGCTCAGCGAAAGTCCGGCGAGACGCTCGTTGAGAACGTGAGCGACTTCGGCCACGGCGCTGTCGGCGATCTGCCCGCGTACCTCGACGAAGATCGTGCGCACACCGCCCGCCTGAAGCGTCAAGACCAACAGCAGGCGCTCCTGCGATAGACGCGTCAGCTCAAGGCGCTGCAGGACCGCGTGGTCCAGCCGAGGGCCTAACGCGACTCCGAGTTCCTGCGAGACGACGGACAGACTTTGCGCGGCGCGCCGAAGGATCGTTGCGATTGTAGACGATGGGCCGACACCGCTAAGCTCGTCGGTGAGACGGCCGGTTTCTGCGGCCGTGGCGCTTGCCCGCCGCGTGAGGGAGTCGACGTAGATACGATACGCGAGGTCAGTGGGGACGCGGCCAGCAGAAGTGTGCGGGTGATACAGAAACCCCTTCTCTTCCAGGTCGCTCATTGTGTTGCGAATCGTGGCTGGCGACACACCTAGACCAAAGCGCCTCGCGATCGTGCGCGAGCCTGCAGGCTCCGCCGTTTCCACATAACTCTGGATGACAGCTTCGAGCACACGGCGTTCGCGATCCGAGAGCTCGGGGCGTGGCATAAGTGCAAACCTAGCAAGGGTTTGAAGGAACGGTCAAGGCGCCAACCAGAGCGTCGAGTCGGAGCCAACCCTGCGGCGTGAGCCGCACCCTCTCCCGGGCGAGCTTGGCCCAACCGTGGTCTCGCCATTTCTCGACGATCTCAGGCTGGACCTCGTCAACGCGGAGACCCACGGACGTACGTAACCCGAGGTACACGTGCTCCAGAGACCGCTGGTCGTCACTTAATACCTCGCTCCCAGCGACAGGATCTGTGCCCGCAGCAACCTGCGTTGCCCACGCCTGATATTCGCGTGTGTTCCAGCGCCTCCGGCGGCCGTCAAACGAATGCGCGGATGGCCCAAAGCCGATGTACGGGACCTCGCGCCAGTACGCCGAGTTGTGGCGACTGGAATGGCCCTCGCGGGCGTAGTTCGAGACTTCGTAGTGTTCCAAGCCCGCAGCAGTCAGTCTCGCGTGGGCCTCTAGGAACTCTCGCTCGTAGCTCTCCTCAGGTGCGTCCGCCGTGACGCCACGCTCAATCCATCGCGCGAGAGGCGTGTGCGGCTCAACTGTCAGACCGTACACGGAGATGTGCCGTGGATCCAGGGCGAGCGCCTCGTCCAGATCGCGGCGCCAGTCACGTGAGAGCTCGTCCGGTAGCGCGAAGATGAGATCGAGGGACCACGAGTGAAAGCCGGCGCCAGCAACTGCTGCCGCTGCACGTCGTGCGCCTTCGACATCGTGCACGCGATGCATCCACGTGAGTACGCGCGGCTCGAACGACTGGACACCTAACGAGACACGGGTGATGCCCGCTCGCTGCCAAGCGGAGACCGAGGCGTCGTTCACGTCTTCAGGGTTCGCTTCCACCGTGACTTCGGCGTTAGGCGCCGTCTCGAACCGCTCGCGGATGCGACCAAGGAGGTCTGCTAACCCCGCGGCGCCAAGCAGCGAGGGCGTGCCACCACCTAAGTAGATCGTATCGACGACGTGATCGGCGCTGGCTGCTCGGATCCTGAGCTCAGTGTCGAGTAGCTCGAGATACTGCCGGACCGGCGCTTCACGCCGCACAGCGATCGCAAAGTCGCAGTAGGTGCAGCGCCGCGCGCAGAACGGGACATGGATGTAAACGTGACTGGCTGTTTTTGTCACTTCGTCACTCTAACGGGCGAAGACAACACCCGCATGGTCAACCTCGACCCAACCGGCGATTTCGAGGGCCGCGAGCGCTGGCCCTGCCCGGCGCGCCTCGAGACCGCCGGCCCGCGCCAACGCATCCGCGGACAAGGGACCGCTGGCGGAGAGAGCGCGCCACAGGAGCTGCGCGTCGTCGCTGAGCTGCCCGGCATTGCGCGCGGGCGGCGCGACTGGCGCGGCGAGGCCGCCTAACGAGAGAGCGTCGGAAGGCCCCAGTATCGGCGTGGCGCCGTCAAAGAGCAGTCGGTTGCTGCCGGCGCTCGCAGGCACGTCAATGTTGCCCGGCACAACGCCAACGTCGCGCCCAATATCTCCGGCAATGGAAGACGTGATGAGCGCGCCGCTCTTCACCGGTGCTTCGGTGACAATGACGGCGCGAGCCAGCGCCGCGATGAGCCGGTTGCGCCGCGGAAACGACCCTTCGAATGCGCGCGTTCCACAAGGCAGCTCCGAGACAATGAGTCCATCGCGGGCAATGCGCTGATGCAGCGCATTGTTGAATTTGGGGTAGGGAACGTCGACACCAGTGCCTAACACGGCAATTGTCGCGCCGTCGACATCGAGTGCTGCCTCATGCGCGGCCGCGTCGATGCCGCGGGCCATGCCGCTGACGACGACGGCCCCCGCACGGGCAAGCTCCGATGACACTAAACGCGTAATCCGCAGCCCGTAGGGGGTGGCAGCGCGCGTCCCCACGATGGCAACAGCGGGCCGCTCGAGCAATGCCAGATTGCCTAACGTGAAGAGGTGCGGCGGCGCGTCGCGCAGTGAGCGCAGCGACGCTGGATACGACGGATCGTGTTCTGCGACGATTGTGACGCCTAAGCTCCGTGCCTCTCGAACCGTGGACCGCGCGCGATCCAGCAGCCCCGGACGCTCGCCCGCGGGAACCGTGTGCAGAAACGCCGTTTCGACGTGACCGAATTCCGTCCGCTTTTGATAGAACCCGAGGATGCCGACGCGCTCCGCGTCCGCAAGCGCGAGGCCGAAAACGAGATCGTCGTCAGAGAGCGGCGTCGGCACGACTTGCCTGCTCCCGCTCCACGCGCAACTGCTGGAGCTTGGACCACCACTCAGCGAGGAGCGTGTCTAGGCCGCTGCGGGCCGCGGCACTGATTGCAAAGACGCCAAACGAGTCTGCAGCTTGGATATCCGGGGGCGGATCTCCACCTAACAAGTCCATCTTGGTGAAGACCACGCAGTGTGGCTTGTCGGCAAGCTCCGCCGAATAGCTCGCGATTTCGTGCCTAAGCCGCACGTATTCTTGCTGCCAGTCCATCGAATCGACGGGAATGAGGAAGGCGAGCATACGCGTGCGCTCGATGTGACGCAGGAAGCGCAAGCCGAGCCCCTTCCCTTCGTGGGCTCCCTCGATGATACCGGGAATGTCGGCCACGACGAACGTTCGCGAGCCACTGAGTTGAACGACGCCGAGGTTGGGGACGAGCGTTGTGAACGGATAGTCCGCGATTTTGGGACGAGCGGCGGAAATGACCGAGAGCAGCGTCGACTTACCAGCGTTAGGCTCGCCGATCAAGCCGACGTCGGCGATGAGCTTGAGCTCGAGCTCGAGCGTACGCTTTTCACCTGCTTCGCCGGGCTGCCATTCGCGCGGCGCCTGGTGCGTTGCCGATACAAAGTACGCATTCCCGCGGCCGCCGCGGCCGCCGCGCGCCACGACAATCTCGGCGCCAGGCTCGAGCACCTCGCCTAACCATTCCCCGCCGTCAGCGTCGCGGATGACGGTGCCAACGGGTACGGGCAGGATGACGTCGGCCCCTGACTTCCCTGTTTTGTTGGCGCCCATGCCGTGTTCGCCGCGGTCGGCAACCCACTGATCCTTGTACGTATAGTCGAGAAGCGTGGCCAGGTTGTTGTCGCCGCGCACGATGATGTCGCCGCCGCGACCACCGTCGCCGCCGTCCGGTCCACCCATGGGGACGAATTTCTCGCGCCGGAATGACGACGCCCCGGAACCACCGGTGCCTGCTTCGACCCTAACGACTACGCGATCGAGAAACACGGGGATAGTGAATAGTTGATAGTGGATAGTTGATAGTGGATAGAGGATAGAGGATAGGTGATACGGGGTGGCCTTAGCCTGGTGCGACGACCTGCAGCCGCAACCAAAGGTTCTTCGCCGCTCGCACATCCTCTTCACGCATTAGGTCCGCGATTGCATCGAGCGTGCCTTCTATTTGCGCCGCGCTCGCCCCGACGTTGCGCGCACCGAGGAGGTGCGAGCGGAGTTGTCGCTCCTGCCCCGAAACCGCACAAGCGGCGACGATACAAAGTTCGCGCAACAAGAGGTCCAGCGCGCCTCGCGCGAGGACCTTGCCGTATCCCTCCGTGATCATCCACTCGTCGAGCGCCAGATGCAGTGCGCGAATGTTTTGCCGCAATTTGTCGTAGTGCGAGCCATACACGGCTCGGCAGGTCTGCTCGCCGCGACGCGTCCACTCGCTTACCTGGTCCCAACTCTCGACGGACGTGTCCGCAGGCACTTCACGACCAGACAACCGACGCCATTCACGCATCGCGTTGAGCGTGCGCGGAAAGCCCGCAAACAGATAGGACTGGAGAATCACCTCCTCCGCCCAGATCGGGCGGACGACTCGTGTCGCTTCCTCGATTGCCGCACGCAGTACGACGCCCACGGAGCCGGCGATTGCACCCGCCAGCCGCACCAGCGCTCGCACTTCGTTGTTGAGCGCGGGAACAGTAGTCGACTGCGGATCAGACGACGACATCGAAACCTTGCATATTGGGTTTTTTACCCGCGGAACGCAGACGGCCTGCGCCTAACGAACGGCAGGCGCGCCGACCGTGGCGAGGCAGACCTCGCCGACAGTCTCACCGCGAGTATTGCGGATGCGCGGCCGAGCAAAGTCGGCGAGTCGAGCGGGGATCGTGTCCGGGATGGCGCCGAAGCGACGCAGGACTTCGAGTAAAGCCGGATACTGCGCGCGTGCGGCGCCATCCTCGACCTTCACCGCCACACCGATTCCCTGATCCACAATCGCCGCGCAGTGCACACCCTCGGCGCCGATCTTGACGAGTACGTTGCCGCGCGTCTCGTCGATGAGCACGGTGTCGAAACGATCCGTCCCGCCGACGAGGAACGGTCGTGCGCTCATCGCTTGCGCGATGCGCTGAGGAACGGCGTCGCCGCGCGCGACGGCGGTTGCGAAGCGCGCATAGGCACGCGCCATGGCATCGAGCGGGATGTTGAAGACGACGACACCACAGCCGTCGACACCGCGGTCGATATCACTCGACGGAAGCCCGGTCCACTCCGACACGCTCGTTAGGCAGCCTTCCTGAACAGGATGGCCGTCACGCTCGTAGCCGTGCGTCGACCAGCCGGCGAGGTGCGCCCGCGCGAGCATCGCCGCGTGCTTCCCGGAGCAGTTGTTATGCAGGCGCGTGGGTCGCAGCCCACCGTCGCGCAGAATCTTGGCGCCGCGCGATGACAGCGGCTCGTGTACGCCGCACGCGAGATCGCCCTCCTCCAAGCCGACGTCGCTGAGCATTGTTTTGGCGACAGCAACGTGTTCCGGCTCACCGCCATGCGACGCGCAGGCGAGCGCGAGTTGGTCCTCGCCCCAATTGAGCCGAGTGTGGCCACCCTCCTCCAGAAACGGCATGAGCTGGAACGGTTTCGCGCACGATCGCCAGGACGCCAGCAGCATAGCGTCCCGAGCGGAAGCGATCACGTCATCGCGAACGACGGCGGCGTGGACGCGATGGTAGGACTCGACGATGGAGCCGCGAGTGACGACGACGTCTAAAGAGAGCGAGGTCAGAGGTCTGAGGTCTGAGGTCTGAGAAGTCTAACCGCATGGTCGGCTCAAGCTGCACTCGTTGACCATTGGTCGCACGGTGCTAGGTTGCGCCCGCATGCCGGGTAAGCCAAGTGCGCCATTGATCGAACGTTCACGCCTCGTTGAGCTGCTGGAGCGCGCGAGGGGGTGCCACGTGCTTGTGATTGGCGATGCGATGCTCGATGTGTATCTGCAGGGCGACGTCGAGCGCATCTCGCCGGAGGCGCCCGTGCCGGTGGTGCGCGTGCGGGAGCAGCGTTCGGCGCTAGGTGGGGCGGCGAACGTGGCGCAGAACGTCGTGGCGTCGGGCGCTGGGGCAACGTTGGTCGCGACCGTGGGGCGTGACGCGGCCGGGGCAGCATTGCGCGAGATGCTCGTTAGGCTTGGCTGCGCCGATGGAGCGCTCGTTCCTGTCGACCGACCGACGACGCGCAAGACACGCCTGGTGGCGCGGTCGCAGCAGGTCGTGCGGTTCGACGAGGAAATGACTCGGAGCTCGACTCGGCAGGACTCGATGCGGTGGTCCGCTGCATCGACGACGCGATCGACCGTGCGCACGCGGTGGTGCTAGAGGACTATAACAAAGGCTTGCTGGCGACGCGCGTGATCGAGCGCGCGATCACACGGGCGCGGGAGCGCGAGGTGCCGGTCGTCGTCGACCCCAAGTACCGCAACTTCTTCGCGTATCGCGGTGCCACGATCTTCAAGCCGAACCGGCGTGAGTTGGAGAGTGCGTTAGGTGCGACGATGGATCTCGATCACGAGCCGTCGCTGCCACAGGCGTTCGAGAAACTTGGAGTGGACAACCTGTTGCTCACGCTAGGTGAGCGCGGGATGCTCTTGATGTCGGCCCAAGGCGAGTCGCGCCGCATTCCGACGACGGCGCGTGAGGTGTATGACGTGGTTGGCGCTGGGGATACGGTAACGGCCTATCTCGCCGTGATGCTCGCTGCGAAGGCGAGCGCGCACGAAGCCGCTGTGGTGGCGAATTACGCCGCGGGCGTCGAAGTCGCGAAGTTAGGTGCGGCGACTGTGACGCCCGCGGAGATCATCGCAGCATTTGACGCCAACTCTCAGTCAGCCTAACCTCGCGCCGCCAAGCGTCGGCGCTATGCAGCTCGCCGCCTGCGTCCAGAAAAACGCATAGGGTCTCGTTGTCGCGGCTGGGCAGCTCGCGCCTCCCACTGCGGTGCATGAACAGATGTCCGGTAGCACCATACGACGAATCAAAACGTACGTCCCGGTGCGCGCCGTCGTGGTTGCGCCGCTGCGCGCGACGTCGATGATGATTAGAACAACCAGCACGACACCAGCCCCGATCGCTAGTCCCAGCATAAGACTCCCCGTTCCTGCAGTTGCTGCGTGCGTTATGCAAGAGTGATAGTTCCATCCGTATCGGCGCGCTGACGGCGAGATATAGAAGGTAGGTTGTCGCGCCGGAGCTGTCGGCGAGCTGGGACTTGCCGAACAGTGGCACGCCGTTAGGCAGCCGCGTGGGCAATCGGCCGCTGCCTAGATCATTGGGGTACCGGGCGCGCTTCTACTTGCAGATTCACTCCGCGCCGGCCGTCCAATCGTGTAAGCTCGTGGAACCGCAACGTGTACGGTTGCGCGTTCAGCGGACGTACAATTGCTCCTGCTCGCGCCTCCCGCCCGCGCTCAACAATCCAAGGCCCGCGAAGATCGGTGACCAGTCGGTGCTGTGTGCCTGCCGGACTGGACGCCACGACGAAACCATCAGGATCTAGCAGTTGGACCGCGACAGGACGTTCACTGGTGACGTGTACGGAGAAACGTGACGAGGTCGGAGGCCAGGGTGGCACGTCCCGTAGTCCTTCAGGTAACACAACAATGCTCAGGCGCTCGAGTTGCGAGCGCCACGTTAGGCGACCTCTAAACGCAGGGCCGGCGCGCAGCGATTTGATTTGTTCCGTCGGATCGCACGCCACACCGACGCCATTGCCGTTCAAGTCCGCCTGATCGGTATTGCGCACTTTGGGGCAGTTGTCCGAGCCATCCAACACGCCATCGTTGTCGGCGGCGGCGTCACACGCATCGTCCACGCCGTCGCCGTCGGTGTCACCCTGATCAACGGCCGTCGGACAGCGGTCGCAGGCATCGCCGGCTCCGTCGCCGTCGGTGTCTGTCTGGTCGCATTCGGCACGAGCGGACAGTTGTCGCGTCGCGGGACACAACCTGCTGGAACGGAGCCGCGATCGTCACCTTCGCAGACGCCGTCCCCGTCATCATCATTGTCGCAGGCGTTGCCGAGATCGTCCGAGTCCGGGTCGCTGTTCCTCTGATCTGCGTTAAGCACATACAGGCAGTTGTCGTTGAGATCGAGGACGCTGTCGGCGTCCGAGTCCTGGCACGCGTCGCCGCGCCCATCGCGTGTTCGGTCGATTTGATTCGTATTCGCGTTCACCGGGCAGTTGTCCATCGCATCAGCCACAGAATCATCATCGTCATCGCCATCGCACGCGTCACCCTGTCGATCGGTATCGCTATTGAGCTGCGAGGGGTTTGCCATTCCCGGGCAGTTGTCGACGTGATCGGCCGCGCCATCATTGTCTGCATCTACGATGGTGGTCTCCGGCGACTTGTTGCTCTCTTGGCGATGCTCGCCGCGGCTGGAGACGCTGGTGTCGAAGCCGATGAGCTCATGGTTCTTCTCACGCCTGACGCCACGCCAAATCAGGCGCGAAATGAGCTTGATCGCCCGCTCGCCCTCGCGCGCCACGAGACGGGCGACGAAACACTCATCGCACATCCAGGGTAGCGCTACGTGCTGCGACGCGACGCGATCGCGCTCGACGTCGATGTCATGCCCGATGAAGCCGGTACGGATTGTCCGGAGTTTCTGAGCGAGTTGGACCTGCCAGAGTCCCCAGGGTTCGCGGATTGGCTCACCGCTGCGCGTCGCCGTGTGCGGCCCAACGCCCTGCTCGAGAGCGACGCCCCTCGCTATGCAGCAGATCGAGCAGCCGCAGCGCCGCCTAACGAGCGCAGGCGAAACAGCCGCTGGCGCGTGCCTGTCCTTGCAGGCGTCGTGTTGATTGTTGGCACGGCCGCGTGGGTGCAAGTCGCGCGTTCTCGCCCTGTCACTGGTTTTCACCCGGGCGACGCGGTGTTGCTCGCAGATATTTCCAACGAGACTGGCGACACGCTCTTCGACAGTGGAATTCTCACGGCGGCGTCCATCGCGCTGCAGCAATCAGGTCACCTGCGGTTGTACGCGCGCACGCGGCTGTCCGCTGTTTATCAGCGCATGCAGATAAAGAATCAGGACACAGCGCTGACCTACGATTTAGCTCAGGAAGTGGCCCAGCGTGACAATGTCCGCTTTGTTTTGGGATTGCGTCTCTTTCGTGATGCCGGCGGCTATCGCATAACGGCGCGGCTCGCCGATGTGCAACTCGGCGGAGAAGTCTCCGAGAATAGCGAAGCTGCCGAGCGCGAAGGCAATATCATCGCAGCCTTGGGACGCGTCCTGCTGACAGTGCGCAAGCGCCTCGGCGAATCGCGCGCAGCGATCCGCGAGCGGCAGGCTCCTTTGCCACTCGTCACAACCGCGTCTCTCGAAGCACTCAGGCGCTACGAAGACGCGTTGCGGCACTACCGCAAGGCGAACGAACTGGATTCGCTTAGGATGGATCGCAACAACGTCAATCACGAGTGGGGCGGCGCGTACGTGTTGGCCGGCCGGGTGGAGGAAGGCGCGCGCGTGTACCAGAGGATGCTTGGCAGCGACAGGCTCGAAGATCGCGCGTTAGGCATGCGCTCAATGGGATACCTCGCGCTGTCGCAGGGTCAGCTTGGCCGCGCAATCGACTTCTTTTCGCAAGCGAGCGACGCGGCGGTACAATTGAAGCAACCGCTGAGCGAGGGGCGCAGTCGCATGTTGCTCGTGGCGGCACTGCGCGCCGCCGAGCGCATTCCCGAAGCCCATGCTCAGGTAACGCGTGCTGTGGCGCTCACATCGTCGCAGACTTTCGTGCCGCAGGCCCTGGTATTCGTCGCGTTCGGATCTGTACGGCTCCTGCGATTCGCGGACGCCGATTCCATGCTGCAATTAATCCGCTCGCGAGCGAATGCCGAGAGTATACGAGACCGCGCCGCGGAGTCGCTCGTCGCTGCCGCGCTGCTCCTCGCCCGTCAAAAGCCCGACAGCGCGATGCCGTTGCTGGATTCGGCGGCGACTTCTCCAAGCGGCTACGTCATGTCGCTGCGCGCGGAGGCCTTTAGCGCGTTAGGCGCACGCGACTCGGCGCGCGTGACGCTCGAGCGCCTCATTGATGAGCCGATATTTGGCTTCGAGGGTCAGGAGGAATGGCAGAACGCGCCGTTCACGCTCGGCACTCTGCTGGAAGCACAGGGGGACACAGCGGGTGCCGTGAAGGCCTACCGCAATTACCTCGAGCGCTGGCGCGATGCGCCGGCTGCGCTCCCCCGCTTGGTGGCAGCGCGAGCGCGACTGGCGGCGCTGGCTCAGCGTTAGACCGCGCCTCCGAGCGGCGCAACTGGGTCGCCCTCGAGAGCGCGTTGGCTCCGTCTACGCCAAGCGCGTCAGTATTTCTGCAGGCGGTAGTGCCGCAACCGGTGACCGGCGGAAGTCGCGGGCGTTGCGCGTGGCGATCAGGTCTGCACCGCATGCTTTAGCCGCGGCGACCTGCATCGCGTCTTCGAAATCGGCAATGGGAAGTTGCGTTGCAGCGCGCAGGTGTTCAGTGGCGGCGGGAGAGACATCCAACAAACGTGTGAGCTCGGCGATGTATTGGCGTGTATCCTTCTGCCCGCGTCGCGGCGAGACCAGGTAGTAGAAGTTCGCGACAGTATGCCACGCGACAAAGCCGCGTGAAGGGCCCCGCTCCAGCGCGTCGAGCAGCATGGCAGCGGCCTCGGCGTGGGGCGCGCGGTCGAGGGCCACGTCGATCAACACATCTGTGTCGACGAGGATGATCACAGGTATTTCTTGGCGAGCGCGCGGTAGCGATCGTCGGACTTCCGCGCCGCGACGAACTTCCCCCGCCAGCGCTGTGCAAACGTGGTATCGGTCGGCTCGCCGGAGAGCTGGCGCAGACCCGCTTCGATGAGCTCGGACAGGGAGACTCCGCGCGACCGGGCGTAGCGCTTTGCTTTGGGCAGCAGGTCGCGGTCGATGGTGACAGTAAGTTTCGTTTTCATCTATTAGGATACGTATACGACCATGAATATACGTATACAGCACAACATGAGCAACTCCCGCCTGGCTGCGAATCGCCGAGCGGCCAACACCACCGGTTCCGCCGGTGCGACCGCGTCGGTGTCAGGCGGAGGTGGCTGCCACCGTTAGGCGACGCCCCCGAACAGCCGCGCGAGATCGCGCTCCGCCGCCGCTCCCGAGTGGCCTAATGGAGCGTTATTCTTGTGGCACGGGCCCTTAGCTCAGTCGGTTAGAGCAGCGGACTCATAATCCGACGGTCCCAGGTTCGAGTCCTGGAGGGCCCACTACCCCGCACCCCCGGTAGCTTTGAGGGGGCACCTTTCAGCTTGGCAGCTCTCAGAAACTTATCGAGGGGCGGCCACCCTCCTTGGAACGGGGCTCAGCCCCTGTTAGTGTTGCCGATTCGGTCGCGTAGCTCAGCTGGTTAGAGCGCTGGTCTCACATACCAGAGGTCCGGGGTTCGAGTCCCTGCGCGACCATTGATAGATCAACTATTCGAAGTGAAAGGCACTGCCTAACGCACGAAGTCCGCCGCGCACAGCGACGGACTTTTTCTTTTGTCAGAACTTCGATCCTACAACGCTTGTTGTGACGCGAACTCGTTGGCTGAGGTTTACCTCTATGGCTGTCTCCGAGGGACCAGATGACGACGTTCGCCATGACACGGCGTTCCCGACGGCTCGGGCACGCCACGAGTTTGAGCGCGGCTATCCTCTTGGCGCTCCTCAGCCCGAAGACGTCCAGCGCGCAGCTCATCGCAGTACGGACGATCCCAATCGCTGACGCGGACCAGTTCTCCTTCTTTCCGTCGCGACTATCGGGTATGGGAGGCGTCTCGATCGCAATCGCCGACTCCGTTCACGACCCCTTCATTAATCCGGCGACAGGAGCGCGGCTGCGACATTCGCTCTTCTTCAGTGCGCCCACGCTCTTTTCAGTCTCCGGGGATGCGGGGCGAGGAAGCGCCTTTCCTCTCGGTGTGCTGGCGCGAACGGGGACGACCTTCGGCGGAGCCGCTGCCGCGATTCAGTCGATCAACGACGCACAGCCACTCAGCACCCTTGGACCGCTGCCCAGTGGTGATGAGTCGCGATCCAACCACCATGGTTTTCTCATGCTCGGCCGACAATTCGCGGCGTCTGGAACATCAGTTGGCGCGAGCGTCTTCTGGTCAGACTTGGGCGCCATCGATGGAACGAGTCGTCTCTACCTGGACAGTCGCGGGGTGAGTCAGGCGGGTAGAGCGGCGGATATTCGAGTGGGGATACTCAAGGAATGGGTTCGAGGCCAGTCGCTCGAGGCACTCGTCTTCAGCCGTCGTATGGCAATGACGCACGACGTGACGTACGGCGATCTGTACTGGGACCCTATCGCTCGCCAGACAGTCATTCGCGATCGATTCGTGCATGCGCAAGACCGCACCAACACCTTGGGCGTGCATGTCGAGTACACTCGACCGATCGGCGATTCAGGGTGGCGCGCAGGCGTCATCGTCACGGCGAATCGCGTCGATAATCCCGGCCGACCTGCGTATGAGTTCGAGACGATTCCTGGCAGCCGTGGTCGATCCTCGGCGTTCAACGTCGGCGTCGGCATCGTAAGGTCGTTAGGCAGGACGACGCTCGCGGCCGATGCGATCTACGAACCCATCCTGAGTCGTTTTTGGGGCGTGAGCGACACGGGCGCGGCTGCGATCAGCGCGACTGCTGCGGACAGTGTGGGACTCGATAGCCGACTGCGCTTCTCGAATGCGATATTGCGCACGGGATTGAGCCACGACCTAACGCTAGGGCGAGAATCGACGCTTCAGCTTCAATTCGGCGTTGAGGCGCATTCGATTTACTACACGCTCGACCAACGTGATCCGGTCAATCGTTCGACGCAGGAGAGAGATCGGAATTGGATGGAGTGGACGCGAACATGGGGGGCCACGCTTCGTCGTGCTTCGGTCGAGGTGCATTACCGCTCGCGCAAGATGACTGGCGCCGGACGCCCAGGAATGAGTCCCGGCTTCTTCGCTGAGCCGCCCGCCCGGGGGCCGATAATCGGCCCCTTCCCCGCACCGTCCGCGCTGCCTGCGACACTGCGTGACGTAAGTGTCGTCACTCACCAGCTGTCGCTTTCGCTGCGCATCCGCTGAAAACGAATTCACGCTGAGGTCGACAAATGATGCTTTCCGTCGAACGCCTGTGTCGAGTCGCGGTCATCGCGGGGCTTTCTTGCGCCGTCGCGTGTTATGACCAGCGCTCCCCATCCGAACCGCTCGTAGAACCCTCGCTCGACGCGCAGCTACGGGCATCGCTGCAGGGGTGGGGCCTCGTGCTTCCTATCGCCGACGTCTCGCGACAGAATCGTCCGCTCGTCGAGCTCGGGCGAGCCCTCTTCTTCGATAAAGAGCTGAGCGGCAATCGCGACATCTCGTGCGGCACATGCCACGACCCAGTCACGCACGGAGGGGATAGTCTATCGCTAGCGATAGGCACTGGAAGCCATGGCGCGACGCAATCGCGTCAGCCCGGCAGCGGACGACAGTTCGTACCACGCAACACACCGTCGATGCTGAATCAGGCGCTGACTTTCCCATACATGTTCTGGGACGGCCGGCTCCAAGACCGGAGTCCCATTCGAACGCCAGACTCGACGTCACACATCGTCTTTCCCGCAGGCCTCGATAACGGCCTAGCGGCGCAAGCGATGTTGCCGGTCCTCAATCGCATAGAGATGCGCGGTGAACGCGGCGACCGTGACCGCTTCGGCAATGTGAACGAGCTCGCGGCGATATCCGACGTCGCCACGAACGACGTCTGGAACGGAGTGATGAGTCGTTTGCTTCGCGTCAGCGGCTACCAGGCGATGTTCAGCGCCGCCTTTCCAGGTGTCCCAGCGACGGCCCTCGGCTTCCAGCATGCCGCGAACGCGATCGCTGCGTTCGAGATTGACGCGTTCACTCGGACGAATTCGCCGTTTGACCGGTTCCTCAAGCGTGACACGCGCAGCATGAGCGACGAGGCGAAGCGCGGCGCCATTCTCTTCTTCACTCAAGCGCGCTGTGCGCAGTGCCATAACGGCCCGGCGTTAGGTGGGCAGCAATTCGCCAACATCGGAATCCCGCAGATCGGCCCGGGCGTGGGAAAGTCCGCGCCGCTCGACATCGGCCGCGGCGAGATCTTTCCCGTGCCCGGCCTTCCACCGCAGCAGCCGTCGCCGTACCGCTTTTCCTTCCGCGTGGCACCGCTGCGCAATGTGGAGCTCACCGCGCCCTATATGCATAACGGGGCGTATCCGAAGCTCGAGGCGGTCGTTAGGCATTACACCAATCCCGACTCGGCGCTCAAGGCCTATGACGTTACTCAGATCGCTCCTGAGCTGCGTGGCTCCCATCACGGCGAGGCATCGACGATCGCCGCAATACTACAAACGCTGGACTTCCGCGTTCGAACGCCGATCCGGCTGACGACCGTGCAACAGCAAGAGATCCTCGCTTTCCTCAAGTCGCTTACCGATCCCGCGGCGCGCGATCTCAGCCTGATCGCGCCGGCGCAGGTGCCGAGCGGATTACCGGTGAGAGAATAGGAGATAGGGATAGGGGATCGGAGATAGGGGATAGGAGATAACGAGTCGGACGCGTAGCGCGACACTCATCTATCCGCAGCGCCCTATCCCCCTATCAACTATCCACGATCGAAGCCCCGCGGGCTTCGTGCTTTGCGGTTTCTAAGTCCGACTCTACCATCATTCGGACGAGTTCAGTAAACGACACCCGCGGGGTCCAGCCAAGTACTCTCTTGGCTTTCGATGCATCGCCGACGAGCAGATCGACTTCCGCCGGCCGGTAATGGCGTGGATCGATGACGACGTATTTGGTCCAGTCTAGTCCGCCGCCGATCACGCCAGCCGCCTCGTCGAGAAACTCGCGGACGGAATGCGTTTCCCCCGTTGCGATCACGAAATCATCCGGCGGCTCCTCCTGCAGCATGCGCCACATCGCCTCGACATAATCGCCGGCAAAGCCCCAGTCTCGGCGCGCCTCGAGGTTGCCTAACGAGATCGACTCCTGCAAACCGGATGCGATCCGTGCCAACCCTAACGTGATCTTGCGCGTGACGAAATTTTCGCCGCGCCGCGGGCTCTCATGATTGAATAAAATGCCGCACGATGCGTGCAGACCGTAACTCTCTCGGTAGTTCACGGTCGCAAAATGCGCGAATGCTTTCGCGCACGCGTAGGGCGAGCGCGGATGGAACGGGGTCGTCTCGGTCTGCGGCGATTCGCGTACTTGTCCAAACAGCTCACTCGATGACGCCTGATAGAACCGTGTGTGATCGCTCAACCCGAGGTTGCGGATGCACTCGAGCAGGCGCAGCGTGCCAACACCAGTAACCTCGGCGGTGTACTCCGCGATATCGAAGCTCACGCGCACGTGACTCTGCGCCGCGAGGTTATAAATCTCGTCCGGACGAACGGTGGCCAATACACGAGTGATCGCACCGCTGTCAGCCACGTCGCCGTAGTGCAGTTCGAGTCGACCCTCGCCACCGCGACCGGCGTTATGCAGGTGATCGATGCGGCTCGTGGTACCGAACGTGCTCGCGCGGCGCACGAGTCCATGCACCTCGTATCCCTTGGCCAAAAGAAGCTCAGCGAGATACGAGCCGTCCTGGCCTGAGATTCCGGTGATGAGCGCGCGTTTAGTCATGACGAGCGAATGTAAGCGGAGGCTGGCGTTCGCCAAGTGACACCGCCTTAAGATCGTTGTCAGTGAGCGTCACGGTCGTGGGCAGATTGCAGGGCGCATTCTCGTGGGCCGGCGTTTCCGATTCAGGTCATGGCACTGTTTTGGACCTATTCGCGCGCTTTGGCCACGCGCAATCAACAGCGTGAGCGCCGACTAACGCGGACAAGAGCAAGACGAACGCGGACGTGCTGATAGAAGAAGACCTTACTGAGCGCATCATAGGCGCGTTCTTCAAAGTCTACGACGTTTTGGGCTTTGGCTTTCTTGAGTCCGTCTATAAGCGGGCCATTGCTTTCGAGCTGGCAGAGCGAGGTCTGCATGTCGAGCGCGAGGTTCTAATCGAGGTGTGGTACGAATCTGTTTAGTCGGCCGCTTCAAAGCGGACATCATTGTCGCGCAGAAGGTCATTTTAGACGTAAAAGCAGCGAACATGTGGTGCCAGCAGATCGCAAGCAGCTCATGAACTATCTTCGCGCCACAGACATCGAGGTCGCTCTGCTACTTCACTTTGGTCCGCGAGCTCAATTTCACCGACTAGCGTACAGCAATAGTGCAAAACCGGCGCGAAAAACGAAACTAGTCAGCGTTTGTCTTGGTGTTCTCCGCGTTCGTCCGCGCTGACGCTTGTTCGCGGCTTGCGCGCAAAAACCCTAACGCCGCGCCCTCACCCATCACTACGTGACGAGGGTGGCTCCTGCCCTCGTAAGGCGCCCGACCGACGCGTCGTCGAGCCGCGCTCGTACAATGAGCGCGTGATCGTCTTGGTGCTGATCGATCACTTCACCGGCACGATGCACGGCTGCGAGCAGCCCACCGTTCGTTAACGGTAAGCGAAGCTGCACGACGGGCCGCTGCGCCTGCAGGTGTGCCTTGAGCGCATCTCTCAGCGGTTCGATCCCGGCCGGCTTCAGCGCCGAGACAAATACACTGGCGGTCGCTAGCTCGGCCATGCGCTCTCGTAGCGCAGCCACAGACTCGGCATCGAGCCGATCGATCTTGTTGAAGGCGAGAATCATGCTCCGATCAGCAGCGCCAAGCTCGCTGAGCACGTCGTCGACCACGTCGCGCTGCTCTTCCCACGCCGGATGACTCGCGTCGATGACATGGATCAGCACATCGGCCTCGCGCACCTCTTCGAGCGTGGCTCGGAACGAGGCGACGAGATCGTGCGGGAGCTTTCGGATGAAGCCGACAGTGTCGGTAACGAGCACGCGCTCGCGCTCGCCTAACGATACTTCCCGAGTCAGCGGATCGAGCGTGGCGAAAAGCCGGTCCTCCACAAACACGTCGTTGGCCTGCGCCAGAGCGCGCAAAATCGAGGACTTCCCCGCATTGGTGTAGCCTACGAGCGACGCGCGGAACTCTGCGCGGCGGCCGCGCCGCTGGACTTCCCGTGCGGTGACGACATCCTGCAGGCGTTCGTGCAGCAGCTTGATCCGGTTGTTGATCAGCCGGCGGTCGGTTTCGAGCTGGGTTTCGCCCGGGCCTCGCATCCCGATGCCGATACCACCGCGCGTCTTTTCGAGGTGTGCCCACATCCGCGTTAGGCGTGGCAGCATGTATTCCAGCTGCGCCAGCTCCACCTGCAGTTTCGCCTCGTGCGTGCGTGCACGCGTAGCGAAGATGTCGAGGATCAACTCGGCGCGATCCATAACGCGGCGGCCGACGGTGTCCTCGACGTTTTTTCCCTGGGCTGGTGTCAGCTCATCATCGAAGATGACGAGCGTCGCATCGCGATCTTCGATTACGGTGCGCAACTCCTCGATCTTCCCTTTCCCGAGATACGTCGCAGGGTTGGGACGATCAAGCTGCTGCGTGAGGGTACCGACGACAGTGGCACCCGCGGTGTCGGCGAGTCGCTCGAGTTCCGCGAGATGCTCCTCGAGCTGGTGCCGCGCGACGCTCCGCTTCCCTTTAATCGGCGCGCCAATCAGTATGGCGCGCTCGACCGGCGGCGCGAGTGAAATCAGTTCGCGAGCGATCGCTGACTCCTACGCTAGGCGCCTAACGTGCATTGCCAGCGAGCGTGGTGAAGCGACCAGTACGGTCGTACGCTCTCGTGCGGCTACCGATCGGCGTGTTGACTGTGACATCACCCGTCACACGGTAATTCACTGCCCCGGTCTGCATCAGCTGGCGACCTGCCGCACCAAGACCCGCGTACGTGAAGCTCAACGGCAAACGCACGATCGTCGAGTCGTTCTCTTGCACGGTGAATGCTTGATCCAGCACCCCATTGCCGAGTGGGATGCTGTCCACTGCGAGGTTATACGTCAGCCGTGTGCCGTCCAGCCGGAAACTGTTGGGATTGTAGACGGACAACTGAATCTCAAGCGACCCACCGCTCGTTCCGACACCCGTCAGTTTCAGATCGCGAAAGGTAACGACCGGTTCCTTCCACGATCCGCGAAACGCAGCGCACGCCGCGCTCGCCATACCTAACGCGACAACTGCCGCTACTGTGACCACCGACCGAGTCTTGCGCATCTTACATTCCTCCTAACGAGTCCTCAGGCGGGCCAGCGCCTTCTCTTGGCGCTCCCCTTTCGATTCGCTCGCGGAGATCGGCCCACCACGCGATTCGCTTTGCGATCTCCTTCTCGAAACCGAACGGCCCTGGTTTGTAAAGCGCGGTCTCCTTGAGCGATTCAGGGAGATAATCCTGAGGAATGTACGCCTCGGGGACCGCGTGTGCGTACTCATACCCCTTGCCATAACCCAGTTCCTTCATGAGAGGCGTCGGCGCATTGCGGATATGTAGCGGGACAGGCTCCGCCGGGTGCTCGCGCGCCAGCTCGAGGGCGGCGCCCCACGCTTCGTTCACACGATTGGACTTCGGCGCTGTCGCGAGGTACACGGCTGCCTCCGCCAACGCGAGTTCGCCCTCTGGCGAGCCGAGCGTGTGATACGCATCACGCGCGGCGATGGCGATCGTGAGAGCCTGCGGATCGGCGAGACCGACATCCTCGGCGGCGAAGCGTATGGTGCGTCGCGCCACATACATCGGATCTTCGCCACCTTCGATCATCCGCGCGAGCCAATACAGCGCGGCGTTTGGATCGCTCCCGCGCAGAGCCTTGTGATACGCCGAGATGAGGTTGTAGTGCTCTTCACGATTCTTGTCGTAGCGCGGAATTCGATGCTGCAGCGCTTGGCCCAGCAGCTCCTTCGTTAGGTGACCGCCTACCCCGACGTGCTGCGCCGCTGCCTCCAGTGCCGTCAGCGCGCGGCGCGCGTCGCCGTCGGACTGCTCGGCGAGCCACTCCAGAGCCTCTGTCTGCAGCGTAAGGCCCTGCGTTCCAAGGCCACGCTCAGCATCGCCTAACGCAGCGTTCAAGAGCCGCACGATGTCGTTTGCTGCGAGCATGTCGAGCACCACGACGCGCGTACGTGACAGGAGCGCGCTATTCAGCTCGAACGATGGGTTCTCGGTTGTCGCCCCAATCAGAGTCACGGTGCCCGATTCCACCGCGGGCAAGAAGGCATCTTGCTGCGCCCGGTTAAAGCGGTGTATTTCGTCGACGAAGAGAATCGTCCCCCTGCCTAACTGCAGCCGTTCACGCGCCTCGCCGATTATCTCGCGGACGCGCGGCACTCCCTCAGTGACGGCGGAAAACGGGACGAACTCGCGCTCCGTGTAGCGCGCTACGAGTCGGCCGAGCGTTGTCTTCCCGCTCCCCGGTGGCCCCCACAGAATGAGCGAGCCGACTGTACCGCGTTCGATCGATTCGCGCAGTGGCGTTCCCGGCGCGAGCACGCGCTCCTGGCCGACGAACTCCGCGAGTGTTTGCGGCCGCATGCGCGCGGCGAGAGGTTCGCTCGGCGCGATCGCGCGGAAGAGGGAATCCTGCTGCTGGCGCGGCTTCATGAAATGGTGATGCCGCGCGCGAGAATCAGCACGAAGAATCCGAGCAGAAAGGCGACGGGGACCAACGGATCCCGTTTGGACTGGAATTCCGGTACGAGATTCGACGCGCCGACGTAGAGCGTCACACCGGCGGCGAGGGCTAGACCAATTCCCTGTAGCGCCGCCGTCGTCAGGGTAAGAAGCGTCCCGACCACTGTGGCGATGCCTAACGCCAAGGCTGCGGCGAGCGCTGCGCGCGCTGACCAGCCGGCCTTGAGAAAGAGCGAGGCAATCGCCACCCCTTCAGGAATTTTGTGTAACCCGATGGCCATGGCGACCAGTGCGCCAAGCCGCGGGCTGACCTGATAACCGCTGGCGATAGCCATTCCGTCGACGAAAGTGTGCAGCAGCAGCCCGACAAGCGCAGTGATACTAACCCGCGCCGTCACCGCGTGAACTTCCTCCCCGAAATGGAAGTGCGGCACGAGCACGTGCTGTGAGAAGTGCACCAGCACATATCCTGCGAGCACGACCCATGCCGCGCCCACCCCCCTAACGCTGATCGCTTGTGGCAGCAGGTCGAGCAGCGCGACGCCAATGAGAAACGCTGCCGAGAACGCCAGGAGCGCGTCCAGCAACCGTGGTCGGCGGAGTGGGCCCGACACCACGAACGCGGCGCCGAGCACGTTCGCGATCGACGCAAGGAGAGCATAACCGAGCGGCGTGAGGCTCACGCGCTCGTTAGGCCCAGACGCTGGATCGCGCGTTCCAATGCACCACGCATTTCCGGAGCTCGGGGAAACTCGCTCGGCGCGAGGCGCCACGTGCGCGGTTTGAACGGTGCTCCGGGAAGAAGTCCTGTCCCCACCAAGAGATAGTACCAACGATCCGAGCGCGCATGCACGTGCACTTCCAGCGCAGGGCTCAACGACAGTTGATCGTCCGCGCCGACCAGCGTGAATTCGACCCCGGCGAAGATCGAGAGCGGCGTGCGCAACCGCGCATAGCTGTCGCGCACATCCTCCAAAGCCAACGGACTGCCACTCCAGCGTTGATCACTACGCACATCCCAAACATGGACGTCTACCGCTGGCGGCAGGTGCCCACTCAGAGCGTGAAACAGGTCGACCGCGCGCTCGGCGTTGGCGAAAACGCGCGCGGAGAAGATGCCCTCTGCCGCTGTAAAGGAGAAACGAGCGCGCACCGAGCGAAATCGATGCGCAATGACAGACTCGTGCTCAGGTCCACGGAAGAGGACCACCCTTACGCTCGGCTCTGTTGCTGGCGTACCAGCGCGAGCAGCGTATCGCGCGTATTGCGAGACGGATCTTCAAGCACGGCGTCGAGCAGCACAGCGAGAATCTGACCGATTGCTGGTCCCGGCGCGATGCCGGCCGCGACAAGATCGTCACCATCGATTGCCAGGTCAGCGATCGCGATGGGATCGCGGTAAGCCGTACGCACCGCTTGAGCGTAGAAGCGGTGCGTGACGGCTGCGGACGGTGCAGCGAGTGTACTCGCCCGCGCGGCGGCCCACTTGGCGTTTGCGAATCGAATGAGCAATGGCAATGCGGGGCGCCCCGCATACGCTGCCCAGCGACGGATCTGCGCCGGCGATGTCGATCCACTGACCAATGCCGCGCTCATTTCACCGCCTAACGTGCGCCAGCTGCGCAGCAAGTGTACAACGTGCGTGATCTGCTGATTGGAAAACCGCAGCAGGCGGAGTGTTCTCTCGGCGTCCGCTTCGACGGCGGCGAACAGAAGCGCAAGACGCAACAGCCGGCGCCGATCAGCGCGGGCGCGCGCCGCTGGCAGCTCAGTGGCTGACGCCGGCGTACACACTGCATCGATTGCAGCCAGCGCGAGATCGCTGACGTTGGACAGCTCCGGGACGAGCGCGTCAAATGCGCCTGCGTCGCGCCACAAGCGAAACGTTAGGCTCGGCGTCGGTACCTGATCGATTGTCTTCTCGATCTCTTGCTTGACGCGCTCGCGCGACAGGCGAGTCAGGTGCGGCGCGCTTTCGGCAATGGCGCGCCACGTCGCATCGTCGATCGTGAAGCCAAAGCGTCCCGCGAATCGCAGTGCGCGCAACGCTCGCAGGCGGTCTTCTTTCATCCGCTCACGCGGCGTGCCAACGGCACGAACCACACCTCGCACCAGATCTTCTCGGCCGCCGAACGGATCGCGCAACTCCTGCCGGCTCGACGAATAGGCGATGGCGTTGATTGTGAAGTCACGCCGCGCGAGGTCATCGTCCAGACTCGCACCGAATTCCACTTCGGCGTGGCGGCCGTCGGTGCGCACGTCGCGGCGGAACGTCGTCACTTCGTGCATGCGGCCGTCGCGGTCGAAAACGCCGACGGTGCCGAATTCGACGCCCACGGGGACGGTCCGGCGGAAAACCTTGCGCACCTCGTTAGGTCGCGCACTGGTCGCCAGATCCCAGTCGAGGTGAGCATGGCCGAGGAGGGCGTCGCGCACCGCACCCCCGACGCACCAGGCTTCGTATCCTGCGTGCTCGAGTTTCTCCGCGAGCTCGCGCACGGCTGCGGGTGCGTCGATGCTCGATCGCAGGACGCGCGTCACGTGACGTTAGGCGATCGCGCGCAACTCAGGCGCGCTCATCCGCATAGCACGCTCCCGCCGTTCACGTTTACGATCTCGCCCGTTATGTGCCGTGCCAGCGTGGAGCACAGGAAGACGATGGGACCGGCGATGTCTTCCGGCGTCGCGACGCGACCCAGAGGGATGGCGCCGGTAATCTGTTCGCGCTGCCCCGCGCCGAATACGGGCGCGACCATGTCGGTGTCGACCCACCCGGGAGCCACGGCATTCACCGTGATGTCACGCGGCGCGAGCTCCACGGCGAGCGATTTCACGTACGCGATCATCGCCCCTTTGCTTGCGGCGTAGTCCGCATGGAACGACTCGCCACGCTGCCCTGCCGTGCTGGAAACGAGCACGATGCGTCCGCCCTGGCCGATCGTCTTTGCCGCGGCTCGTGTGGTGAAGAACATCGCGTCGACGTTTTCACTCAACGTGCGTGTCCAGCGTTCGTCAGGCAGTGATTCGACAGGCACCGCTTCGGTCGGCCAGATGCCGGCGTTGCCTATGAAGAAATCGAGACCGCCGAGCTGACTCGCCCCTGAGTCGATCAACCGCTCGCTCGCCGCCCGCTGCGCCAGATCGCCGCGAATGGCGAGGCTGCGACGACCCAGCGTTGTGATCTGCCTAACCACATCTCGCGCAGCATCCTCGCGCGAACGGTAGCCGATGCAAACGTCGGCGCCAGCGCGCGCCAAGAGCAACGCGGTCGCCGCACCGATTCCGCGCGATCCGCCGGTGACGACAGCCTTCTTCCCTGTCAGATCGATCACGAGTCGGCCCAGGATTCGACCAGCTCGCAGATGGCATGCTGCACACACAGGTGGACCTCCTGCGCCCGGTCGGTGCGATCGGTTGGAATCACGATGCTGAGATCCGCCTCTCCTCGTAGGGCGCCGCCGTCACGCGCGGTCATGGCCAGCACGCGCGCTCCTTTCGCATGCGCCGCACGAGCGGCGAGAACGACGTTCGGCGAGTTCCCGCTTGTGGAATGAATGATGACGAGATCGTTAGGCCTGGCCAGCGCCTCGATCTGACGTTCGAACACGCGCTCGAAACCAAGGTCGTTGGCAGCAGCGGTGAGCAACGACGAGTCCGTGGTCAGCGCGACGGCCGCGAGCGCGCGGCGCTTGCGCATGTAGCGCACGACGTATTCAGTCGCGAGGTGCTGCGCATCGGCCGCGCTCCCGCCATTACCGCAAAAAAAGAGCGTTCCGCCGCCGCGTAAGGTGTCGCGCACCAGCGTTGCGGCGCGCGCGATCTCCTCGGCGAGCGAGTCGGCCACCGATGTCGCCAGCGATGCCAACTCCCGCAGCCGATCGGCCGCCTGCCGTTCGAAGTCGTTCTCCTCAGGCTTTGACACGCCGCGTCGTGATCAGGATGAAGGAAACATGAGGTCGCGCAAACGGCGCAACAAACCGCGTTGGATCGTGATTGATGGTACTGGCAAAGGTCGCTCATTCGCGAGGAGGCGGCGCGGGTTCTCTGTCGTGAGCAACTCCGCAGCCTCGCTGGCGCCAAGTTCCCGGAGCCAGGCGCGCACCGTTGCAATCGAGCGCAGATCGCCGTGATTGTCACTCGCGAGACAGTCGATGAGCCCCTCTTCCACCAAGGCGTGGGCGAATTCAGCGTGCGGTCCGCCGCCCAGCAGCATGCGGCCGTCCGTCTGGGTAACGGCCCCAGACGCACGCCATGCCCGGACGTGCGCCGGTGTGCACTCGTGGTAGCGATCGGGATGGGCAATCACAGGAACGATGCCGCTGGCACACAACCTGGCAACTTCCTCGTTGGCACCCTTTGGAAGCGGCCCGTAGGGAAACTCCACGAGCACGGCACGAGATCCACCTAACGACAAGTCAGGACTCGTTAGGTCGCATCCCGGCCGGTCGAGCTTGATCTCCCAACCGGGGAGGAGGCGCATGGAGCCTTCGCGCGGCGCGTGCGCGCGGAGGGCAGACAGCAGCTCTCCATAATACACGACCGGCGCATCGGCAGCGCGCGAGGCGTCCAGGTGCGGCGTGCAGACCACGGTGTGCACCCCTTCGATCGCAAAACGCGCGAGCACCGTAGCTGAAGTTTCGAACGACTGCGACCCGTCGTCGACGCCGGGCAGCAGGTGTGTGTGGATGTCGATCACGCCGACGGGGGGAGGTTTCCTAACGCCAGCAGGCGCGCGGTCGCGTCCCCCGCGAGCGCCTCGAGCTCCTTGGGATCGAGCGTGCCGGCAAAGGCCGCCGTGACGAGCGCATCGATCGCCAAAAGGTCGAGCGCCGTGTGAGCTGACGCCGGCTGACGGACAAGCTGCTCGAGACCTTGAATCGCCGCTGACAGCAATGCGGGCGGACCAGCGGCGCCCCCACCGCGCGCGCCTAACAGCTCCTTCATTCGCGCCGCCAGCGCGGGTGCAACAGCGTCGTCCCGCGTCGCGCCTGTCACGCGCTGCCTGCTAACAGTTGACGCACGGAGCTGCCGAGCGCCGCGTACGCCTGGGGCAGAAGCCCCGCGTCGGGAATACCGGCCTGCGCCATGTGCGGTTTGCCGCCTCCGCGACCGCCGGCGGCAGCCGCGACGTCCTTGATCAGCGCATCAGCACGGATGCCGCGGTTCCGCGCGTCGTCGGACACGACAACCAGCAGCGTCGTCTTGCCGTCTTCGAACGTCGCACCTAACGCCGCAACGCCGCCCGCGAGCTGGGCGCGCAAGGCGTCGCCTAACGCCTGAAGCTCGCGCACGTCCCCTGCGCTGACTGTCGCGGCAACGAGCGCCACGCCGTTCAGACGCTCCGCGCCAGCGACCAGCTCGCGCACCCGATCGCCGCCTCCCGCGCCGCCGCCGCCAGCTCCCTCGGTCACGCGGCGTTCCAGTGCGCGCCGTTCATCGAGGAGCGTCTGCACCCGTTTCATGAGCGTCTCCGGGGTGCCTTTCACCAGGTCGCTCGCCTGCTGCAGCGTGCGCTCGTGTTCGCGCATGTAGTCGAACGCACGCGGACCTGTAAGCGCTTCGATGCGGCGCACACCCGCGGCGACGCCCGTTTCGCTCAAGATCCGGAACAATGCGATCTCGCTTGTATTCCGCACGTGAGTACCGCCGCACAACTCGACCGAGATCCCCGGAACGGTGACGACGCGCACGACATCGCCATACTTCTCGCCAAAGAGGGCCATCGCCCCCGCAGCCACGGCATCGGCATAGGGCCGCTCGCGCGTATCCACGGTGTGCGCCTGCCAGATTCCGCGGTTCACCTGCTGCTCGATCGCTTCCAGCGCCTCGGGTTTCACGGGACCGTGGTGCGTGAAATCGAAGCGCATGCGATCCGGCGCGACGAGCGAACCAGCCTGATGCACGTGCTCGCCTAACACGTTGCGGAGCGCCGCGTGCAGCAGGTGCGTCGCGGTGTGGTTGCGCTCAGTATCATGGCGACGGTCACTCGGCACCCGCGCCGTCACACGCGAGAACTTGAGATCACCCGTTAGGCGGCCGATGGCGGCCACGCGACCCTCGATCTTGCGGACTTCGTCGACGTCAACGCGCCATCCGTCGCCCACAATTTCTCCCTGATCGGACACCTGCCCCCCGGACTCGGCGTAGAACGGCGTCTCGCGCAGCAGCACGCCGACGCGGCCGTCCGGCAGACGCCGAACGGCTGTAACCTGCGTTTCAATGTCGACACGCTCGTACCCCTTGAACGACGTTTCCGGGAGGGTCGCGGCGGTCGCTGGAGTCTGCGCGCTTGGCCCTTCCCACCCCACTCCAAGCTCGTCCGCGCTCACAGTGAGCTTCTTCGTCTTGCGCTCCTCCTGCGACTGCTGCCGCTGCTGCGCCAGCGCGGCCTCGAAGCCCGCGATGTCGACCATGTAGCCGCGCTCGCGCGCCATGAGCTCGGTGAGGTCGATCGGGAAGCCGAACGTGTCGTACAGGCGGAATACGTCTTCCCCGCTGATCGTGCCGCGCAATTCGCTGGAGCCCTGTGTGGTGTGGACCGGAGCCAGCTCCTCGAAGCGACGCATCCCGCCGTCGATCGTCGTGAGAAAACGTTCCTCTTCGGCACGCGTCGTCTCGAGCAGATGCGCGCGGCGTTGTTTGAGCTCCGGGTAGATGTTCGACATCGTCGCGACCACCGCTTCGACAACATGCACGAGAGTCGGCTCGCGCCTGCCTAACAACCAGGCGTGGCGCACCGCGCGACGCAGAATGCGACGCAGCACATACCCGCGACCCTCGTTGGAGGGAAAGACACCATCGGCCAGCAGAAACGCCACCGCCCGCGCGTGGTCAGCCAGCACCCGAAACGACGCCGGATCGACGCTGATCGATTGCGTGCGATTCCCGACCGTGCGCTGTGCAACGTACGGCTGCGCTGCCTTACGACCACGATAGTGCAGACCGACGATCTCTTCGATGCGCTCGATGAGTGGCACGAACAGATCGATGTGGAAGGCGCTCATCTCACCTTGCATCACGGAGCCAATGCGCTCGAGCCCTGCGCCCGTGTCGACCGACGGTTTGGGAAGCGGCACCAGCGTCCCGTCCGGCTGCCTGTCGAATTGCATGAAGACGAGGTTCCAGATCTCCAGAAACCGCCCGGACTCCGTGCCCTCGACAAACGCGTCGAGCGAAAACTCTTCGCGATGCAGGTCGGCCCATTCGCCGCTCGCGTTAGGTGGAAAGACCCAGTCCTTCACGAGATGCGCTAGATCGACGAAGATCTCCGAGCAGGGACCACACGGTCCCGTGTCCGCCATCTGCCAGAAGTTGTCTTTCTCGCCCAATCCATAGATGCGCGAGTCGCTCAAGCCGGCGACTTCGCGCCAAAGCGCACGCGCTTCGTCATCCTCATGAAAGATCGAGACCCGCAGGTGCTTCGCGGGAAGCCGCAACTCGTGCGTCACGAACTCCCATCCAAACTTGATGGCGTCGCGCTTGAAATAATCGCCAAAGGAGAAGTTGCCTAACATCTCGAAGAACGTGAGATGCCGGTCTGTGTGCCCTACCTGCTCGAGATCGTTATGCTTTCCCCCCGCACGCACGCACTTCTGCGACGTTACGGCGCGCCGACCCGGCACGGGCTCCTCGAGGCCAAGGAACATCTTCTTGAACTGGACCATCCCAGCGTTCGTGAACAGCAGTGTTGGGTCGTTTGCTGGCACGAGTGAGGAACTCGGCACCACTTTGTGGCCCTGCCGAGCGAAGAAGTTGAGGAATGCGGATCGGATTTCTGTCGCGCGCATGGCGGAAATATAGAGCGCGCTGACGGCTCCTATTGTGATTCGGCGCCATCGTTGAGCGCGACGCGCATCGCGTGACGGATCACATCGGGCGAGAAGCCTCTCCGCGCGAGGAAGCCGTATAGGCGCTGCCCGTCTCGCTCAGGGTCGCGCGCCGAGTGCGTGCGTCGCCACTTACGGGCGGCCTCGGTCGCTGATCGCTCATCATCGAGCACGGTCTCCTCATCAGCCTGCGTCAACGCAGGATCCACGTTCGCCTGCGATACGCCACGTTTTCGTAGCTCCCGGCGCAGGCGGTGTTTCGCCCAGCCACGCGATGCGGCGCGGTCGCGAACGAATTGATCGGCGAAGCGAGCATCGTCCAGATAACCACGTTCGGTTAACGTGTTGATAACCCACGCCACATCTTCGGGGCGTGGCCGATCCTTGGCTTGGAGCAAGGAGCGCTTGAGCTCTGACGTCGCGCGCGCGCGTACCGCGAGCAACCGGAGCGCGCGATCAAGGACTGCGGTGCGACGATCATGGTCTCGGAGGACCTCGCGAGTTCGCGGCTCGACGACCACTCCCACGCGCAGCTGCAGCTCAGCGATGTGTTCCGCGGTCACAGTCGCCACATCTTCTGCGTCCAGCGCGATGACGTAGCGCCCGCGACGCTTGGGGTGCTCGTGAATCGAAGTTACCACGTGCGCATCGCCGTTAGGCATTTTTATCGCTGGCATCGAAAAAGCGGGAGCGCGGATGCACGCAGAAAGGGCTCAGATTCACGCAGTTACCGCGAAGCCAAACAACAACAAAGAGTCGCGTTCACCTGCGTCGTTTCCTGCGAGTATCTGCGCTGCGCTTTTGATCCTATCTGCAAAATGAAAAAAGCCGGAGCGAAGTTCTGTGAGTAAAGTGGGCTTTTCCGGGACCCAGCCTACCTCAGAGAGCAACTCTCCGGCTTTACATCAGCGCCGGCCGAAGCAGGAGACGTCTACTCGTCCGGACCCTCCGATTCGGTTCCCACAGCAGTTCGGATGCCGAGGACCTGTTTGACTTTGTCTTCGATTTCACTCGCGAGCGTTGGATTGTCGCGCAGGAAGAGCTTTGCATTCTCTCTCCCCTGCCCGATCCGCTGCCCGCCGTAGCTGTACCACGCGCCGGACTTCTCGATGATGGCGCTTTCGGAGCCGATGTCGACCAGCAGTCCCGCGTGGCTGATGCCTTCGGCGTACATGATGTCGAATTCGGCCTGCTTGAACGGCGGCGCGACCTTGTTCTTTACGACTTTGACGCGCACCTGAGACCCGATGACCTCTTCTTTCTCCTTCACGGCACCGAGCCGACGGATGTCGAGACGCAGCGACGCATAGAACTTGAGCGCCTTACCACCGGTGGTCGTCTCAGGGTTGCCGAACATCACACCGATCTTTTCTCGCAGCTGATTGATGAACACAACCGCTGTGCGCGAGCGGGCGATGGCCCCCGTGAGTTTGCGTAGCGCCTGACTCATGAGTCGCGCCTGCAAGCCGACGTGCGCGTCGCCCATGTCTCCCTCGATTTCCGCGCGCGGCACGAGTGCTGCGACCGAATCGATCACGACGACGTCGACAGCGCCGGACCTAACGAGTATCTCACAGATTTCCAGCGCCTGCTCCCCAGTGTCGGGCTGCGAGACCAGCAGGTTCTCCACATCGACGCCTAACTTTTTGGCGTACTCGATGTCGAGCGCATGCTCGGCGTCGATGAATGCGGCGATGCCTCCGGTGCGCTGAGCGTTGGCGACGACATGCAAACACAACGTCGTCTTGCCACTCGATTCAGGGCCGAAGATTTCCGTGACGCGGCCTCGCGGAATGCCGCCGATGCCGATGGCCGCGTCGAGATTGATTGCGCCAGTCGAAATAGCTTCCACGCGCACCCGCCCCGACTCTGCGCCCATGCGCATGATGGAGCCTTTGCCGTGGTTTTTTTCGATTTGCGCTATGGCCAGGCCGAGCGCCTTCTTGCGATCGTCTGTGAGAGATGCGGTACCCATCGATCCTCTGCGCGTTAGACGGTGTGTGCTCTGGCCATCGCCGAATCTACGGCCCGATGGCGAGCGATACGATACCCCGAAGAAAAGCCGAAATCAATCAGTATTTTAGCGCTATGTTGCGCTGAGTTGAAAAGCGTCAGCGACGTGCCGGACTCGGACGTTTTGACCGTCAACGAGCACCCCGATCACGTCAAAACGGTAGCTCTCGCCAGGCCGGCCGTGGCGCCCAATCCAGGTGATTGCGGACCGGGAGAGTTCGCGCTGCTTGCGCCAGTTCACGGCCTCGACCGGATCGCCGAAGTCGGCGCCGTGCCGGGCTTTGACCTCGACGAAGGCCACGAGTCCGCTTCGCTCTACGATGAGATCGATGTCGCGACGCCCTGACCGATACCGGTGCTGCAGCAGGCGCCATCCGGCGCGTTGCAACCACCGAGCAGCGACGCGCTCTCCCAGAGCGCCGAACTGAGCGCGTTCCTGTGTCACGCCCCGAGGATAGCGTTTCGGTCGAACCGAGCATCACCGTTTTCACGCGGTCATGCTCTTCTTATTGCTGAGTCCGGGTGCGTCCAGGTATCGAGTCGCGTACGTTTGGCCGAAGTCATTCACAATCATGGAGCGAGTATGACCTGCCTAACGCGCGCGCCACGCGGTCTCATGCTTATTTCCACGTTCTCGCTGCTCGCTGGCTGCGGCCGTGGTGAGGAAAAGATGGCCGATACCGGTATCGAGACGGCAGCCGCGGCTCCGGCCGCTAGCACGCTGTACGATCGGCTCGGCGGTCGTGAGGCTATAGTCGCTGTCGTAGACTCATTCGTGGCGCGCGTAGCCGCGGACTCGCGGATCAATGGATTCTTTACGGCGGCGGCGTCCGATCCTGCGCGGTTGGCGGCGTTCAAGACCAAGCTCGTCGATCAGATCTGCCAGGCGAGCGGCGGTCCGTGCACATACACCGGGAAGGATATGAAGACGGCGCACGCCGGGATGAAGATCACGAACGCGCACTTCGACGCGCTTGTAGAGGATCTCGTCGCGACGCTAAAAGCATTCAATGTCGCCCAAGCAGATCAAGATACGCTGTTAGGCGTTCTCGCCCCGATGCGGACAGATATAGTGACGATGTAGCTCAGTTCTTAGCTCTTAGCTCTTAAGGATCGTTCCCTAAGAGCTAAGAGCTAACCACTAAGGACTCCTTGGTCCGCAAATCCGATCTAGCTCCTCGAGGCCGACTAGAATATCGCGCGCTTTCGCGCCGCGTTGCTGGCCGATGATTCCAGCGGCTTCGAGTTGATCCATGATGCGCGCCGCGCGGCCATAGCCGACGCCGAGTCGGCGCTGTAAGAGCGACGTCGACCCCTGCTGATGCTGAATCACAACTTCAGCAGCCTCGCGGAAGAGCTGATCGCGCTCCCCGACCTCCTCGTCGGACGGTTCATCTTCCGCCGCGGCCTGCGCCGCTTCGTGCACGCGCACAGCCTCGAGGATGTCGGACTCGCTCGGCGCGTCGGAAACGAGACCGGTGGCCGCGAGCCGGGCGCGCCGCGCCTCGCGCCGGGCCGCATACCAGGTCGTTAGGCGTTCTGTCTCTTCGCTCGAGATGAACGCCCCTTGAATGCGCTGCGGCTCCGATTTCCCGGGTGGGATGAATAGCATGTCGCCGTTGCCTAACAGCGCTTCGGCACCGATGCCGTCGATGATGGTCCGGCTATCGACTTGAGACGCAACGCGAAACGCGATTCGGCTGGGGAAGTTCGCTTTGATGAGCCCAGTTATCACGTTCACGCTCGGTCGCTGCGTGGCGAGGATAAGATGTACACCGATCGCGCGCGCCTTTTGCGCCAGCATCGCGAGCGGGTGCTCGACTTCTCCCTGCACCGTCATCATGAGATCAGCCAACTCATCGATAATGACGACGATGTAAGGCAACACGTCGCCGCGATACGTGCGATCCTCGAGCGCGACACCAGCTGTTTTCGGCGTCTGTAGCGAAGCCCCATCGAGCACGCGCTTGTTGAAGTCCTGGATGTTGCGCGCGCCGTTCGCGGCGAGCAGCTCATACCGGTAGTTCATCTCGAGCACGGCCCACTTGAGCACAGCGGCCGAATCACGATAATCGGTGACGACTTTGTGCCGCAGATGCGGCAGCATGTTGTACACCGTTAGCTCGACCATCTTTGGGTCGACCAACAAGAAACGTAGCGTCCGCGGTGTGTGCCGGTACACGAGACTCGTTATGATCGTGTTGACGCAGACCGATTTGCCCGATCCGGTCGCGCCGGCAATCAGCAGGTGCGGCATCTTCGCCAGGTCGGCGACGACGGGGTGTCCTTCGAGGTCCTTGCCTAACACAATCGGCAGCGATGCGCGCAGTCCCTGGAAATCGCGCGATTCGAGCACTTCGCGAAACGCGACGATCTCCGCCTGCGGATTGGGCACCTCGACGCCAACCGCGCCGCGCCCCGGAATCGGCGCGACGACGCGAATGCTCTGCGCTCGCATCGCGAGCGCGAGATCGTTCGCGAGGTTGGCGAACTGCCGCACTTTGACGCCGGGCGCGGGCTCGATTTCGTATTGTGTCACAACCGGTCCCGTCGTCCGCCCGACCAGCTCGCCGTCGACACGGAACGTGCGTAGCGCATCCATGAGCTTCTCGCCCATGGCGTCGAGTTGTGCTTTGCCAACGTCTGCGTGCTTGGCCGGCGGCGGTGACAGGAGGTCGGCCGGCGGAAGGGCGTCGTCGCGCAAGGCTTCATCGCCTAACGTCGCAGCGACCGCTGCCACGCTCACCGTTGCGTCGCCGTTGCCGCTCGCAGGCTCGGGTCGCGGCGCCGGAACGCGTTTTCGTTCAGCGCGCGGCGTGGCGACCTCCTCCGCGGCTGGAGCGGCTACCGACTGTTGGATCGCGGGCATCTCCTCCGGCTTCGCTTCCATCGCTTGCGCATGCGTCTTCGACGCGTCGGCGGACTGCGGCGCTCGCCGGCCCTGGCCCAACACGGCGCGGATTGGATTCCACGCCAGCGACGCCGCCGTCAATGCGCTCACGCCTAACACGGCCACGATCCACGCGCCGGCGCTGCCTAACCACAACTCCAAATAAGTCGCGGCAAAGTTCCCCCACACTCCCGCTGTCGCATCCTCACCAGGCGTCGCACCACGGGCAAGCGCAATGATCACCGGAAGCACCACAGCCCCGCCGCCGGCGAGCGCAATCCCTGAACGCTCATGGTCCCAACTGATCCGGCCGAGTCGGCGTAGGCCGAGAATGGCGGGGACGAGTGTAGCGAGCGCCGCACCGCTCAGACCGATCATTGACACCAGTGCCGCTTTCGCGCACGCGCCAACTGGACCGAACAAGCCGCGACCGGCAACGCATGACGCGTCCTCGGGGAGCGACTGAAAAGCGAGCGCGCCACCGAGGAAGATGGCGAGCAACAACCACGCGATGCCGCTTAACTCTCTGCGCAACGCCTCACGCAACGCCTAACTCCGTCGACCGGGAGGGGGAGGGGGAGGGGGAGGGGGACCCAGCTTGGTAATTTGGCGATCGGCATAGATCGGGAGAACGGGGACGCTGTCGACGGCGCTGCAGAGCGCGACGTCGGCCGCAAATCCCGCCTCGACCAATGCCCGCCCGTGTTCCGATTCGCGTAGTGCAACTTCGATGTCTCTGCCATAACGCCGATCGAGGAGCGCTGCTCCGCGGGCCGCGTCGTTCAGTTCGAAATTCGTTAGGCGACGCTGGATGCCGCGCACGTAGCGTCCGGCACAGACGGCATCTTCCAGCGCGAATTTCCGATCGCGGCCGGCGCAGACGATCGCGATGTCCGCACCGACGCGCGCGGCGGAGCGCAACATCGCGAGCACCGCCCGATAGTTCACAAACGCGCCGACGAGGACATCGCGTGCTCCCTGAATACTCTGCAGCAGGCGCGTTCCATTCGTCGTCGAAAGAAAGATCGTTTTGCCATCGACAACCGACGGCGTGAAGTCGCCGGGAGAATTCCCTAAGTCGAACCCCGGGATTGGCATCATTTTCATCTCGCCGGCCAGACGCACGTCGCCGCGCTCAAACGATTTGGAAAGCGTAATCGCCTCATCAGCAGAGTCGCACGGGACTATCGCACGGGCACCGTTCGCCAAAGCAACGGCGATGCTCGTCGAGGCGCGGAGCACATCCAGTACGACCACAACGCGGCCATGAGTTTCGGCAGGCGTAACTTCCGCACCGCCGAAGTACACATCCAAACGCACCTATGCCTGCTCCTTGAACAGACTCGTCTCCTTCTCCAAAAACTTCGTGTCCACGTCGCCGGCGATGAATCGCGGATGTTGCATCACCCGCGACAGAAACGACGCCGTCGTCGTGACTCCTTCGATGATAAAACTCTCCAACGACATCTGCATGCGCCGGATCGCCTCGTCGCGCGTACGACCCTGGCAAATGAGTTTTGCCAACAACGAATCATAGTAGGGTGGCACCGTGTAACCAGCATACACGTGCGTATCCAGCCTAACGCCAGGGCCTCCCGGCGGGTGGAATGTCTCGATGCGGCCCGGACATGGCTGAAAGTTGCGCGAGGGATCCTCGGCGTTGATGCGGCATTCTATCACATGGCCGCGCAACGCGGGGAGACGTTCGACAGAGAGCTTCTCGCCTTGCGCGACCCGGATCTGCTCCTTCACGAGATCGACACCCGTCAGCATCTCGGTGACCGGATGCTCGACCTGGATGCGTGTATTCATCTCCATGAAATAGTAGGAGCCGTTTCCGTCGAGCAGCATCTCGATCGTCCCGGCACCTACGTAGTCGATCGCCTTGGCGCCGCGCACTGCCGCATCACCCATCTTCTCGCGCAGCTCGGGGGTTACACCCGGACTCGGGGCTTCCTCTACCAGCTTCTGGTGGCGCCGTTGAATGGAGCAGTCGCGCTCGCCCAGGTGAATCACCCGCCCGTGCTGATCTCCCAGGATCTGGAATTCGATATGCCGCGGCCGCGTTAGGTATTTTTCGACATACACGTCGCCATTTCCGAAGGCAGACAGCGCTTCCGACCGCGCCAGCTGGAAAGCACGCGGAAAGTCGTCCGGCTCCGGAGAGACCCGCATCCCCTTTCCACCACCACCGGCGGCCGCTTTGATGATCACGGGGAACCCGATCTCACGCGCGAGTGCGAGCGCTTCTTCCGGATCTTCAATGGGTCCCGGCGTGCCAGGAATGATCGGGACTCCCACGTCGGCCATCGCCTTGCGGGCCGCCGCTTTGTCTCCCATCACGCGGATCTGTTCAGCGGTCGGGCCGATGAACGTGATGTTCGACGCCGCACAATTCTCCGCGAATTCGGCGTTTTCAGCGAGAAAGCCATAGCCGGGGTGGATCGCGTCCGCGCCCGTGATTTCGGCAGCAGCGATGATGCGCGGGATGCGGAGGTACGACTCGCGCGCCGGAGCGGGCCCGATGCACACGTCGTCATCGGCGAAGCGCACGTGCAGCGATTCGCGATCCGCCTCAGAGTACACTGCCACCGTCTCGAGACCGAGCTCGCGGCACGCGCGAATCACGCGCAGCGCGATTTCGCCGCGATTCGCGACGAGGACTTTACGGAACATGCGCGGCGCTGGGCGCGGCGGACGGAGGCGGCGCCGGCGTTAGGCGCCGCCCTCTTCCGACTTTTGGAATCCTTCCCACGACGTGTCGCTCGATCCGGACACCCCCTGGACCCGCAGCGCGAACTCGTTCGGGTTGGACGCGTAAAAAAGTGCGTTTTCGTAGGACACGACACCCTTGGTGTACCACGCCATGAGCGACTGATCGAAACTCTGCATCCCGTACTGCACCGTGCCTTCTTTAATGAGGTCGGGAATGTTCAGTGTCTTCGAGATGTCGCGGATCTGCTCGCGCACAGCCGCCGTGTTGATCAACACCTCGCAAGCCGGTACCCGTCCGGGCCGATCGCTGCGCGGAACGAGTCGTTGCGAGATCACCGCCGCCAACGCGCTCGAAAGCGCATAACGAACTTCGTTTTGTTGGTGCGGTGGATAGAACGACAGCGCGCGGTTGATGGTTTGCGTGGCGTCGGTCGTGTGCAGCGTAGAAAAGACCAGGTGCCCGGTGTCAGCCGCCTTGAGCGCCGTGTCGAGCGTGTCGAGGTCGCGGATTTCACCTATGAGAATGACGTCGGGGTCTTGCCGCAACACTCGGCGCAGCGCTTGTGCGAAACTTCCTGTGTCGGTCCCGATCTCGCGCTGATTGATGTGGCACTTGATGTCGCGGTGCAAAAACTCGATCGGATCTTCGATCGTGATGATGTTGGCGAAGCGACGTTCATTCAAGTGATGCAACATCGAAGCGAGCGACGTCGATTTTCCTGAACCCGTAATACCTGTCACCAGCACGAGGCCGCGCGGTAATAGCGCGATATCCTCCGTCACAGGTGGGAGATTCAGCTCGCGCAGTGACTTTGCTTGGTGCGGAATCGTTCGGATGGCGAACGCAATCGTGCCGCGTTGTTGATAGGCATTGACGCGGAAACGCCCGATGCCCGGCACACCAGTCGCGAAGTCCGACTCGCGAAACTCGGTGAACTCCTTCACCTGCTTTGGCGTCATGAGCTCCTTCGCCAGCAGGCTCATGTCGTCTGGACGCAGCGCGGCGAGAGGGAGCGGTGATAAGTCGCCATTCACGCGCAGCGTAGGCGGACGCCCGACTTTCAAATGCAGGTCGGATGCGTTGAGTTGCACCATCTGCTGCAGAATTGCCTTGAAGTGGAACGGCGCGCGGGCAGTAGCTGCAGTCTCGGCTGGTTGCGTTGCGGGATTAGCCATTGGCGGCTGGGGCTGGGGGCTCGATGCGGAATAGGACCTGCCCGTACTCCACAGGCTGTGCGTCCTCGACGAGGATCTCTCTCATGATGCCGGCATACTCCGATTCGATCTCGTTCATGATCTTCATTGCTTCGATGATGCAAAGCACCTGGCTTTTGCTTATGCGCTGACCAGGCGTGACGTACGGTTTCGCGCCAGGTTCAGGCTGCGCGTAGTACGTCCCCACCATCGGTGATTTCACTTCCAAAAGGTTCGACTTCGCCGGCTCAGCTCTCGCGGGCTCGGCCGGCTCGATGACCGCGCTGATTCCCTCACTCGGCGTGGCGCGCCCAACTCCCGCATTCGACGCGACAGCGTCGGCTGCAAGAACAGGGATCGGAACCGGCGTTGGGATGTGCACTGAGGATCGCTGCTGCGACGTTTTCGAGATCCGGATCTTCATCCCCTTCTCGGTCGATATTTCGACCGAGTCGACAGATGACCCGTCCAGCATCTCGATAAGCTTCTTGACGTAGCGGAGATCGATCATAGGGCTCGTTAGGCCGTCGCTCACAACAATTCGATCAACTGACGCGGCATGTCCGTCAGAAGCTCCGCGCCGGTATCGCTCAGCCGGACATTGTCTTCGATTCTGATCCCGCCCCAACCCGACAGATACGCCCCAGGTTCGATCGTCACGACCGCTCCCTCGGGCAGCACCTGTTCTGAGATGCGCGAGAGACGCGGACCCTCGTGGACCTCCAAACCAATACCATGGCCCAACCCGTGGCCAAACGCCTCACTCAGACCGTACCGCTCCAGGACTCCTCTCGCGATCGCGTCCGCCTCTTTGCCCGTCATGCCGCTCCTAACGCGCGCCCGCGCCGCCTCATTCGCTGCGTGAACGGCAGCGTGTACCTCACGTTGGCGCTCGTCTGCCTGTCCGACGACGACGGTGCGCGTCACATCGCTACAATAACCACTTATCGTCGCCCCGAAATCCAACAACAGGAGGTCGCCGGGCGCAATAGTGCGCGTCCCAGCTCTCGCGTGAGGCAGCGCCGTCCGCTCGCCGGAGGCCACGATCGTCGTAAATGGGTGCTCCTCGCTACCATGATCGCGTAACGCATGCTCCAGAATTCCAGCGACCTGCAGCTCAGTCATGCCGGCGCGAACGCGGGGGAGTGTCTCCTCGAGGGCGGCCTGGGCGACGCGCGCTGCATCACGAATGAAGGCTAGCTCACCATGATCCTTCGTCTCGCGCAATCGCTCGATGAGATCGACGAGCGGTCGCCAAGTCCACGCGTTGCCGTCTTTTAGCAGCCGCTCAAAATCGCGATGCACGAGGTGCGCGGTTTCGAAGCCGAGAGCGTGTACGTTGCGAGCAGCCCGCAGCGTTTCCCACACGCCGCGCCACAGGCTGGAGGATTCCACCACAACGCGGGCGTTGGCGCCGGCTTCGGCCGCCGCCTGGTCGGCGTAGCGGAAGTCGGTGAAGAGCCAGCGTTGCGCCGCCGTGACGAGCAGGATCGCGTTCGTGCCGGAGAAGCCCGTGAGATAGCGCACGTTAGGCAGGCTCGTCACGAGCACGCCGTCCAACGCCTCTTGGCGCAGGCGCTCGATGAGAGCCTGCGCGCGCCCGTCGAAAACGTTAGGCACGTGCCGTGCGGAGTCGCTCGACGAGCGCGCGCAACGCTAGCTCATAGCCAGCGACGCCAAGGCCGGCTACGATGCCGAGCGCTCCGGACGCGAGTACACTATGGCGCCGCTCGGGCTCGCGCGCGTAAATGTTCGAGACGTGAACTTCGACGTACGGAAGCGATGTCGCCGCGAATGCGTCGCGGATAGCAAGGCTCGTGTGCGAATACGCGCCGGCATTCACGATGGCCGCGTCAGCTTTCCCTCGCAGTTGCTGAATAGCGCTCACGAGCTCTCCCTCCCCGTTATGCTGCGCGCACGACACTGAGACTCCGAGCTCGCCGGCTACCTGATGCAGGCGCGTCTCGACGTCTGCTAACGTCGTCGTTCCGTAGAGGTGTGGCTCTCGCGAGCCGAGGAGGTTGAGATTGGGGCCGTTCAGGACGGCAATGTTCACTTTTTCTTGAGTCCTTCGAGCCAGGCCGTGAATTGCTCCATGTCGGACCCCTCTTCGTCAAGGGGCGACCGAACAGATTCATTCGCGCTACCTGTACTGAAGAACTCATCGAACGAAGCAGCGCGCGCGGCACTTGGCGCGGCGCCACTCCCAAAGACAGCACCCAGAGATAGCTCTTGCGCTGCCGCACGCGTCGGACGGCCAGGGAATGCTTCGCCCTCTGCGTTAGGCTGAGCAAAGGCACCGGCAAGTACTGCGGCCGCGCCATCATCGGCGCCTGACGAGGAACCGAATAACGCGCTAAGGCCACTCGCTTGCGGTTCGCTGATGACGGAAACAGGCTGCTCGCGCGCGGGTTCGCGCCGGCGCATCGGGGCGCGCCGCCGAGCTAACACACCAAGGAATGACCGCATCGACTGGCCAGCGGCGTCGACCCGCGCCGCGGCGGGGGTGCTGGAGACGCTGGAGACGCTGGAGACGCTGGCGACGCTGGCCGCGGGCTCGTATGACTGGACGTGCCGCGCCGGCTCCTCGCTCTCGCCAGGCGCCGCCGCCGGCGCCACTGCACCGCCTTCGAGTTCCGCAACACGAGCGGCGAGCACGCTGTCGGCCGGACTCATCGCGAGCAGTTGCCGATACACCGCGAGCGCTTCGTCGCGGAATCCCTGCTGAAAATACCATTCGGCCAGCGTCTCTGACACGAACGCAACTGGCGGCGCCGCGACAGCTTCGATGCCGCTGTCAGGCGTGCGCGCGATCGTCGAACCGCTGTGTTTGTCTTGTGCGATCGGCTCCGGCTGCGACGTGTATTTCTCGTCAGGCAGCAACATCGCGGTGTTTGAACCTTCCTCATTCAGCGGGCCCGTTATGCGATCCAGCTCGGCGAATGCGTTGTCAACACTGTCACGCGCATCCCATGCGTACGAATCCGCAACGTCTGCGAAATCGGAGGGGGCGGACCGCGGCGCCACGACCGTTTCAGCTACCTCGTCACCAGCCTGGTTAGGCTGCACGCTTTTTAACGCAGCGTCGATATCGAACTTTGTCTCGCTTGGCGGTTCCCCAGGCGTCG
>JBQTIF010000042.1:0-24431 GCA_052388395.1 Gemmatimonadaceae bacterium | reverse complement strand
CGTGGTTGCTCTACAAGGACGGCGTGCGTGAGCTTCGGCTGCTGCGCGACGTGGAGCAGCAGGAGTTGACGGACCTCATCGACTTGCTCTGTCGCGTGAGGCGCGCGCAGGCGGACGAGGACGACCTCCTTACGCTGCTGTGGGAGCGCGAGTTCAACTGTGTCAGGTATCGCTATGTGGACCTCGCGCTCGAGGCCGAGCCGATCGAGCGCTTGGACGACGTGCAGCGCGAGAAGCTGCGCGATTCGGCGCAGCAGGACCCTTTGCAGGAGCAGATCCTGCCGCCGGGCGTTGTAAGTCTCGACGCGTTCGACACGACGCTCTACTTCCTCGACGAAAGCGAGATCGAGTATCTCCGCGGGCAGATCCGTCAGGAGTATCAGTCCGATCTGCGCAAGAACGTGTTGAGCGTGCTGCTCGACATCTACGAGGCACAGACTGATCAGACAGTGCGCGCGGAGGTCCTCGGGCTGCTGAACAGCATGCTGTTGACTCTGCTGACTGGTGGTCATTACGCCGGCGCGGCGTATCTGCTTCGTGAAGTGCGCGTGTGCAGCGAGCGAGCGAGCGGCCTGACTGACGCCGATCGCGAGGCGCTCAGCTCCGTCTCCGCGAAGCTGAGCGAGCAGGAAGCCCTTGCGCAGCTGCTGCTCGCACTGGACGAACGCCCGGATCTGCCTGACGAGGAAGACCTCGAGGCGCTTTTCACCGAGCTGCGGCCGACCGCGTTAGGTGTGGCTCTCTCGTGGTTGACCAGACTGCAATCGTCACGGGTGCGTGCGATCCTCGAGCGCGCGGCCGATCGCCTGGCGTCGGCGAATACGGCGGAGCTTGTGCGGCTCATCGGCTCATCCGAGCGAGAAGTCTCACTGGAAGCGATCCGCAGAGCGGGAGCGATGCGCGCCAATGCCGCGGTTGCGGCGCTCGCTCGGCTCCTGACACAGACGGATTCGGCGCAGCGACTCGCCGCGGTTGTCGCGCTAGGCGAGATCGGCTCGCCCGGCGCCCTGCAGCATCTCGAGAAAACGATCGACGATCAGGAGCGCGACGTCCGCGTCGCCGCGGCCAAGGTGTTCACCACGCGCACGCACCGTCCGGCGTTGACACGCTTCGAAGCCGCGATCAAGAGCCGCCGGCTCGAGGGCGCCGACCTGACCGAGCGTATGGCATACTTTGAAGCGTACGGCGCCATGTGTGGCGACGCGGGTGTGGCGCTGCTCGACAGCTTCCTCAACAATCGATCGCTCTTCGGCAAGAAGGGTGACCCCGAGCTGCGCGCCTGCGCGGCGCGCGCGTTAGGCAAGATCAACACGAACAACGCATTTGCGGCATTGCGCAAGTCGGCTGACGACAAGGACGTGCTCGTACGCACGACCGTGAACAAGGCGATCCGCGGAGGTGAGCGGTGACCGCTCCCGCCGCGCTGCAGCAACTCAGCGACACCGGCAGCGACTCGTTCGTCCGCAAAGCCGGGCGCGCGCTCATCCACACGATCGCCGGCGCGCTGCGCGCAATCCGGCTGTATCCGCCGGAAAACGAGGCGGTCAAGAACGCACTCAACGATGTCGTTGCGGCCGCGCGCGAGCTTACTCGGCGTGAGAAGGAGCTCGAGTTACGCGCCTCGGTCGAGTTCATCTTCGTCAATTCCACGCGCCTGCGGCTCGACCTCGATAACTATGCGAGCTTCAGTCAGCTGCTCGCCTTGCTCAAGGCGTGTGGCATCGGCTCGGTGCGTGTCGCTGAGCAGGCGGAATCACGCGATTGGCTCGTCTTCCTCTCGCTGCTGCTCTCGCTCGGCCGCGAAGACGAGACAACGCTGGACGTGGTGCTGGAAAAGCTCGAGGCAGCCGGCATCCACTCAATCGACCTCGGACCACCGCTCATTACTGAGGACGACAGCGACTTCCACGAACGCGCCAAGGCGGCGGCCAAGCGCACGTATTCGCAGTCGGTTGCGGTGACGAAAGACGTGATCAAGTCAGTGCGCATGGGTCAGAGTCCCAGTATCAAGAAGATCAAACGCGTGGTGCAGTCGATCGTCGACCAGATACTGAACGAAGAGACGTCACTCCTTGGCCTAACGACGATTCGCGACTACGACGAGTACACATTCACGCATAGCGTAAACGTCTGCATCTTCTCGGTGGCGTTAGGTCGGCGCCTCGGTCTCAGCAAGCTGCAGTTGTACGATCTCGGACTCGCCGCGCTATTCCATGACATCGGCAAGTCACGCGTGCCCCTGGAAGTGCTCAACAAGGCGGAAGGATTCACCGACGACGATTGGCGCCAGATGGCTGCTCATCCCTGGATGGGCGTGCTCGCGCTCTTTGCCTTCCGCGGCCAGCACGAACATCCATATCGCGGCATGGTGGTCGCCTATGAGCATCACATGAAAAACGACCTCACCGGCTACCCCAAGCCGGTGCGGCAACGCGTGCAGAGCATCTTCAGCAAAATCGTCGCGGTGGCCGACGGTTTCGACGCGGCGACGTCGCGCCGGGTGTATCAGACGACGCCGCTGTCTCCGGCAGCGGTACTCGCCGAGATGCGCAACAATCCGAAGCGCGGCTTCGATCCCGTGATCGTCAAGGGCTTCATCAACTTGTTAGGCATCTTCCCCGTCGGAACGCTGGTACTGCTGGATACGTTCGAATTGGCGATCGTGCAGTCGCCAAACCCCAAGCCCGAAGCGGTGTCACGGCCGATCGCACGCATCGTCAGCGACGAACGCGGCAACGTGACGTACCCTGGCACTCTCATCGACCTCACGGCGAAGAACGCGGCAGGCGGCTACAAGCGCACTATCATCAAGACGGACAATCCAGACCGTTATGGCATCAATGTCGGCGACTACTTCGTCTGACGTGATCGCGGGACGCTTCGCGGAGCTGCGACGCCGAGAGCGTCGCGGCCTCGTCGTGTATCTCACGGCCGGGCACCCGTCGCCTAACGAGTCACTCAAGGTGTTGCAGGCTGTGGCACACGCCGGCGCTGACGTGATCGAAGTGGGTGTTCCATTCTCGGATCCAATGGCTGACGGCCCGGTCATCCAACAGAGCTCGCAGACCGCGTTGGCGCACGGAATGACAGTCGATCGCGTCCTCGAGCTCATTCGCGAAGCGCGGCTGGAAATACCGGTCGTCCTCTTCAGCTACCTGAATCCGCTGTTGGCCGCTGGCCCAACGATCTTAGAGCGAGCAGCCGCTGCCGGTGCACATGGCGTCCTCGTGACGGACCTCCCAGTCGGAGCGGACGCGGAGCGCGAGCGCTGGTTAGGCGGAAGCCCCCTCGCGTTCGTGCGACTCGTCGCGCCGACTACGCCAACGGAGCGCATGCGCGAGATCGCTTCGCACGGCGGTGGCTTTGTCTATCTGATCAGTCGTACTGGCGTGACCGGGGTGCAGCGTGCTCTCAGCGCCGAGCTCCCTCCCAGTATCCGCCGCCTCCGCTCGGCCACAACACTCCCCATTTGCGTTGGCTTTGGAATCTCGACGCCGGAGCAGGCCCGGGACGTCGCTGCACTCGCTGACGGCGTTGTCGTCGGTTCGGCCGTGGTGCGCGAAGCTGCGACCAGCGCTGAGCGCGCCGCGGACTTTGTGCGCAGCCTGCGCCGCGGGATGGACGCCTAACGACTATGCCATCGATCAACGTTTTTGGCCGACTGATGCTTTTAGGGGGGACCGGCTCCCTCGTCGCGGCGCTCGTCCTCGATCCGCGTTGGTCCACGCACGCCATCGCAATCGTGCTCATGGCCGGCGCCACGATCGCCATGCGTTCGTTTACGATACCGCTCACGAAGTACTCGTACCTCACGGCGACGCAGCTCGTCACAACGGCTGGAGCCCTCGCTGTTGGCGCACCGGCGACACTCCTCGCCACCTACGCCGGTGTGCTCGTCGGCGACTGGATTGGCGCGCGCAAACCGCTGGTGGCAGCATGGATCAATGCGGGGCGCGAAGCGCTCGCGATCTATGCAGCGTTCGGCGTGTACGCCATCGTCGTGTGGTACATGGGCGCGGCGTCCCAAACCACGCTGACTGCGGACCTCATTCCGGCGATCTCGCTCTTCTTGGTGTTGCAGCTCGTGCTCGGTCGCACGCTGCAGTACTTCTCGCTCATCGAACGTGACAAGCTGCTGCCTGACGAGCGCTCGTTGGTATTGCGCTACGAAGTCATCGCGTTCGGTGCCTGTGCGGTCGGCGCCATCGTCATTCTCGCTGCCCTAACGACGCTTGGCATATTTGGCTGGATAGTCGTGGTCGTGGCGCTCGTCTTCGCCGGACTCCTCTTCAAGAAGATCCTCGAAGAAGCGATTGCTGCTGAGGAGTTGAACAAGGTTCACGCCATGGAGTTGGTTGTGAATGAAGACACTTCTATGGCCGAGACGTTCGCTCGAGTAACTGGGCTCGCGAATCGGCTTGTCGAGTGGAGCGACTTCCGCGTGTCGCGCATGCTCAATGGGTCGCTGCGCATGATCTACAACACCGGCGACGGTGTCCTGTCGACGTGGCGCGATCCAGGTCCGGACAACCACCGCTTGCGCGGCCAGGTCATCGATACCGGTCAGCCTGTCGTCGTGACGGATGCCTTACGCGACGAGCGCGTAGAGCGCGTGCGTCCGACGGCCCGCAGTATCGCTGTCGTGCCCATGCGTTTCGGCGATCGCGTTGTTGGATTGATCGAGATCGAGCACCACAAGCGCGCGACGTACGGCCCCAAGCAACTCGCTGTCGTCCAGCGCTTCGCCAGTCAGCTTGCAACGACGATTCAGATTCAAGATCTGCGGCGCCCGCTGGTCGATACAGCGACGCGTCTGGAACAGCAGATCGCGACGCTCAACGATTCCACGCGCGCGTTACGCAGCGGTGCCGAATTAGTGGCGAACCTTTCGGCGCAGTTCCGCGAAGGCGTTTCGGAGGAAGGGGCGCAGACTGCGCGCGGTCAGGAAGCCGCCGATGCGCTCTACCGCGCCATCGCCGATATCGCGCGCGACGCCGGCGAAGCCGCACAAGCGAGTGCGCGTTCGGCACAGATCTCCTCGGCCAACCGGGCGACCATTGGCGATGCGCTGGAACGGCTCGTTAAGGCCAAGGACATCGTCACGGCCAGCACCGGAGTGTTACATGAGCTCCGCTCCTCGAACCAACGCCTAACGCGATTCATGTCGGTGTTGCGTGACGTCGCCGATCAGACGCACATGCTGGCGCTCAACGCGGCGATCGCGGCGGCGCGAGCCGGCGACGAAGGGAAGGGGTTCGCGGTTGTTGCCGAAGAGATCCGTAAACTGGCAGAACAGAGCGGACGCGTAGCGAATGACGCTGCCACGGTCGTCAGTGGTTTCGCGCAGGAAGTGACGCGTGCCGAGGATGAGATGGTGCGCGGGCACGACGTTGTCGGCGACGTCGAGTCGCTTGCGTCGTCTGCCCTGCGCGCGCTGGACAAGATCTCTGAAGGGAGTGAGGCCGCGATGGGTTGGACTCAGCGCATTGCCGAGACGACGCACGAACAGGAAGCGGCGGTCGCGAGCTTGCGGGAGCACATGGATCGCATCGCCGGTATCTCGCGCCGCAATCAGGGCGGCGCACAGCAAGCCGCTACTTCCGCGGACGATCAAGCACGTGCTCTGGGCGAGCTCGAGGGTGCGTCACGCGAACTGCGCGAACTAGCGTCGTCACTGGGCGAGCTTGCGCGGCGCCTGACGCGGATCGATCACCGAGCAAATTGACACTCTCTCGAGTGCGGTCTACGTTGCCGCCGTGCAAACGAGTTATGAGGTCGCACTCAACGGCGTCTCGTTTCACGCGCGTGTAGGCGTGTTGCCGCACGAGCGGCAGATAGCGCAGCCCATCGAAGTCGACGTGCGCGTTTGGTCCCGGACGCCAGCAGGAAGTGCGAGCGGGGGATTGCTGCTCGACTATCGACAGCTCTATGACCTCGTCGCCTCCGTGTTTGCCGAAGGCCCGGTCGATTATCTCGAGGGTGTGGCGCTCTCGGTCGCGGAGCGTGCGATGGCAACGGATCAGGTTCAGCGCGTGAGGGTCAACGTGCGCAAGCCTCATGTTCCACTACCAGGGCCATTGCACAACGCAGAAGTCGCGATCGAGCTGCTGCGCGATGAGTGAATTTGCCTACGTGGCGCTGGGGTCGAACCTTGGCGATCGCGCGCGCTATCTGGCCGCTGCGCGGGCAGCATTGGCGCGCCTGCCGGCGAGCCGCGTTTTGGCAGCCTCGCAGATCGAGGAGACTAGGCCGTTAGGCGGGTTGCAGCAGCCGCCGTACCTGAATCAGATGGTGAAGCTGGAAACGACGCTCGCGCCGCGTGAGCTGCTCGAGCGTCTGCTTGCTATCGAGCGCGCGCTTGGGCGCACGCGCGAAGAGCGATGGGCGGCGCGCACCATCGATCTCGACCTCGTGCGCTTTGACGACGTTTCCAGCGATGATCCCGAGTTGCGACTACCGCACCCGGGGCTCGAGACGCGTGACTTCTGGCAACGTGAAGTTGCCGAGCTGGATGCGGGCGAGCGCGCATCGTGAGCTTGCAACTTCCGGCGTGGGCGCAGGTGAGTGACAAGCGCCGTGCGCACATCGAGCGCGTGACGGCGCTGCTCGATCGCTGGGCGACAGCGCTGCACCTCGATGGAGAAACCACGCAGGCATGGCATGACGTGGGGGCCTGGCACGATGCCATGCGTGATGCGCCGAATGACGTGATCCAATCATTCGTGCCTAACGACAATCGTCCGATTCAGACGCTGCACGGACCCGCCGCCGCCGCACGTCTGACACAAGAGGGCGAGACGCGGGCTGCCGTATTGGACGCGATCCGCTGGCACACGACAGGGCACCCCGAGTGGGATCGCACGGGGCGGGCGTTGTATATGGCTGATTTTCTGGAGCCCGGGCGGCCGTTCATGCACGACGACCGCGCCTTTCTCGCGGCGCACCTGCCGCACGATTTCGATGGCGTGTTCCGTCAGGTATTGCGGATGCGAATCGAGTGGAATGTGCGCGAAGGCAAGCCGCTTTTTCCGGAAACCGTTGCGCTGTGGAATGTCGTGAGATGATTGCTCTAAGCGGCAGCGCAGATGAACGCTGAAACAGCGCAGATTAACTCAGATACTGCAACTCCTTTAAACAAGAGCCGTATCAGCGGTTATCTGCTTTCTTTCGGCGTATATCTGCGCTGCCGCTTTTTAGTCCTTGCGAGCCTTCTGTTTCCACTTGGATGCGGGGACCGCGACGACTTACACGGTGGCGGTGATGCGCCGAAAGTCGTTCAGGTCCCCGATACCGCAAGAATTCGTGTCGAAATCATCAACACCACAACGCAGCGCGGTCTCGCGCGACGTGCAATGTTCTTCCTCCGCGATCAAGGGTTCGATGTCGTGCGCTTCGCGTCAGGGGCTCCGCCGCGTGACTCCACCCAGGTTGTCGATCGAACGGGGCACAGCGAGTGGGCTCAGCTCGTCGCTCGCGCGTTAGGCGTCGCTCGCGTGGTCGCTGACGTCGACTCCACCCGCTACCTCGACGTGAGCGTGTACCTGGGCCGCGACTGGCGGCCGCCGGCGAAGCCGTTCTACCCGTAACTGACCGCACGCGGCGGCGATATCGACGCCGCGGCTCTTACGCACAGTGACTTCCACGCCGGCCTCGCGCAACACGCGAGCGAAGCGCTCCGTCGCTTCTGTACCCGAAGGTGCGAAGTGACCCGCGCCACCAGGATGCAACGGGATGAGATTCACAAAGGCGCGGCAAGCTCGCGCATGCGCAGCAAGCTCGCGCGCGTGTGCCGGCTGATCGTTGACACCGCCTAACAGCACGTACTCGAACGTCACACGCCGATCGAACGCCTTCGCTGCCTCCAGTACGCTCGCGAGCGGATATTTGGTGTTGATCGGCATAAGGGCATGACGCATCCTGTCGTTCGGCGCATGGATCGAGATCGCCAGGCGGAACTGCTCGCGGCGGCGAGCGAGGGCTTCGATTCCAGGAAGCACCCCGACGGTTGAAACGGTGATATGCCGCGCACCGATGCCGAGTCCTTTGGGAGCGTTCAGGATCGTCAGCGCGACGTCGACCGCTTCCCAGTTCATGAGCGGCTCGCCCATCCCCATGAAGACGATGTTGGTCGCCTGTACAGGAGGATGCAGTACCAACAGCTCGCGCACTTGCCCGGCGATTTCGTATGCCTCGAGATTGCGCGCGAAACCCATCGCCCCAGTCGCGCAGAACGCACACTGCAGCGCGCATCCCGCTTGCGACGAGATGCACAGCGTTAGGCGCCGCTTCTCGGGGATGGCCACGGTCTCGATCGCCTGACCATCATGCAGCCGAAAGAGAAACTTCTCTGTGCCGTCCACCGAGCGTTGCCGCACGTCGAGCGTTAGGCGCGGCAGCTCGAACGCATGCGCGAGCGCTGCGCGAAAGGCGGGCGGCAGGTCCGTCATCTCCGCGAATCCCGCTTTCGGCGAGTGCCACAGGTGATTGACGACCTGGCTTCCGCGGTACGGCTCGACCCCCTGCGACACGGCGAACGCCCGCAGCGCGCGTTCAGCCTCCAGCGGTGCGAGGTTGAGCAGATTCGTCTTCACGGGGCGGCCAGATGTGTGACAAGGACAAAGACGTAAGACGGCGACAGCCCGTACGGGTTTTCCTCGCGCGCCACTCCAAGCCGGTAGCGGCCGGAGCGAGCGCCTAACGCGATTCGTAGACGCGTCGTTACATCGTTTGCGGTCACGACCCGGGCAGCGCCGGCGCGCGCGTCCCAAACGCGCGTCCGCAGCGTGATGTAGCCGAAATGTTCGTTCGACATCTGCACGGTTCCGGTCCAGGCATACCCGACGCGCACATTCGTGTTGCCGATCTGCCGCAGGGTGATCGCCCCGGCGTCGACAGCCGCAGCGAATGCCGCACCACTTCCGCCGCGCGCCCCGGGTCGCCACAAGAAGCTCGACGCGGCTACGGTCACGTCGCGACCAATCAGGCTGTCGACGATCACCCCGGCGTCAAGTCCCAACTCGCTGCGACGCTCGGTGTCGAGCTCGCCGGCCTGATAGCGAAGGGCGATGCCGCTCGTTAGGGTATTTCCCTCGCGCCGCGCCGCCGCGACGGATATGACACGCAGGCCGTACGGAACATCCGGGCCGACAGTCTGGGGATCCGTGTCGGTTCGTGCGATATCGCTGACGCTGGAGCGCGCCAGCGAGACTCCAGCGGTTGTTCCGCGGACAGCATAGGCAATCGCTAGGGTCTGGGCAGCAACTCGCTGTTCACGCCCAGTCGCGAGGGAGGAGAGTGACAAACGACCGCGTTCACGGCTGGAGACAAACAGCGACGCCGGGTTGCGCAGGCCGTCGCCAGCGAACAAGGCGAGCGCGGTCCCCTCGGCCAGGGCGGCAATCGGAAGGTCGAAGAGGTCTCGACCAGGGAGTTGCTGGGCTGGCGCCGACGCTCTGGCGAGCGCGACAGCAAAAAGACCCAACACAAGGCGCAGCATCAGCCTGAGCTTAGGACCACCATGCGAGCCGGTCAATCGCGTCGCTTCCCCCGGCTCCTCCGCGCGCCTTAGATTTCGCGGCCCCATGTTTCAGCACGACAACAGCTTGCGGTGCACTGTCCGGCGCGGCACAAACGCAAATCGGTCGACCCCGGCCCTCGCCCCCGGATCTTCAAGCAACGCTAGCACTTTGTGAGCGCCACTTCTAAGCCTTGGCTCGTCGCAGCGCTGGTTTGGACAGCCGTGATCTTGGCGGTCAATTCGGTGAGCGTTACCAACGTTGCCGTTCCCACGTTCGCAGGCGCCGACAAGCTCACGCACGCCGCGATGTACGCCCTCGCTGCATTCGCGTGGCGCAGCAGTATTCGTTCGCCGAGTGAAACCGCGTCGTGGTTGGTCGTGCTCGCAATTGCGATTCTGGGCGCGATCGACGAATGGCACCAGTTGATCGTCCCCGGTCGTTCGGCTGACGTGCGTGACTGGCTGGCTGACGTATGCGGCGCGTTGGTGGGTGTGGGTGTGTGGCGCTGGATTCGCGCGCGGAAGCGAGCCATCGTATGACTCAGCCAACGGCGTTAGGCACGGAGCTGCGGTCGCACATGTGCGGCGCGCTGCGTCCCGAGCATGCCGGCGTGGCCGTACGTCTTGGCGGCTGGGTACATCGAATGCGGAATCTGGGCGGTCTCATTTTCGTGGATCTGCGTGATCGCGAGGGTATGGTGCAGGTGTCGTTCGACCCTCGCTTCGCAGACGCTGAGGCGGTGCGCGTGGCAGAACGCCTAACGCCGGAGACCGTCCTTCTGGTCCAGGGCGATGTTGTCCTGCGCCCACAAGAAAGGCGCAATCCAGAGTTGGCAACAGGGGAGGTGGAGGTGCGTGCGCGCCTGGCGAGAGTCGTCGGTCCTGCGCTGACGCCTGCGATCCCAGTCGCCCGCAGCAAAACCGACAAGCTCCCTGCCGAAGAGCTACGCCTCAAGCACCGCCTGTTGGATCTGCGCCGCAGCGACATGGCCGCGAACCTTGTTCTCCGGCATCGTCTCTTACAGCGTGCACGCCGCACACTGACCGAGCTCGGTTTCCTCGAAATCGAAACGCCGATCCTAACGAAGCCGACCCCGGAAGGGGCTCGCGACTATTTAGTCCCCAGCCGCATCCACCCAGGGGAGTTTTACGCGCTGCCTCAGTCGCCGCAGATCTACAAGCAGCTGCTGATGGTCGCCGGCTTCGACCGATACTTCCAGATCGCGCGCTGCTTCCGCGATGAGGACCTGCGCGCCGACCGGCAGCCTGAGTTCACGCAGATCGACATCGAAGCGAGCTTCGTCGGCGTCGAAGATATCTACGGTATCATCGAGCGCGTTCTGGTCGATCAGTGGAACGAGGCAGAAGAGTCAGTCAGTGCCCCTTTTACGCGGCTCGCCTATCACGACGCGATGGAACGCTATGGCGTCGACAAGCCCGACCTGCGCTATGGCTTCGAGATCCGTGACCTAACGAGCCTCATCGGCGACGATGCAGCACCGTTTGTGCGCGAGCAGCTCGCTACCGGCGCCCGGTTGCGCGGCATTGTCGCGCCCGACGCGGCGAGCGTGTCGCGCAAGGATCTCGACGCGTGGAGCGCGCTTGTCAAAGACGCGAAAGCTGGCGGCTTGATCTGGGCGCGCCGTGGCGCCGACGCATGGGAGGGGCAAGGAGTCAAGGCAATCGGTGCGACGGCGCTCGCTTCCCTGGGCGGAAGCGCCGGTGATCTGCTGTTCGCGGTGGCAGGTCAGGACGCGACGACGTCACCCGCGCTGCACCTCGTGCGCTCTGCACTTGTTAGGCGCCCCGGCATCGAGCCGGGCATGCGTCACGCGTTCTGCTGGATTGTCGACTTCCCACTGTTCGAGCTGGATCCCGACACCGGTATGCATGTCCCGGCGCACCACCCGTTTACAGCACCGCACCCGGACGATTTCCAATCGTTAGAGAGCGACCCCGGACGCTGTCGCGCGTTGCACTACGACGCTGTCTACAACGGCAACGAGCTGGGGAGCGGCTCAATCCGCATCACCGATGCCGAGGTGCAGACGCTCATCTTTCGCTTGCTCGGCATCGCTCCGGAGGATCAGGCGCGAAGGTTTGGCTTTCTTTTGGACGGTCTCACGGCCGGCGCGCCACCGATGGGCGGGTTCGCGCTGGGGTTCGACCGCATTGTGATGATGCTCGCCGGGGCGACATCGATGCGCGACGTCATCGCGTTCCCAAAGACCACAGCGGCGCGCGCGCTCTTTGAAGGTGCGCCAACGACCGTGAACCCTGCCGACCTTGCGGCACTCCACCTAACGACGAAGGCCGGGGGCAGCGCTTCGTGAGCGAAAGCGTCACGACTCAACGGCTCGACACGGCCGGCGCCGACCTGTTGACTCTGGCCGGGGTTAACGATGCCAACCTCGTCGAGCTGGCGCGACAGACGGGTGTGAAAGTCGCGCTGCGCGGCGATGCGTTGGTCCTCACTGGACCGGCGAGTGTGGTGACACAGGGCGTTCAGTTGGCGCAGCGGATGATCGATGCGGCGCGGCAGCGCAGCGACCTCACCCCCGACGAAGTCGTCCGACTGAGTATGGAAGCACCTGACACAGCTGGGGGAGGGGGCGACGGAGCAGACGGAGAGCTGCGCATCGCATTGCCGGGGGTGCGCAAGCTCATCCGACCGCGCAGTCCCGGTCAGGCAGAGTACCTGCGCCTCATCGCTGAGAACGACATTGTGGTCGGCATCGGTCCCGCTGGGACAGGGAAGACATATCTCGCGGTGGCGATGGCCGTCGACGCGCTCATCCGCAAGCGCGTGCGTCGCATCGTGTTGGCGCGGCCGGCTGTGGAAGCCGGTGAGTCGTTAGGCTTTCTTCCTGGCGACATGCAGGCAAAAGTCGATCCGTACCTGCGTCCTCTGTACGACGCCATGGAAGACATGATGCCGCCGGAGCGCATGCAGCGCGCTTTGGAGACGCGCGTGATCGAAATCGCGCCGCTGGCGTATATGCGCGGACGCACGCTCAACGAAGCGTTCGTCATTTTAGACGAGGCGCAGAACGCGACCGCCGCGCAGATGAAAATGTTCCTGACCCGTCTGGGCGTGAACGCGAAGGCCGTCGTCACCGGCGATAAGACGCAGATCGATCTTCCGCGCCGCGAGGACTCTGGATTGTTGCAGATCGAGCGCATTCTGCGAGGCATCGACGGCATCGCGTTCCACTATCTGGACGAAACCGACGTCGTGCGCCATCGCCTGGTGCGAGAGATCATTCGGGCGTATCACGACGAATCGCTCGCCTAACGCCTAAGCCCGTGCCTCCGCCGCCTACGGCCACGTCAGGCAGCTGGCTCGCCGACCTTCCCCGGCGACTCGATCTCGTCGTCCACGCACAGCGCGTCGCGGTCGCGCTGGCGCTCGGCGCGATCATCGTGGCGCTCTTCCCACCGACGCCGCTCACCTGGCGTACGGTGCTCGGCGCCGCGGTTCTGCAAACGCTGCTCGTCATCCCGCTCGGCGTTGTCCTGGCACTGTATCGACCGGGCATCTACGCGTCATTCCGAGCGATCCTCGGAATCGCTCTCTGCTTCGTTGTCGTGCTTGTTCTCACGCGCGGCATTCTGTTCTACATCCCTTACTCGGGAGCATTTACGGGCGCGCTTGTCCCCATTGGGGTGGCCGGTCTCGCGTTAGGTGTCCTGCTCGACGCGCGCACCAGCATGCTGGCCACGATCATGCTGGCCTTGCTCATCGGTCAATTGCCGCCGCTCGCGGGGAAGGCGGGCACGATTCTCTGCCTGTTAGGTGGCGCCGTTTCGGCCTGGAGCGTTCGCAGTCTCACGGAGCGCCGCCGCGCGTACGTCGCGATTGGTGTCCTGGCGGCAGGGTACGCAGTGGCCTCCGTCGCAGTCACGCTCTGGACGGCGGCGCCGTTAGGCGACGCGCTCACGGGAATCGTCATCGGCACACTGAACGCTGTCTTTTCCGTGGCGCTCGCGCTGCTGATCCTGCCGATCGTGGAGAATGTAAGCGGTATCGACACGTATTTCAGTCTCCTCGAATGGTCCGACCTTAACCGACCGCTCATGCGGCGTCTGAGTCTCGAGGCGCCGGGAACGTTCGCGCACACGCTTGCCTGCGCCCAGCTCGCGGAACAGGCCTGTGCGGCAATCGGTGCCAACGCACTGCTGGCGCGGGTCGGAGCCTATTATCACGACGTCGGCAAGGTGACGCGGCCGCCGTACTTCGTGGAGAACCAATCCGGCGACAACCCGCACGATCGCCTAACGCCGACCGAAAGCGCCGCGATCATAAAGGGTCATGTTGGTGATGGGTTACGACTGGCCGCAGCCCACCGCGTCCCTCGCGCGATCCGGGCGTTCATCGCCGAACACCACGGCACCGAGCCGATCTCGTACTTCGCCGAAAAGGCGCGCGGCATCGGGCACGATACTAGTTCCGCAGTCTTTCGTTATGCCGGGCCGCTTCCACAGTCCGCCGAATCGGCGATCTTCATGCTCGCCGACGGCGTCGACGCCGCAACGCGAGTGCTGCGCGACAGAACGCCTGAACGGGTCCGCGAGGTCGTCGAGAAGATCGTGCGACGACGCTTGGAGCAGGGACAGCTGCGCGATACTCCGCTCACTCTTGCGCAGCTCGAGCACATCAAATCGTCCTTCGTCCGTACCCTAACCAGCATGCATCACGCGCGCATCGACTATCCGTCAGGCGCGATGGACCGCATCCGGAAAGACGGCACGGCGGGAGGCCTGTGACAGCGGCGCGGCGCGGTACCCGGCCGGCGACGATCGATGTCGCCGTCGAATCACGTGTCGAGCAGCGACTGATCTCACGCACCCGAGCGCGCACCGTCGTGCGAGCGGCGCTGCGAGCGGCGGGCGTGCGGCGCGCGATGATCGCGGTGACGTTCGTCAGTCGTCGTGCGATGGCGCAGCTCAATCGCGAGCACCTCGGCAAGCGTGGCGCGACAGACGTGATCACATTCGCATTCGCACCGGTCGGCGCGAGGGCGCCGCTGGTTGCCGACGTCTACATCGCACCGGAAGTAGCGCGCGCTAACGCGCGCAGTTTTGGCGTTAGCGCGCGTGAGGAGATGGCGCGCCTGCTGATTCACGGCGCGCTGCACGCAGCGGGTTTGGCACACCCCGAGTCCGGCGATCGGACGCGTTCTCCGATGTGGCGCAGGCAAGAGCGCCTTCTGCGGGCGATGCACGTATGAGTGTGGGCGCCCTGTTGATCGCTATCGGAGCGTCTGCGTTAGGCGCGCTGAGCGCGTTAGCCGATGGGGCGCTCCTCGCCCTCGATTCGCACGACAAACTCGATGCGACGCTCGCGTCATTGCGCGAACGGCGCGAGCGCGTGCATCGCGCCATCGCGTTCACCAGGCTCGCGACCAATCTGGTCGCGGGCATCAGCCTCGCGCTCGCTTTTGATCTCGCTCGCTTATCGGTGGGCGTGACGCTGCTCATCGCCAGCGTCATCGCCCTCGTCGCCGCTGGGTTGACCGAATCGCTCGCCCGGGCCGCGGGCGACTCGCTCGCTGCGCGCGCTGTGCGTCCTTTGAGCGGTTTTCTGTTGGCCGTCGAGACCGTGTGCACACCGCTTGTGTCGTTAGGTTTCGCGCTCGAGCGCTGGCTCGATCGGATGCTCCCCCCGAAAGAGCTTGACGACGAGGCGCGTGACGAAGCCGCCGAGCAGTTCATTCACGTCGTGGCGGCCGAAGCGAACGTCTCCAAGGAGCAGAAGGTCCTGCTGGGTGGCGTCTTCGCGCTCAAGGACACGACAGCCGGCGACATTATGGTCCCGCGCGTGGAGATCCTTGCCATCGACCGCGCCGTCCCGTGGGCTGAGGCCCTCGCTCGAGTGCGCAGCTCGGAACACGCCCGACTACCTGTCTACGGCGAAACGATCGACGACGTCGTCGGCATTCTGTACGCGAAGGATCTCCTACCGGCGATCGTGGCGGATCAGGAGCCGGAGCCGAGTTGGACGCACCTGATTCGACCGGCCGCGTTCATTCCTACGACAAAATCCGCTGATGCCCAGCTGCGTGACTTTCAGTCGTCAGGCACGCACATGGCGATCGTCGTCGACGAGTTTGGCGGAACAGCGGGCCTGGTGACGATCGAGGACGTGCTGGAAGAAATCGTCGGAGAGATCCGCGACGAGTACGACGAGGAAGAGGCACCAGTCGAGCAGGAAGACGAGCGCCGGTTTTGGGTGTCGGCGCGCCTAACGCTGGACGAGCTCTCTGAGATCACGGGCACCGACTTCACGCGCGAGGGAGTCAGCACCGTTGGTGGTCTCGTCTACGACATCCTTGGCCGCGTCCCGAAAGCTGGCGAGCGCCTGCTGCTGCGCGGCTATCAACTGGTGGTCGAGCGTGTGGTACGTCGGCGCGTGCAGCGGGTGTACTTGGAGAAAGTGAAGTGACGGCGATCATCGTACTCGTGCTCACCGTGGTGATCGTCGCGACGTTGACAGCCGCGGCGACGACGGTGCGCACGGTGAGCCGCATCTGGTTGCGCCACTGGGTCGAACGCCAACTCTCCGGCAGCGCGGGCGTGGCGGCGTTGTATCTCGAGCGACCGCAGCGGCTCATCCTCGTCGCAGGGACGACGATCGCGGTGACCGTCTTCGTTGCGGGCGTCTTCCTCGGCGCGACAGCCGGCGCCAGCTCGCTCGCACGTGCGCGAGCCGTGATCCTGTACGCCGGCTTTCTCTTCATCTTCGGCCAGCTGATTCCACGTGCCGTCGCGCGGCGCTGGTCGACCGCGCTTCTGCCGGTTCTGCTTCCCGTGTTAGGCGTCTTTGACGTGGCGTTTCGTCCACTGCTTGCTCTGGTGCGGCGCCTAACGGGCGAACGACCACATGGACTGCAGGCGACCGGTGATGACGCGGCGGGGCTGGAAGAGCTTCTCCGCGAAGGAGAGCTGGAAGGGGTAGGAGACCGAGAGGAATTCGCGATCATCAGCGGCGTCGTGCAATTCCGCGATAAGGTGGTCCGCGCCGTCATGACTCCACGCGACCGAGTGTTCGCGATCGACGACGCGCTGCCGGTCGAGGAGAAAGCGCGGCGTATTGCCGCGGGCGGGTACAGTCGGGTACCTGTGTTCCGCGGGTCATTGGACCAGATCGTGGGGATGCTGCACGCCTTCGACGTGCTGCGCAGTCCGGATGAGGAAGCGGAGGAGCCGGTGTTGCCGGTGCGCGCTGTGGCTGCGGCCGGTCCTAACGGTCCGTGTCACGACTTGCTCTTCCGTATGCTGCGCGAACGACAGCACCTCGCCGTTGTCCAGGAAGAAGGCAGCACGTTAGGCATCGTGACACTGGAGGATCTGTTGGAGGAGCTTGTCGGCGATATCCGCGACGAGCATGACGAGCCAGGTGTCAGTGTCGGCCCCCGGAGCGAAGGCCTGCGTAAGTGACCGTGCTCGAGCGGCTGCTCAAGGACTTCGATGCAGCGAAACCGGCTGCTCTCGCGCGTGCGATTTCAATCGTCGAGAATGAACGGCCAAGCGCGGACGACCTCTTGAGCCGCTTGCACTCTCGCGTCGGCCGCGCGCGACGAATAGGCATGACGGGGCCGCCCGGGGCAGGGAAGAGTACGACGACCACGCAGCTTGCGGCGGCATATCGAGCGGCCGGTCTTACCGTGGGCATCGTCGCTGTCGACCCAACGTCTCCTTTCACTGGTGGGGCCCTGTTAGGCGACCGTATCCGGATGGAGAGTGTGGCGCTGGACCCCGGCATCTACATCCGTTCGCTCGCTACCCGCGGCTCGTTAGGTGGCCTGTCCGCCGCTACGCGTTCCACGGCGGACGTCCTCGACGCGTTTGGTTTCGATCGAATTATCATCGAGACCGTCGGCGTAGGGCAGAGCGAGCTGGACGTCGCGCGCACGGTAGACTCGAACATTGTCATACTGGTCCCTGAATCGGGTGATTCGATTCAAACACTGAAAGCGGGACTGATGGAGATCGCCGATCTCTTTGTCGTGAACAAAGCCGACCGACCAGGTGCTGACCGTGTGAAGACCGATCTCGAGCTGATGCTCGGTATGCGCTCTGGTGAAACGATGAAGAACGTGCCGGCACACCACGGCGTCGACCTCAGTGTCATGAATCCCGCGCGTGCGGCGCGTGAGGCAGCGGCGAAGGAACAGACTGAGCGCTGGGTCCCACCCGTGATCAAAACAGTGGCGTCCAAGGGCGAGGGGATTGACGATTTGGTGTCGGCGCTCGACCGCCACTGGCGCTATCTTGAGACCAGCGGGGCGTTGCGTGAGCGACGGCGCCAGCGTCTGCGAGAGCAGGTCCTGCAAATCGCGGAGTCGCGGCTCCGGCGGCACGTGTGGAACGACCCGCAACTAGTAGCGTACCTCGACCACACAATCGGCGCGCTCGAAAGTGGTGACGTGAGTCCCTTTCGCGTGGCGGATGCTGTACTCGAGCGATCGGCTGGGATCATTCAGCGAGGAAACGAATGACATCCGTGGATGATGGGCACCTTCCCGATCTCGTTAGGGAGCAGCAGGCAGAGTTAGAGCGTCTGCAAACCGAGCTGACCGAGTGGCGTGCTCGTTATGAGAACAGCGAGAAGCGGGACATCGCGTTCGCGAACTCGCGCGGCGAAGTAGATCCTCTGTACACGCTGCTCGACATCGCCGATCTTGATCCTGCGTCGATCCCAGCGCCGGGACGCTACCCCTTCACGCGCGGAATCCATCCGACGGGGTATCGCGGTCGCCTGTGGACCAAGCGGATGTTCGCCGGCTTCGGAACCGCGGCTGAGACGAATAAGCGCTTCAAGTTTTTGCTAGCGCACGGTCAGACAGGTCTGTCGACAGCTTTCGATTTTCCCACCTTGATGGGGTACGACTCGGATCACCCGCGGTCGGAGGGTGAAGTCGGAAAGTCTGGCGTCGCGATCTCCAGTTTGGCCGACATGGAGACGCTGTTCGACGGCATCCCGCTCGACCAAGTCTCCACGTCGATGACGATCAATGGGCCGGCCGTCATTCTCTTTTGCTTTTACGCAGCAGCGGCGGAAAAGCAGGGCGTGTCGCCTAACGCCATTCGCGGGACCGTCCAGAACGACATCCTCAAGGAGTACATGGCGCAGCACGCCTGGGTCTATCCCATCGAGCCGGCGCTGCGACTCATCGTCGACTTATTCGAATGGGGGGCGCAGAGCGCCCCCCTATGGAACACGATTTCGATCTCTGGCTATCACATCCGTGAGGCTGGCGCGACGGCAGTCCAGGAGCTCGCCTTCACGCTCGCCAATGGCTTTACCTATGTAGAGCGCGGCATCGCGCGCGGTCTGGACGTGGATTCATTTGCGCGCCGGCTGTCGTTCTTCTTCGACATTCATAACGACTTCTTCGAAGAGATTGCCAAACTTCGCGCAGCCCGCCGTATCTGGGCGCGGCACATGAAGGAGCGTTACGGGGCGAAGGATCCACGTTCATGGATGCTGCGTTTCCATTCGCAGACGGCTGGCGTGACGCTCACGGCGCAGCAGCCGATGAACAACATCGTGCGCGTCGCCTATCAGGCGTTGGCGGCCGTGTTAGGCGGGACGCAGTCGCTGCACACGAACTCGATGGACGAGACGCTGGCGTTACCGACCGAGTCAGCGGTGCAGGTGGCGCTGCGCACACAGCAGATCTTGGCGTACGAGTCAGGTGTACCTAACGTCATCGATCCCTTGGGTGGTTCATACTACGTCGAGGCGCTGACCGATCAGATGGAGCGCGAGGCTGAGAAGATCTTCAAGGAGATCGAGGAGGCTGGTGGCGTGGTGCAGGGGATCGAACAGGGGTGGTTCCAGCGGCGTATCGCCGAGTCGGCTGCGCGCCAGCAGTGGGAGATCGAGCAGCGTCGGCGGTTGGTGGTTGGCGTGAATGAGTTCGTGACCGATGAGCCGGAGCTCGCGATCCCAATGCTCAAGGTGGGCGAGGATGCCGATCGCGATCAGCGCGAGCGGTTGGCCAAGCTGCGTGCCACACGCGACAGTGATCTCGTTAGGCAACGGCTGGATGCTTTGAAAGGCGCAGCGGCCACTGATGCGAACCTCATTCCGTACATCCTCGATTGCGCGCGCGCGTATTGCACGCTGTACGAAATCCGGCATGCGATGGAAGCGGTTTTCGGCGCGTATCGCGAGCCGGTGTTCTTCTAGGCCGGGGCGAACCGGACATAAAGTGTGACTGGTTTTAGCGGCCAAGTTCAAGGAACAATGTCTCGACATTCTCGCTCACCTCGATCCCGACGGCGTGGTGATCACCAAACACGGCCGGCCGGTGGCGTGTGTCATGCCCGCTGAGCGCGCGTCCGCCGACCTGATCGGCGCGCTTAAGGGGCGGATCCGGATCAAGGGCGACATGGTGTCTACTGGCGCCGCGTGGGAGGCGAGTGGTTAACCTCGACACGCATGTGCTCATATTTGCGCTGTCCGGCCTTCGCACGTGGCCTCTCGACCTTCGCGTGTGGGTCGAGTCGACCCGTTTGGACGTTCGAGGGGATCTCGCCGACGAGATTATCTCGGCGACGAGCGTGGTCCCCTTGGCGTAATTCGCTCGCGGTCATCGTCGCCCGTGCCACGGAACCGGACCGCGGGCGGAGTTAGGCGACTGGCCTACCATTTCACATCACGACGCACGCCTAACCAGACGCTGGATTCGCCAATGAGAATCTGCGTCCGGTGTGAATAGGCATGCACCACGACGATTGCGGAATCGCCGAGCGGAATCGAACGGTCGAGTACGGCCAACGGTCGTCCATTCAGAGCTACGCCGCAGCGGCCGTCTTCGAAGAGACGTTAGCATGAGAGGTGCCCCAGCAACCCGACGACCCAATACCGCCGCTCAAGCGCCAGCTCGCGCGCGAAATCCGCACGCCACAGTCGCGCGCACTTGTCCATAGATGCGGAAGGGCGCTAGGTTCCGTTTTGGTACCAATACGGATCCTCCACCCCCAAAATGCCCACGCTGACAATTAAGGGTCTGCCGCATTCCGTTTACCGCAGACTCAAGCGGCAAGCGCTGGCGCACCGGCGGAGTCTCAACGGCGAGATTATTGTCTGCCTAGAGCGAGTAACCGGCGCTGGTCGAGTCGATTCGTCCGAGTGGCTTCAGCAGGCCCAAGGCCTTCGCGAGAGGCTCCACGTGCGCGTGTTAACGGATAGTCAGCTCCGCGGTGCACGCCGCGCGGGCCGGCCATGATCGTCGCGGACGTCAATCTCGTTGCGTATCTGTTGTTAGGCGGGCCGAACGCCGAGCTGGCCGAAGCGGTCTTACGAAAGGACGGCGCCTGGGCAGTTCCATTACTCTGGCGCAGCGAGTTCCGCAGTATCCTCGCCGCTCACATGCGTCAGCGGGGTCTCAGTATGCGGGATGCGTGGGATGCCCACGAGTTGGCGGAAGTGCTTTTGGCGGCGAACGAGTTTGCTGTCGGCGGGGAACGCATTTTGGGGATGGTGGCGACCTCGCCGTGTTCTGCGTATGACTGCGAGTATGTTGCACTCGCTACTGAGCTGGACATTTCCCTGGTCACTTCTGATCGGCAGATTTTGAAGCACTTTCCGGCGCACGCAGTGAGCCCGCGGGACTTTGTGCGTAGTGCGTGAGTTGGGGTGGCGCGGTCGCCTGCGTGCAAGCAGAGTTCATGCTCACCGCTCCCTAACGACGACTTACATCGCGCACGACGCATGATTACTGGCGAAGTCAGAAATCAGATTGATCGCATTTGGGACTCATTCTGGTCCGGCGGGATCTCGAACCCGCTGGAGGTCATAGAGCAGATTACCTACCTGCTTTTCATCCGCCGCCTCGATGACCTGCACACGCTCGCGGAAAACAAAGCCAGTCTGACCAAGAAGCCCGTAGATCGACGAATCTTTCCAGAAGGAAAGGACTCGAAGAGACGTTCGTACGAGGACTTCCGCTGGTCGCGTTTCAAACACTTCGCGGCGAGCGAAATGTTCACGGTCGTAAACGATCACGTCTTCCCGTTTCTGCGCAGCGACCTCGCTCGCCAACTCGGCAACGACGACTCGACGTACGCGCACCACATGAAGGACGCGCGTTTTACAATTCCGACGCCGGCACTGCTCGCGAAAGTTGTCGACATGCTCGACAAGGTCCCTATGGAGGAGCGCGACACGAAAGGCGACGTCTACGAGTACATGCTCGCGAAGATCGCGTCAGCCGGCCAGAACGGTCAGTTCCGCACGCCGCGTCACATCATCCGGCTGATGATCGAGATGACGGCGCCGACGCCTAACGACACTATTTGCGATCCGGCCTGCGGCACGGCGGGCTTCCTCGTCGCTGCCGGCGAGTATCTGCGCGAGCGGTATCCCAAGCTGTTGCATGATGCAAAGCAGCGCGACCACTTTCACCATCATCTCTTTCACGGCTTCGACTTCGACAGCACGATGCTGCGAATCGGCAGCATGAACATGCTATTGCATGGCGTGGAGAGTCCGGACATTCGTTATCGAGATTCGCTTTCGCAGGATCACGCGGGCGAGGAAGAGAAGTACACGCTCGTGCTGGCGAATCCGCCGTTTGCCGGGAGCCTCGATTACGAGAACACCGCGAAGGATCTGTTGCAGATCGTGAAGACGAAGAAGACGGAGTTGCTTTTTCTTGCTCTCTTTCTGCGTCTCATGAGGGCGGGCGGGCGTGCCGCCGTGATTGTGCCCGAAGGTGTCCTCTTTGGATCGAGCAACGCGCACAAGGAGCTGCGCCGCATCCTGGTGGAAGAGCAGAAGCTCGACGCCGTGATATAGCTGCCGAGCGGTGTGTTCAAGCCGTACGCTGGGGTTTCGACGGCGATCCTCGTGTTCACAAAGACGAATTCGGGCGGAACGGATTTCGTTTGGTTTTACGATGTCGACGCGGACGGTTGGAGTCTCGATGACAAGCGCGCACCGTTACTGCCTGACGAGAGACTCGGTCCTGTTCCGCGCTCTGCTCTTACCGAGGTCGAACACGCGAAGAACAACCTACCTGACATGCTGGCACGGTGGGCCGATCGCGCCAGCAGTGAACGTGGTCGGCCGCGGACGGCACAGAGTTTTTGCGTGCCCAAGGCCGACATCGCGGGGCAGGGATACGACCTCTCGGTCAATCGTTACAGGGAGCTATTGCACGACTCTGCGGAGCATAGCTCGCCGAGGGAGATTCTTGCGCAGCTCTGGTTGCTAGAGCAGGACATTGAGGCGGGCCTGAAAGAACTGGAAGAGAAGTTGAATTGAGCGCCGTGCAGGGTAAGCCGAGCGGATGGCCATCTGTCGCTCTTGGCGACGTTGCCGACATGTGTCTCGGAAAAATGCTCGACGTGCGCAAGAACAAAGGGCGACCGCAGCCATACCTTCGGAATCCAAACGTTAGGTGGTTCGAAGTCGACCTAAGCGACATGCGCCTGATGCGCTTCGAGGACCACGAGAAGGAGCGCTACGGTCTCAAGAAAGGAGATGTTCTGGTTTGTGAAGGTGGGGAGGCTGGCCGCGCCGCTATTTGGGATGGTCGTGTGCCGGATATGAAATTTCAAAAAGGCTATCCATCGTGTGCGGTGCGGACCTCAGCTGAGCAATCGCTTCCTGGTGCACCGACTGATGGCCGACTACTTCAGCGGGCGACTGGCTGATTGTCTCACAGGTGCGACCATCAAGCACCTTACCGGACAGGACTTGGCGCGTTACCGGCTTCCGCTGCCTCCCCTACGCGAGCAACTAAGGATTGCGGAGATCCTGGACAAGGCGAACGCACTTCGGGCCATGCGCCGGAACGCCCTCGCGAAGTTCGACAGCCTAACGCAATCCATCTTCCTCGACATGTTCGGCGACCCAGCCGTAAATCCAAGAGGTTGGCCAGTGAGGGCTTTAGGTGACGTTGCGCGCAAGTTCTCAGACGGACCGTTTGGCTCGAACCTAAAGAGTGAGCACTACACGGAAGGTGGAGTGCGCGTGATTCGGCTCCAAAACATCGGAGTCGGCGAGTTCTTGGACGAGGACGCCGCGTACATCTCGGAGCATCACTTCGCAAAGCTTAGGAAGCACGAGTGTCAGCCTGGCGATGTGCTCGTCGGCACGTTAGGTGACCCAAACCTACGAGCCTGCATCCAGCCGAGCTGGTTGCCTATCGCCATGAATAAAGCAGACTGCGTTCAGATTCGGCCCAATGAGCTTGTCGCGAACGCGTCGTATGTTTGCGCACTGCTCAATAACCCGGCGACGGAACGCTTGGCGCAGGACCTTATGCATGGTCAAACGCGCGTTCGCATCAGCATGGGTAGACTGCGCGGGTTGGAAGTGCCCGTTCCCCCAATCGCGTTACAGCGTGAGTTCTCAAGCCGAGTCGCGACGGTGGAGATGGCGAAGGAGGGCCAGCGCGCTTCGCTTGCGGGCATAGAGTCGCTTTTCGCCTCCCTCCAGCACTGCGCCTTCCGAGGATCACTATAGCCTTTACCGCCCTCCGCCGACGGTTCGCGCCAGAGCGAAGCTATTGATTATGGCACGACACAGGGACTCCACCGACACCAGGGTCTACCGGCACATCCGCAAGTTGAAGCCGGGGAGCATCTTCACGCCCCGCGATCTCGCGCATCTAGGCACGCGCACGGCCGTTGCCTCCGCCCTCACTCGGCACGTAAGGGCCGGAACGATTAACCGCCCGGCGCGTGGCCTTTATCAGGTTCCCAAAACCGACCCCGTGCTTGGTCCACTGAAACCATCGCCTAACGACTTAGCGCAAGCTTTAGGCGGCAGGGACAAAATCAGACTGCAACCTGCGGGCGCCTACGCTGCCAATCTGCTGGGACTCTCTACTCAAGTTCCGCTCAAAATCGTTTACCTGACCGATGGCACGCCAAGGACGATCCGAGTGGGAAA